>DAIPHP010000082.1:0-5319 GCA_036771295.1 Ilumatobacteraceae bacterium
ATCGCCACCGACTACAAGCCGCTGCTCGTCGGCATGTTGTGCGTGAGTCGCGGCGAAGGTTCGGTCACCGAGACGCTCTTCCCGGGCCGGTTCCGCTACATCGAGGAGTTCCGCAAACTCGGCGCGTCAATCGCCATCTACGGAAACAAAGCGACGGTTCGCGGCGTGTACGAGCTGATCGGCAGCGAGGTGTCGGTACCCGACATCCGTGCCGGCGCCGCCCTCGTCGTCGCCGGTCTCGTGGCGAGCGGCACCACCGTCGTGCATGACATCCACCACATCGACCGCGGCTACGACGATCTCGTCGGGAAACTCAGCGGTCTTGGTGCTGACGTGACTCGCGTTTGACGCGCGACGTCGCACGCCAGAGCAAGAAGACGATCACGGCAATGGGTCCGACGACGAGGAGTATCTCGTCCCAACCGCCTTGGTGCGCGAACACGCACCTATCGTAGAAGGTGCTCACGGCGCATCATCGCGCCGAGTCGCACGAGGTGAAGAGTGTCAATCCGCAGCCAGGTCGAAGAGACGATCGAAGTGATTCGTCCCGCGTTGCAGGCCGACGGCGGCGACATCGTGCTGCAAGACGTCGACGAGACGACCGGTGTCGTGAAGGTCACGTTGGTCGGCGCGTGCGGTACGTGCCCGGCGAGCGACCAAACCCTCAAAGCCGGCATCGAGCGCATCATGCGTGACCGCGTCGACGGCGTGACTGAAGTCGTCGCAGTCTGAACTCGATGGCAACGCGGTCAGACAACCCGACCGCGCTGTTCTCCGCCGCTTGCGAAGGCGATCGGGGATCGCTCGCGCGGTTGCTTTCGTTCGTCGAGCGCGGCGGTGACGACGCTCGCCAAGTCGCACGACTCGCCAGCACGAAGACCGGTCGCGCGTACGTGGTCGGCATCACGGGTGCGCCGGGCGCCGGCAAGAGCACGCTCACGTCGGCGCTCATCGGCGCGCTGCGCGGCCGCGGGGCGCGAGTCGGAGTGCTCGCGATCGACCCGTCGTCGCCGTACACGGGCGGCGCGATCCTGGGCGACCGCGTGCGCATGCAGGACCACGCGCACGACGACAAGGTGTACATCCGCTCGATGGCGACGCGAGGTCACCTCGGCGGGTTGGCGCTCGCGACGAGCGAGGCGATTCGCGTGCTCGACGCCACCGGCCACGACTGGGTGCTCGTCGAGACCGTCGGCGTCGGACAAGTGGAAGTGGAGATCGCGGGCAAGGCCGACTCGACGATCGTCGTGGTGAACCCTGGTTGGGGCGATGCCGTGCAGGCCAACAAAGCCGGCTTGCTCGAGATCGCCGATGTGTTCGCGATCAACAAGGCCGATCGGGAGGGCGTGGAAGGTACGCGTCGCGACTTGCAGGCGATGCTCGAACTCACCGAGTTCGCCGAGGGGGAGTGGCAGCCGAGCATCACGGCGACCGTGGCGACGACCGGCCAAGGAGTCTCCGATCTCGTCGACGCGGTGCTCGCGCACCGTTCGGCGGCGGAATCGAGCGGAGACTTGGCGAGGCGGCGCGAGCTGCGACGACGCGAAGAGTTGCGGGAGATCGTCGAGCGACGCCTGGAGATTCGCGCACGCGAGTTGTGCAGCGGCGAGCAGTGGGACGTGCTGGAGAACCGCGTGATGAAAGGCGAGCTCGACCCGTGGTCGGCGGCCGACGAAATGCTGCGCGGGATTTCGGCGTGACGCAGGGGGCAGACGCGCCCGACCGCAAGCGAGTCGTCAACGCGAGCCTCACTCTCGGCGCCGCAGTCGGCGTGACCGCGCTCTCGTTCGGGCTCGCCGCAGTGTCGGCAGGGGCCAGCGTGTGGCAAGCCTGCGCTCTTTCGTTCTTCACCTTCACCGGAGCGTCACAGTTCTCGGCGATGAGCGTGGTCGGTGCGGGCGGCTCGTTGCCGGCGGCGTTCGGCGGCGCGGCGTTGCTCGCGGTGCGCAACTTCGTGTACGGGCTGGCGCTGGCGGGACGAGTGTCCACCGACAACGACGGCGTTCGTCTCTCGTTGCCTCGCCGCCTGCTCGCCGCGCAGTTCGTGATCGACGAGACCACGGCGATGTCGACGGCTCAGGCGGAACCGAGACTTGCGCGAACCGCGTTCTGGGCGACGGCTCTCTCGCTCTTCGTCACGTGGAATCTCGGCACGCTGGTCGGCGCGCTGGCCGGCTCGCTGCTCGACACCAAGGCGCTCGGGTTCGACGCGGCGTTTCCGGCCGCGTTCTTGGCGATGTTGCCCGCGCATCTGCGCACGTCGCGCGGCCGACGTGCCGCCGCGACCGGCGCGCTCGTGTGTCTCGCACTGACCCCGTTCGTGCCGGTCGGCGTGGCGATTCTCGTCGCGGTGGTCGGGGTGTTGTTCGGAGTTCGAAAATGAGTCTCAGCAACGGCGAGCTGTGGCTCTTGATCACCGGGTTGTCGCTGACGGCGTACGCGCTGAAGGCCGTCGGTTTCGTGGTCGTCGGCGGTCGCACGATGCCGCAGGTGCTGGAACGTTGCCTCGCCCTGATTCCGGCCAGCTTGCTCGCGGCGCTCGTCGTGAAAGACACGTTCACCGTCGCCAACGAACTCGTCGTCGATGCGCGGGCGGCCGGCTTGGCCGTGGCGACGATTGCGGTGTGGCGCCGCGCACCGTTCATCGTCGTCGTGGTCGCGGCGATGGCGGCGACTGCAGTGGTGCGCGCGATCGGCTGACGAGCCCCGTCAGGCCGAAGTTTCGCAGAGCGCGGCAAGCCGTCGCAGGTTGGCCCGCCAGATGGCCCGCAGCACGATTTTTCCGCCGACGAAGGCGCCGAGCGGCCCGCCCAACCACCACGGGAACGTGAGTTGTTCTTCCCAGACGAAGCGAGTGCGCGAGGCATCGAGTGCCTCGAGTGTGAACTCGCCGCTGCCCGTGACGAGACCGACGTGTTCGACGCCCATCGCCCGGTTCGGTTCCCACCGTGTGATGCGCATCTTGTCGGTGAGGCGAATCGGGCCCACTTTCGTGCGACAGAGAAACGCCGTACCGACGCCGCGGCGCTGGTCGGTCACGAACTCGATCGACTCGGCGTCGGCCATCCAGTCGACGTGGTGCTCGACGGGTTCGACCACCTGCCACACGCGCTCGACCGGGGCGGCAATGTCGACGGCAACCCTGATCTGCGACATGCGTTCAGCGTAGGTTGCGGTACACGCTCACGTGTCGAGCGGCGTCGCCGTCGAAGGCGGTCATATGCCACGACGCGTACCGCGACTCGAGCGCCAACCCGGCGTCGCGGCACATCTCGTCGATGCGCTGCGGCGAGGAGTAGGTGATTCGCGTCGGACGTGCGACGACACGACCGTCGGAATGCGTGCTGGTGGTCGTGCTGGCCATAGCCCCGCTCGTCGCGTCGAAGGTGCTGTCCACGACGAGCGTCCAGTCACCGCGACGCATCGTCGTGGTTCCGTGGCGGGGTGCGGCGTCGTCGATGACGCAGGCTTCGACGACCAAACGACCGCCAGGGGCCAGCCGTCGGGCAGCCGTGGCGATGCATCGTGCCTGCTTGTCAACGTGCGTGAGGTTGAACAACGTGTTGTACGACAACACCACGAGATCGAACGGCCCGGCAGGCTGCGAGTCGACCATGTCGCCTTCGATCGTGCTGACGAGCCCGGCCGAGTTCTTGCCGGCGAGCACCGCGAGCATCTCGGGTGATTCGTCGACGCCCGTGACCCTCGTGTCGGGGTCTGCATCGCGCAGCGCCCTGGCGAGCGGAAGCGCCAGGCGCCCGGTGCCGACACCCAGTTCGAGCACGCGTCGCGGACGAAGTTGCGAAAGAAGAGCGACGGCAGCGGCAAGTTCGTCGTCGTCGCCGTACCACTCGTCGTAGACGTCGGCGAACGCCGCACCGTAAGTGACGTCGCGTTCCATCGCTATAAGTTGACCACGAAACTTGGGAATCAGGCGCGAAACGTGCGAACTAGCCTCGGCACGGTGTCTGGGCATCGTGGTTCACTGAAGTATTTCGACCACGCCGCGACTGCGCCGATGCGCGCCGAGGCCATCGAGGCGATGCGTCCGTACTTGGACGATCGATTCGCCAACCCCTCCGGCAGCCATCGGTTTTCTCGCGACGCCCGCAAGGCGATGGACGAAGCCCGTGACGAGGTGGCCGACGTGCTCGGCTGCGCGCCGGGCGAGGTGGTCTTCACGAGCGGCGGTACCGAGGCCGACAACGCGGCGATTTTCGGTGCGGTCCGCCGTCACGGAGGTGTCGCGGTCTGCAGCGCGGCGGAGCACCACGCCGTGTTGCACTGCGTGGAGCACGTTTCGGGAAGCGTCGTCGACGTCGATCGAAACGGCGTCGTCGACGTGCAGAAGCTGCGCTCGGCGCTTGAGTCGATCTCGCAGCGCGGGGAGCGCACCGGTGTGGTTTCGGTGATGGCGGTGAACAACGAAGTCGGCAGCATCACTCCGATGCGCGAAGTGGCGCGCGTGGTGCGAGACGCCGCACCGAACGCCGTCTTCCACAGTGACGCGGTGCAAGCCGCGTGTTGGCTCGACCTGCGCGACATCGTGCTGGTCACCGACGTGGTGTCGCTGTCAGCCCACAAATTCGGCGGCCCGAAAGGCATGGGCGTGATGGTGCAGAAGGCTGGCACGACGCTCGAACCGCTCATCATGGGCGGCGGGCAGGAACGCGACCGTCGCAGCGGCACGTCGAACGTGGCCGGCATCGTTGCGACTGCGGCGGCGTTGCGCGCCACGGCGAAGGCCCGCGACTCGGAACACTCGCGCGTCGCGGCGTTGAAGTCGACGCTCGTGTCATCGGTGACGAGCCGGCTGGCTGACGTGATCGAGACCGTGCCGTCGACGAACACCGTGCCGGGCATCGCCCACTTCTGCATCGCCGGCGTGGAGAGCGAGGCGCTGCTGTTTCTCCTCGACGAAGCCGGCGTGTGCGCGTCGGCTGCTTCAGCGTGCGCGAGCGGGGCGATGGAGCCGTCGCACGTGCTGCGGGCGATGGGGGTGGAACAGCGATTCGCCAAAGGTGCGCTGCGCATGAGCCTCGGTCACACCACCACTGCCGACGATGTCCGCGTCGCCGCCGACGCCGTGGTGCGTAGCGTCGAGCGACTGCGCAAGTAGCGCACACGACTTCCCGCGTCGGCGCCATTGGCAGTCGAGTTTCGCCGGCGTCAATAGCGTTGACTGCATGAAGGTGCTCGTTGCGATGTCGGGAGGCGTCGACTCGTCGGTCGCCGCCGCCGAACTGCGTCGCGAGGGTCACGAAGTCGTCGGCGTCACCATGCGACTGTGGGGCGGCGAGAGCGACACCGGTTGCTGCT
>DAIPHP010000083.1:0-5268 GCA_036771295.1 Ilumatobacteraceae bacterium
CAAGTCGACAAGCGATTCGATCGGATCGATGCGCGGTTCGACGCCCTCGACGAGCGACTCCGCTCCAACAAGACCTTGGTCATCTTGTCGATCTCGACGGCAGCGAGCATCGCCTCAGTGGTGATCTCGCTGCTCAAGTAGCGCGCGGTTACGAGCGGTGGTAGTTCGGGGACTCGTGCGTGATTGTCACATCGTGCGGGTGACTCTCTTCGCGCCCTGCAGTGGTGACGCGCATGAACTTGGCTCGCTGATGTAACTCCGGCAACGTCGCGGCACCCACGTATCCCATCCCCGATCGCAGTCCGCCGACCAACTGATACACCACGTCGGCAAGCGAGCCCGCGTACGCAACGCGACCCTCGATGCCCTCGGGCACCAACTTGTTGCGTCCACCCGCACCCTGCCCCGAACCGTAGCGATCCGCACCGAGTCCTTGCATTGCGCCGAGCGAGCCCATGCCGCGGTAGCTCTTGTATCGCCGACCCTCGAACAGCTCGACGTCACCGGGGGCTTCGTCAGTGCCGGCCAGCAACCCGCCGAGCATCACCGTGCTTGCGCCGGCCGCCAACGCCTTCACGACGTCGCCGGAATACGTGATGCCACCGTCGGCGATCGTCGGCACGCCGAGTTCTCGCGCGCGATGCGACGCGAACCACACCGCGGACAATTGCGGCATTCCCGCACCGGCAATCACCCGAGTGGTGCAGATCGAGCCGGCGCCGACACCGATCTTCACCGCGTCGGCACCGGCGCCATGCAGCGTCTCCACACCGCCCTCATCGACCACGTTGCCCGCCACCACTGCCAATTCGGGCCAACTGGCCTTGATCCGCTCAATTGCTTTGACGACACCCATCGAGTTGCCGTGCGCCGTGTCGATCACCACCGCGTCGACGCCCACCCTCGCCAACGCTTCTACTCGAGTCTCGAGGTCCTCACCCACGCCGACCGCCGCGGCGACGCGCAAGCGGCCGCTCGAGTCGCGTGTCGCATTCGGGAACTCCTGTCGCTTCATGATGTCTTTCACGGTGATCAACCCGCGCAGACGACCCTTGACATCGACGAGCGGCAACTTCTCGATGCGGTGCTGCTGCAGCAGCTTCTTCGCCTGCTCGAGTGTCGTGCCCTCGGGAGCAGTCACGAGGCCTTCGCTCGTCATGAACTCGCTGACGGGGCGCTTGTAGTCCTGCGGCGAACAGAATCGCACGTCGCGATTCGTGAGAATGCCGACCAACACTCCGTCACGATCAGTGATCGGAACACCGGAAATCTTGAAGCGGTTCATCAATTCTTCAGCGTCGTCGAGCGTCGCGCTTGCCGGCAACGTGACGGGGTCAGAGATCATTCCTGACTGCGACCGCTTCACTTTCTGGATCTCTGCCGCTTGGTCTTCCACCGCGAGGTTCCTGTGCACCACGCCGATTCCGCCGCATCGTGCCATCGCAATCGCGAGCCGCGCCTCGGTGACACGGTCCATCGCCGCCGACACGAGCGGCACGTTGAGCACGATGTCGCGCGCGAAGACCGTCGAGGTGTCGACTTGGTCGGGCAGCACGTCGCTGAAACCAGGCACCAGCACGACGTCGTCGAACGTGAGCCCTTCGAAACGATCAAACAACTCGTCGTTGTGCGTCATACACGAACGATAGTTGTGCTCACTTCGAGCCGGGCTCCAGATTGACAAAAAATCAGTGTCGGAAGTGACGAATGTCCGTGAGCAACATCGCAACCCCGTGCTCATCGGCAGAGGTGATCGATTCCGCGTCTCGCTGACTGCCGCCGGGTTGCACGATTGCCTTCACTCCGGCGGCGGCGAGCACGTCGGGCCCGTCTCTGAACGGAAAGAACGCGTCGCTTGCCGCCGACGCCCCGCGTGCTCGATCACCGGCACGAGTGCACGCGATTCGAGCGGCATCCACGCGGTTCTGTTGCCCGGCCCCGACACCGACGGCACACCCGTCCTTGACCAGCACGATGGCGTTCGAGCTCGTCGCCGCGCACACCACCCAGGCGATCGCAGCATCACGGCGTTGGGCGTCGGTCGGTTTTGTCTTTCCGACGATTCTCCACGTCGCCGGATCATCGGTGACGGGGTCCGTTGTCTGCACGAGCATCCCTCCGTCGACCGATCGCATCGACAACCCGCCACCAACCGGCGGTCGCGCGCGAATCACTCGCAGGTTCTTCTTGCCGGCCAGCACCTCGAGTGCATCCGGCTCGAAATCGGGGGCGACGACCACTTCCGTGAACACCTCGCACAGCACCCGTGCCGTCGCAGTCGTCATCGTCCGGTTCAACGCGACGATTCCACCGAATGCACTGATCGGGTCGCACTCGTGGGCGCGTCGGTAGGCGGTCTCGATGTCGTCGGCGACCGCCACACCGCAAGGGTTGGCGTGTTTCACCACCACCGCGGTGGGCTCGACGAATCGGTTGGCCAGGGTCCACGCCGCGTCGGCGTCGAGCACGTTGAGGTACGACATCTCTTTGCCACCGAGTTGTTCGGCGGTCGTCCACCAACTGTTCGTGCCGACCAAGCGGTACCGTGCGCCTTGTTGGTGCGGGTTTTCGCCGTATCGAAGTGTGGCTTCTCGCTCGAGGTGCAACATCACGCGTTCCGGCAACCACTCGGTATCACTTGCCGAGGTCTGGTCGGGCGTCGCGGCAGCCGACACAGTGTGGGGCGACGAGTCGTTCGACGAAAACCAGGCGGCGATCTTCGCGTCGTAGTCGGCAGTCATCGAGAACGCCTGGGCCGCGAGCGTCCGACGAGTTTGCGGGCTCAGTGCGCCGCGCGAACGAAGCTCGTCCAACACCGAGCGGTACTGCGCCGGGCTCGTCACCACGCCGACATGGGCATGATTCTTCGCCGCCGCCCGCACCAGCGCCGGGCCGCCGACGTCGATCAAATCGATGCTCGGTTCTTGCGAAAACGGATACAGGTTCACCGCCGCCAGCGAGATCGGCTCGATACCGTGCTGCGCGAGATCGGCTCGGTGCGCGGCATCGTCAAGGTCGGCGAGCAACGCACCGTGCACCGCGGGGTGCAAGGTGACCACTCGATGTCCGAGCATCGCCGGGTACCCCGTCACCGACGCGACATCGACGACGTCGATACCGGCGTCGCCGAGAGCACGGGCAGTGCCACCGCTCGACAACAGATCCCACCCGAGCGAGCGAAGCTCGCGCGCGAACTCCACGATGCCCGTCTTGTCGTAGACACTCAGTAGCGCGCGCGGCACGCGGCAGAGTCTGTCACAAGGTTCGGGCGACGCGTTGCGCAACGGCTAACCGACTCCCTCGCGCGCCGCACTGCGCGACGGCCAAGCGACTCCCTCGCGCGAGGCGTCAGGTGATGAGGCGCTTGGTCATCACGCGCACGCTCAACGTACCCGTGATCGCGGCGAACACGACCAGAGCGAGCGCATGCCACCACGACGACCACGACAACGTGCCGAAGCACGCGTCACGAACCAGCTCGATGCAGTGGTACACGGGGTTCACGTTGCTGATCGTGCCGAACCAATCAGGCAGACCAGAGATCGGAAAATACGTGCCCGAGACGAAGAGCAACGGGGTGAGCAGCGCCGACTGAAAGTACGAGAACGAGTCGATCACCTTCACCACCCCGGAGATGTACTGCCCGAGGAACGTCAGCCCGAGCGCGGAGATGAAGCAGATGAACGGCACCCACAACATCGTCCAGCGGGCCTGCAGCCCGAACGGGATCGTCGCCAGCATCGGCACGCAGCCGTACACCGCGGTACGGGCGGCCACCCACGTCGCCTCGCCCACCATGAGTTCGGCGGTCGTCGTCGGCGTCGAGAGGATGCCGTCGTACACCTTCTGAAACACTCGCGCGATGAACGTGTTGTACATGCCCGGAAACACCGAGCTGAACAACACCGCGGTTGCCACCGCACCCGTACCGACGAAGACGACGTACTTCATACCGTCGATTTCATCGACGAACGCGCCGACACCGAGACCGATGGCGAACAGAAAGATCAACGGCTCGAGCACCGCCGTGAACGTGGTGCCCTGCCAGTAGCGCTTGAAAATGATCAACTCGCGCGTCCAAATGGCCGGCAGGGAGCGAAAGTCGAACTCAGCCATCGAGCGACTCCCCCGTCAACAACACGAACACATCTTCGAGGTTCGTCGGTCGTCGCGAGTGCCGACCCCACGAGTCGAGCACCGCGTTGCTCGTGCCTTCCACACCCAGCACCGAGATGCTCAGTCCTGCGCGACGTGACTTCAAGCCGGCAGCCGTCGCCTTCGCGGCGATCTCGTCGAGCACATCGGTCGGCCCGAAGTATTCGACGGCTTCGAGTCCAGCATGCTGCTCGCGCAACCACTGGGGCGTTCCGCGGGCGATGATTCGGCCCTTGTTCATGATGGCGATGTCGTCGGCGAGCCGCTCGGCTTCTTCGATGTAGTGCGTGCTCATCACCACCGTCACGCCGCTTCGGCGCATCGAGTCGATCATCAACCACAGGTCGCTGCGCACCTGCGGGTCGAGGCCGACCGTCGGTTCGTCGAGCAGCACGAGCTTCGGCGAATTGATGAACGCGCGGCCCAGCAACAACCTGCGCCGCATGCCTCCTGACAAGTTCGTCACCCGCTCGTTGGCACGGTCGGTGAGTTGCGCGGTCTCGAGCGCCCGCGCGATCGCAGCCTTGCGCTGCGCCCGCGGCACTCGGCACAACGCGGCCCACAGCGAAAGATTTTCGCGGGCAGTCTGTTGGTCGTCCATGTTGTCTTGCTGCGGGCACACACCGAGAGCAAAACGAGCCGCTCGAGACTCGTGCGCGACGTCGTGTTCGAGCACCTTGACGCTTCCGGCGGTGAGACCCGTTTGGCCGGTGATCATGCGCATCAACGTGGTCTTGCCCGCGCCGTTCGGGCCGAGCAGACCCAGGCACGTGCCCGTTCGCACTTCGAGCGAGAGGTCGTTCACTGCCACGAAGTCACCGAACTTTTTCGTCGCACCGGTGATCGTCAACGCTGCTTGCGACATGGGTCGTTCAGGCTAGGTTTGCGGCATGAAAATCGGCGTACAACTCCACCCGCAAGCAACCACCGTCAAAGCGATGCGCGATGCGTGGCGCGCTGCTGACTCGCTCGGTGTCGACAGCCTCTGGACGTGGGACCACTTCTATCCGCTGTACGGAAACCCCGACGCCGAACACTTCGAGTGCTACACGCTGCTTGCCGCGATGGCAGCCGACACCAAGCACGCCACCATCGGTGCGCTCGTCACGTGCT
>DAIPHP010000084.1:0-5221 GCA_036771295.1 Ilumatobacteraceae bacterium
CCGATCAGGTTGACGCGACCCGGCGCGCGTGCGACTGACGACACGGCGAAACGCTACCGTGAAGTCATGCCACGAGCCGTCGTCAACAAGTGGGAAACGCTGGCGATCGAACTCGAGTACGACACGTTCGGCGACAAGAAGAACCCGGCACTCGTCTTGATCATGGGTTTCGGCGCGCAGATGGTGGCGTGGGAGCCCGAGTTCTGCCAGATGCTCGCCGATCGCGGCCACTTCGTGGTGCGCTTCGACAATCGCGACGTCGGTCTGTCGACCAAGCTCGACGGTGTCAAGGTGAACACTGACGCAGTCGTCACCGCGGCGCTGCTCGAGCAGCCGATTCCGCCAGTGCCGTACACGTTGAGCGACATGGCTCAAGACATCGTCGGTCTGCTCGACCATCTCGGCATCGACAAGGCGCACGTTCTCGGTGCGTCGATGGGCGGCATGATCGCGCAAGTGTTCGCGATCGAGCATCCGCAGCGCACGGCGTCGCTCGTCTCGGTGATGTCGATGCCCGGTGAACCAGAGACGATGCAGTCGGCGCCCGAGGCAATGACCGCGCTCATGTCGATTCCTCCTGCTGATCGCGACGGCTTCATCGAGCACTCGCTCAAGTACCAGGCGTTCCAATCAAAGAAGTATCGAAGCGACGAGTTGTCGCGCAAGAGCGCGGCTCGCGACTTCGATCGTTCGTACTATCCCGAAGGTTCGCCGCGCCAACTGGCCGCCATTTACGCGAGCGGCCGCCGCACCGAGGCGCTCGCCGCCCTCAAGACGCCCACCTTGGTGTTGCACGGCAACGACGACACGCTCATCTCGCCGTTCGCCGGCAAGCGCACCGCCGAGATCATTCCCGGCGCGAAGCTCGTGCTCGTCGACGACATGGGACACGACATTCCGCAGCCGCTGTGGCCGCACATCGTCGACACCGTCTCGTCGTTCACGCTGAAGAAGTAGACAGCGTGGCTGGTCCGCTCAGCGGCGTACGCATTCTCGAAATCGCCGGTATCGGCCCCGGACCGTTCGCGGCGATGATGCTCGCCGACATGGGCGCCGAAGTCGTGCGTGTCGAGCGTGCGCAGGCGGTACGTGAGGGCGCCAGCGGCGCGCATTGGGACGTCATGTTGCGCGGTCGTCGCAACGTCGCTCTCGACTTGAAGAATCCGGCCGGGGCGGAGGCGTTGCTGGCGCTCGTCGAGCGCGCCGACGCGTTGATCGAGGGATTTCGTCCGGGAGTCATGGAGCGTCTCGGGGTCGGACCCGAGCAGTGTCTGGCTCGAAACCCCAAGCTCGTGTTCGGCCGCATGACCGGTTGGGGGCAGGAGGGCCCGTACGCCAACTCCGCCGGCCACGACATCAACTACATCGCGCTCGCCGGTGCACTCGCACACTTCGGCCGCGCTGGCGAGCCGCCGACTCCTCCGCTGAACATGGTGGGCGACTTCGGCGGCGGGGGAATGCTGCTCGCCTACGGCGTGGTGTGCGCGCTGCTCGAGGCGCAACGCAGCGGCAAAGGCCAGGTCGTCGACGCGGCGATGGTCGACGGTTCCGCGGTACTGATGAGCATGTTCTGGGCGTTCAAGCAGATCGGCATGTTCGACGAGAACGCCCGCGGCACCAACTTGCTCGACACCGGCGCGCATTTTTACGACGTGTTCGAGTGCATGGACGGCGAGTGGGTGTCGATCGGCTCGATCGAGCCGCAGTTCTACGCTCTGTTGCTCGAGAAAACCGGGTTGAGCGGTGACGCGGAGCTCACCGGGCAGATGGATCGCGCGAAGTGGCCGCACCTGAAAGAAAAGCTCGCCGCCGTGTTTCGAACCAAGACCCGCGACGAGTGGAACGCGATCATGGAAGGAACCGACGTGTGTTACGCCCCGGTGCTGCGCATGAGCGAAGCAGCCGAGCATCCGCACAACGTGGCGCGCAAGACGTTCATTGACGTGGCCGGCGTGACGCAGCCGGCGCCGGCACCGCGCTACTCGAGAAGCTCGACTTCGACTCCGACCCCTCCCGCGCACGCCGGCCAGCACACGCGCGCCGTGTTGGCTGACTGGGGCATCGACGCCGCGCGAATAGAGACGCTCATCGCCTCCGGCGCGGCGAAGCAGGCATAAGTACCGCATGGCCACCATCGTCTTCTTGCACGCGCACCCTGACGACGAGTGTCTGATCAGTGGCGGCACCATCGCGAAGTACGCCGCGACCGGCCACCGTGTGGTGCTGGTGACCGCCACCGACGGCCGCCACGGCGAGCGCCCGTCCGACGTCGACTCGCCAACGGGTCTGCTCGCGCGACGTCGCGAAGAACTCGCGCGGGTGGTGTCGATTCTCGGCATCGCTCGGCACGAGTGGCTGGGGTACGAAGACAGCGGTATGACGGGCTGGCCGCAGAACAACGAGCCCGGTGCCTTCATTCGTTCGAACGTCGACGACGCTGCGCGGAGGTTCGCCGACATCGTGGGCGAGGAGCAACGCAAGGCCGACCGTCTGGTGCTCGTCGGCTACGACTGGCACGGCAACTACGGGCACCCCGACCACGTGCACGTGCACAAAGTGGTGCGGCGCACCGCGGAGATGACGGGTGTGCGCGACTTATTCGAAGTCACGCTGAACCGCGATTTCTTCGTGGAGCAATTCGAGTGGGCGAAAGCCAACGGCATCGACAACGATTTCGACCCACGCGAACCAGCCGACGACGGCAACCCGATGGGCGAGCCTGCGGCCAACATCACCCATCACATCGACGTCAGCGCGTACGTCGACCACAAGCGCCGCGCGATTGCCGCGCACGCCAGCCAGGCGAGCGACACCGGGTTCGCCACGTCGATGCCGGACGACACGTTCCTGCGCGTTTTCGGCACGGAGTGGTTCATCAAGGTGGGTGCCTCGGCACCGTCGACGATCGCCTCGCTGCTCGACTGACCTCGTGCAGTTCATGGAAAGCGAAGCGTCCTGATGGCACGCATCTTTCTGGTGCGCCACGGTCGTGCCGCAGCCGGGTGGGACACTGCCATGGATCCGCCGCTCGACGACCTCGGACGCGAGCAAGCGGCCGCGACCGCGTCGAGGCTCGCGGTGCGATTACAAGACTCGAAGTGGAGCTTCGCCGACCTCGCGGTGGTCACCAGCCCGTTGCTTCGTTGCCGCCAGACGGCGGAGGAGTATGAACGAGTCACCGGTACCGCCGCGCGCATCGAACCGCGCATCGCGGAGATTCCGTCGCCGTCGGGTGTGGACATGGCCGATCGGGTCACTTGGCTGCGTCGCGCGATGCAAGGCACGTGGGCCGAGTTGATACGAAACGACGGCGACGCCTACGCACGGTTTCGCGACGAACTGCTCGCCTGGGCCGGCGCCGTTCGACGAGACACCGTCGCGTTCTCGCACTTCGTGGCGATCAACGCAATCATCGGTGCGGCAGTCGCCGACGACCGATTGGTGATTCGCAGCGTCGACAACGCTTCGGTGACGGTGATCGGCGTCGACGCGAGCGGGTCGCTCACGCTGCTCGAAGGCGGGGCCGAGGCGAACACGCTCATCCGTTGACGAGTGACCGCGATGTCGCGGTGTGTATTAGGTAGATTCGTCGTCTGATGTTCGCCTCGACGCTCTCCGAACTGCACGAAGGGTTCTCGTGGGTCGTCATCATCGGAAACGCGATGGCCGGGCTCTGGGCGCTCGCGTGCCACAAGGTGGAGTCGCTTCGCTCACGCGCCCTGTGGTGGTTCACTGCACTGGCCCAGTTGACGATGTTCATCCAGGTGGCGTTGGGTGTGGCGATGGTGAACAAAGAGAAGTTGATGTTCCCGCAGTTTCATGCCTTTTACGGATTCGTCGGCATCATCGCCATCGCGATCATCTATTCGTACCGCGCGCAATTGAAGTCGCGCGTCTACTTGTTGTACGGCTTCGGCGGGCTCTTCATCATGGGCTTGGGCATCCGCGCGATGCTTGTCGGCCAGGGCTGAAGCGCGAAGCGTTATTTCGCGAGTTCGCGCTCGAGCGTGGCGAGCGCACCCGTCAGCTCTGACGGTATGTGCGAACCGAACTTTGCGTAGTGCTCCTTGATTTGCGGAACTGCACTCGACCAGCCTGCGACATCGACGTCGAGAATCGTCTCGAGGTCGCCCTTGGCCACGTCGAGCGACGTCGTGTCGAGCGCATCGACCGGAGGAAGATGCCCGATGGCCGTCTTGCGAGCGGCAGCGGAACCGTCGACACGCTCGAACACCCACTTCAACACTCGTGAGTTCTCGCCGAAGCCGGGCCACAAGTAGCGGCCGTTCTCGTCGCGGCGGAACCAGTTGACGAAGAAGATCTTCGGCAGCTTGGCGGAATCCGACTTCTTTCCGATGCTCAGCCAGTGCTTGAAGTAGTCGCCCATGTTGTACCCGCAGAACGGAAGCATCGCCATCGGGTCGAAGCGCAGCTTGCCGACGTCACCGCCGGCCGCCGCGGTGGTCTCGCTCGCCATGATCGAGCCGAGGAAGACGCCGTGATTCCAGTCGAATGACTCGGTCACGAGCGGCACGGTCGTACGGCGGCGACCGCCGAAGAGAATCGCCGAGATCGGCACGCCCTTCGGGTCTTGCCACTCCGGTGCGATCGACGGGCACTGCGCCGCCGGGGCAGTGAAGCGCGCGTTCGGATGTGCTGCCGGCGTGGACGTCTCGGGCGTCCAGGCGTTGTTTCGCCAGTCGGTGGCGCGGGCCGGCGGCGCGTCGGTCATGCCCTCCCACCAGACGTCGCCGTCGGGGGTCAGCGCGGTGTTGGTGAACAGGCAATTGGCGTGCAGCGTGTGCATCGCGTTGGCGTTGGTGCCCCAGCCGGTGCCCGGAGCGACACCGAAGAAGCCCGCCTCGGGGTTGATCGCGTAGAGGCGACCGTCGTCGCCGAACTTCATCCAGCAGATGTCGTCGCCGATGGTCTCGGCCTTCCAGCCGGGGATCGTCGGCACGAGCATCGCCAAATTGGTCTTGCCGCACGCCGACGGGAAGGCCGCCGCGATGTACTTCGACTGCCCCTTGGGATTCGTGAGCTTCAGGATCAGCATGTGCTCGGCCAGCCAGCCGTCGTCGCGTGCCATCACCGACGCGATGCGCAATGCGAAACACTTCTTGCCGAGCAGCGCGTTGCCGCCGTAACCCGAGCCGTACGACCAGATTTCGCGCGTCTCGGGGAAGTGCACGATGTACTTGTTGTCGGGGTTGCACGGCCA
>DAIPHP010000085.1:0-5156 GCA_036771295.1 Ilumatobacteraceae bacterium
CGCGAGGCACGTGTTGACGCGACCGAGCAGCTTGGTCTGCAGGTCGAAGTCGGGCAGCACGGAGTCGTTGACACCGAGCATCACCGACTCGCCGCTCGTCGGGATGACGCGACGCGGGTACGACGTGGCTTGCACCACTTCGCTGACGTTGCCCTTCTTGTCAAACTTCACGTCGACTCGGCCGACGTACTTGTAGTTGCCGCTCGTCGTGACGATCGGAACCACTTTGCCTGCCATGTCGGTGACGTTCGTCGGATAGGTGCCGACTGGTGCCGACTCGCCGGGCAGCAGTTCGACGGAGTTCGCGATGTAGTCGCTCTGCAGCAACTCGTCGCCGCCGCCGCCGACCGCGATGTCAACGCCCTTCAAGCGAGCAACGAGCGCCTTGTCGTTGTTCAGGTCCTGCAGGTGGCTGACGAGGATGATCTTGTTGACGCCCATCTTCTGCAGCGAGTTGATCTGTCGCTGCAAGCGCGCCGCGACTGCGTCAAGCGTGCCCGTGAGCAACTTGCTCTTGCCGGGCGACGAGATGGTGGCGAGCAACGGGGTGATCGCGGTGACCACGCCGAACCTCGCGCCGGTCGCTTCGTCGGTGTAGATCATCCACTGCGAGATGTTCTTGCCGGGAGCAGCCTTGTTGCTGGTCTGGCCCACTGGCCCGATGAGATCCGACAACGCGGGCTCGTTCTTGAAGTCCATGTTGCCGCTCAATACCGGAATGGTCGGCTTGCCGTTGTTGGCGAATGCCTTCAGGTAGCGGCCGAGGAAGCTCGGGCTGTAGTCGAACTCGTGGTTGCCGAGTACGAGCGCGTCGTAGCCGACTTCGCGGAGCGCGAGTGCGTCGTACGGCTTCACCTTCGAGCCAGCCACGGCCGGTTCGCTGCAGATGAGCGTCTTGCTGGCAAGGAACGAGTCACCGGCGTACACACCGAACACGGCGTTGCCCGCCTTGCGCGCGGCTTCTTTCTCGCGGTCAAAGACCGACTTGAAGGCCGCGATGCCGCCGTAGCGATAGGTGATGGTGCCCGAGCGCAGCGTCGACGTGTCGAGCGACGACTCGCCGTCGTTGTTGTGCAGCAACGTGAGGGTGACGGCCGCGCCGTCGCCCTTCGATGCTGACGCACCCGGCACGACGAGGCCGCCGACGAGCGCGGCGACAGCCGCCCCGAACGCGACCAGCATCTTGGTGTTTCGTGTTCTCATGATGGTTCCCCTTTAGGTTCCGATGACGCCCCGAGAGTAGTCGGGCGGCACGGTGTCAAAGAACTCCCGGGCGCACCTCAACGCGCGCGCCCGTGACGGAGGCCGCGTCGAAACGAATTTCCTTGATCTGACGGGCAGAAACAACACGACTCGCCCGTTCTTCATGACCGCCCTTCGACGTGGACGCAGACGCACCATGAACAAGGCGTAAAGAATCGACGAATGCTGCTGCCGCCCGTCGCAGGCGCAGCACCTTGCGAGGAGTGATGGCCTCGAACGGGTCGCCGAAGTCGGCGTTGCGGCGGGCCTTCACTTCGCACACGACGAGCACGTTGTTTCTCCATGCGACGATGTCGAGCTCGCCTCGAGGGCACCGCCAATTGCGGGCGATGACTTCGTATCCCTCGCTCGCGTACCACGCAGCCACGAGATCCTCTGCGAATCGCGCACGCGCCTGATTGGCAAGTGCCCGGTTGGCACGCGCCCGATTGGCACGCGCTCGGCTCACGCCGGGCGAACTCAGATGTTGCTGGCGGGCAACTCTTCGATGTTGAGATCCTTGAAGCTCAGCACGCGAACTTTCGGCACCAGTCGCGTCTTGCGGTACATGTCCCAGACCCATGCGTCGGTGAGGTTGATCTCCAAGAGCGGGCGCGGACCATCGGAGACGACCCGCACGTCGACGTGATTGGCCAGGTAGAACCGGCGATCGGTTTCGACGGCGTACTTGAACATGCCGACGACGTCTTGGTACTCGTTGGCGAGTTGCAGCTCGCGCTCGGCTTCGTACTGTTCGAGGTCGTCAGTGTTCATCGAACACCACCAAGGTGCTGTGTGGCGCGGCGCGACGAATGGGAAACTCGGCGGCCGGCTGGTCGACGCAAGTCGGGAACGACTTACTCTTCGCGCTTCTCGCGGATCTTCGCGGACTTGCCGGCGCGGTCGCGCAAGAAGCCGAGCTTGGCACGGCGCACTTCGCCGCGCTTGACGAGCTCGACCTTCTCCACCGACGGTGTGTGCTTCGGGAAGGTTCGCTCGACACCCACGCCGTAGCTGTTCTTGCGCACGGTGTAGCTCTCGGAAATGCCCGAGCCCTCGATGGCGATGACGTCGCCCTGGAACACCTGGACGCGCTCTTTGTCGCCTTCTTTGATGCGCACGTGCACCTTGACTTCGTCGCCGGGCCGCAGCTCGGGAATGTCAGTGCGGAGGTTCTGCTTGTCGACGATGTCTGTGGGTTTCATAGGGAACTTTCAGGATACGGCACTGCCGGGAACTCTTCCAACAGACGCTTTTCGCGGTCGCTCAACCCGCCGCGACGCTCGATGAGGTCGGGGCGCGCCGCAATCGTGCGATGCAACGACTGGGCGAGTCGCCAGCGTTCGATTCGAGCGTGGTCGCCGCTGCGAAGCACTTCCGGCACGGTGAGACCCTCGAATTCTGCGGGACGCGTGTACTGGGGCGCTTCCAACAACGAGCCTTCGAACGACTCGTTGGTCGCCGATTGGTCGTTGCCCATCACGCCGGGCACCAGCCGCGTGACTGCCTCGATCATCGCGCAGGCCGCGACTTCCCCACCACCCAAGACGAAGTCACCGAGCGAGACTTCACCGTCGCACAGCTGCTGCGTCACTCGGTGATCGACGCCCTCGTAGCGGCCGCACAGCAACGAAAAGCCCGCGGATGCCGCGAGCGACTTGGCCATCGCCTGGTCGAAACGCTTGCCGCCCGGCGACAACAGCAGCAGCGGTCGCGGGGGTTGTGCCGCGCGCACGCTGGCAAAAATCGGCTCGGGTCGCATCACCATGCCGGCCCCGCCCCCGAACGGCGAGTCGTCCACCGTGCGGTGCACGTCGGTGGTGTGCTCGCGAATGTCGTGCACCCGCAAGTCGAGCAATCGCTCGGTGCGCGCGCGACCGAGCAGGCTCTCTGAGCAGAAGCCGTCGACGAGCGACGGAAAGAGCGTGAACACGTCGATGCGCATGGCGGGCATCGGGTGTGGCAGCCGACCGGTCGGTTACCTGCGCGTCGACCTAGGCGACGTCAGTCATCGAGAAAGTCGACGTCGACATCGACGCCGTCTTTCTCAGCAGCGGCACGCACGAGCGCGCGGATGTTCTGCGCGGTGCGACCGCGACGACCGATGACTCGGCCGAGGTCGCCGTCGGCGACGCGCACTTCGAGAATGATGACGCCGTCATCGTCGACGGCCTCGACGCGAACTTGGTCGGGGTTGTCGACGATGGAACGAACGATGTGGTCGAGCACTTTCGTGGCGACGGCTGCTTCGGCCACGGCGACTACTTCTTCTTCGGAGTCTTGGTGGCCATGAACTCGCCCCAGAGACCGGTGGTCTCCAGCAGCTTGCGCACGCGCTCGGTGGGCAAAGCGCCCTTGTTCAGCCACTGCAGCACTTTGGCGTTGTCGACCGCGAAGCCCGACGGGTTCTCCAGCGGACGGTAGGTGCCGACGATCTCGAGGAACTCGCCGTTGCGAGCCTTCTTGGTGTCAGCCGCGACGACGCGATAGTGCGGCTGCTTGGTCTTGCCGACGCGGGCGAGACGAAGTTTGACGGACATGACTCTCCTGACTTGATTGCGACGCATCGGGCAAGCCGCCCGAGTGCTCCGTGCAGGCTATCTGGACGGCAGGCGGCCCCCAAACCGCTTCATCATCTTCTGCATCTCGCCGAACTGTTTCACCAGGCGGTTGACGTCCTGCACCTGCGTGCCGCTGCCTTTGGCGATGCGGGTGCGTCGGCTGCCGTTGATGATCGACGGGTTCTCGCGCTCTTCGGGCGTCATCGAGCGGATGATCGCCTCGGTGCGCTTGACCTGGTCGTCGCTCACTTCGGCGTCCTTCAGCTGGGCGCCGACGCCGGGCAGCATGCCGAGCACGTTCTGCAACGGGCCCATTTTCTTCAGTTGCTGCAGCTGGTCGAGAAAGTCGTCGAGCGTGAACTTGCCGGTGACGAGTTTCTTGGCCGCTTTCTCGGCTTCTTCCTTCTCGAAGACCTGCTCGGCCTGCTCGATGAGCGTGAGCATGTCGCCCATGCCGAGAATCCGCCCCGCCATGCGATCGGGGTGGAACTGCTCGAACGCGTCGATCTTCTCCCCCGTCGCCGCGAACGCGATCGGCTTGCCGATCACTTCTTTCACCGAGAGCGCCGCGCCGCCGCGGGCGTCGCCGTCGAGCTTCGAGAGAATCACGCCGTCGATCGAGAGCGTGGCGTTGAACGCCTCCGCGACGGTGACCGCGTCTTGGCCGGTCATCGCGTCGACGACGAGGAACGTGTAGCGAGGTTGCACCGTCTCGCTGATGAGGCGAACTTGTTCCATCATCTCGGCGTCGATGGCGAGTCGACCGGCGGTGTCGACGATCAGCACGTTGCGCCCGAGGCGGCGCGCTTCTTCGAGACCGAGTCGCGCGGTCTCGACGGGGTCGCCCGGCGCGCTGAACACCGGCACACCGATCTGCGAACCAAGCACCCGGAGCTGTTCGACGGCGGCCGGGCGTTGCAAGTCGGCGCCGACCAACAACGGCTGACGGCCCTGCTTCTTGAACCACGACGCCAACTTGGCGGCACTCGTGGTCTTGCCCGAACCTTGCAGACCGGCCATCAACACCACGGTGGGCGGCTGGCTCGCGTAGGTGATCTTCAGCGTCTCGCCGCCGAGGAGGCCGATCAATTCGGCGTGGACGATCTTGACCACCTGCTGCGCAGGATCAAGCGCTTTCGAGACCTCGACACCCACGGCCTTCTCGCGGATGCGCGCCAGCACGTTGCGCACGACCGAGACGTTGACGTCGGCTTCGAGCAACGCGGTGCGGATCTCGCCGAGAATCTCGTCGACGTCGGCCTCGCTGAGACGGCCGCGATTCCGCAGTTTGGAAACGACGCTGCCGAGCCGGTCGCTCAACGATTCGAACATGAGAACGGAAATCTATCTGTG
>DAIPHP010000086.1:0-5124 GCA_036771295.1 Ilumatobacteraceae bacterium
GGCACCGGACCCTGCGGCGCGGTGCCGTACACGTACGGTGCGCACGACGAGATCTGCACGCCGATCACCTTGATCGACGGATCGAACTGTTTCACCGCGAGCGCGACGCCCGAGAGCAATCCACCGCCGCCGAGCGGCACGATCACTTGCGCGAGGTCGGGGATGTCTTCGATGAGCTCGATGCCCAGCGTCGCTTGCCCGGTGACCACGTCGGGGTCGTCATACGGATGACAGAACACCATGCCGGACTCTTGTGCGCGCTCTTTTGCACGCGCGACTGCGATGTCGAGCGAGTCGCCGCCTTCTTGCACGGAGGCGCCGTAGCCGCGGCACGCGGCCATCTTGGCAAGTGACGCGCCGGCGGGGACGAAGATCTCGCACGGCACGCCGAAGTGTCGCGCACCAAATGCGAGTGCCTGCGCATGGTTGCCCGCGCTGCCTGCCACCACGCCCTTGCGCGCACGCTCGCCGAGAACGGCGAGCTTGTTCATGACACCGCGGATCTTGAACGCTCCGGTGCGTTGCAGGTTCTCCGCCTTCAGCACGATCGAGCCGCCGCAGCGGTCGCTCAGGTGTGCCGACGGTGCCACCGGCGTGCGGGTGACCACGTTGCGGTCGCGTTCTCCGACGCGACGAATCTGCTCGAGCGGAATCTCGACGGCGCCGGCGCGACCCATGCAACAACTACGGTATCGCTGTGCGTGCGCTCATTGTCGGCAACCGCGGCGACGCCGACCCGGGGCTCGTGGGTGCGCGGTTAGGCGAGGTGGGATTCTCCTTTGAGAACAACGAACGTGAGTATCCGCGCGAGTGGAAGACGCTCGCCGGAGTCGATGTGATTGTGTTGCTCGGTTCGGAATGGTCGGTGTATTGGGAGAGCAACGCGAAGGAAGTTGCAGCAGAAGTCGACCTCGTTCGCACCGCGATGCAGCGCGGCGTGCCGATCTTCGCGATCTGTTATGGAGCACAACTCGTGTCGCACGCGCTCGGCGGCAGCGTCACTCGTGCCACGACGCCTGAGATCGGCTGGCATGCCGTGTCGAGCACCGCCCACCCCGAGTTGCTCGCGCGCGAGTGGCTGCAGTGGCACTACGACGTCTTCACGGTGCCAGCGGGTCTGCGCGCGGTGGCGATCAACGACGTCGGCCCGCAAGCGATGGTCGGCAGACGCCTCTTTGCCACGCAGTTCCACCCCGAGGCGACGCTCGCGATCATCACTCGCTGGAGCACCGGTGCAGGCGCCGTGGAGCTCGCCAAACTCGGCATCGACGCCAAGCACCTTTGTGAAATATCAGCCGAACGAACGGCAAACAGCGCGCCTGCCACGGCACGCCTCGTCGACTGGTTTCTCGCAGAAGTAGCCGCGTAGTAGTTTTTTCCCGATGTCTGCGGATGTATCTGGCGCTTCGGATTTTCTCCGCTCGTACCTGACCGTCGGCTGGTTCGGGCTCGCGGCGGTCCTTCTCGCTGGGCTCCTTCACTGGGTGTCGTCGGTCGTGCGACCGTCGCGGCCGGGACGCGAAAAACTCCTCACCTACGAAAGCGGCGTCGACCCCGGGGGCGAAGGCTGGTCGCAGAGCCAGGTGCGCTACTACATCTTCGCTTTGCTCTTCGTCGTGTTCGACGTGGAAGCCGTCTTCATCTTCCCGTGGGCGACCCAGCTCGAGCGGTACGGCACCTTCGGCTTGGTCGAGATGGGCGTGTTTGTCTTCGTGCTGTTGCTCGGTCTCGTTTACGCGTGGCGCAAGGGAGTGCTGCGATGGGTGTGAATCGGAATCCGTCATGGGTCTAGTCGAACGTGGTCGCATGCCGCGCCCGTTGTCGGCGCTCTTCAACCTGGGTCGCTCGTACAGCATGTGGGTGTACCAGTGGGGTCTCGCGTGTTGTGCGATCGAGATGGGTGCGGCGTTCGGTTCGCCTCGCTACGACGTCATGCGACTCGGAGTGATTCCGTTGCCGGCGAGCCCGCGCCAGGCCGACCTCGTCGTCATCTCCGGCACGGTCACCGACAAGATGGCGCCGGCCGTGAAGCGACTGTACGAACAGATGCCCGAACCGAAGTACGTGATCAGCATGGGCAGCTGCGCCAACTGCGGCGGGCCGTACTGGGATTCGTACTCCGTGACCAAAGGCGTCGACCAAATCATTCCGGTCGACGTCTACGTTCCCGGCTGCCCGCCACGGCCCGAGGCGCTGCTCGAGGGCATCGTGCTGCTGCAGGAGCGAATCAAGAACGAAGACATGGGTGCTCGATGGCGCGGCGAAGGCACGCGCTCGCTCGACGCCAGTGCCGCCGCCGAACGGAAAGGCAAGCCGGTTGTCGTCGGCAACTGAACGAACTCCATGAGCACCACCTCGGAAGCACAGCCGCGCGTCACCTCGGTCGCCGAGGTGACGGCGGCGCTCGGAGATCGTCTCCTCGATTCGTTCCATAAAGACGACTTGTGGCTGCGGGTCCGTACGGACGCCTGGAAGTCGTCGATGCGCACGCTGCGCGACGCGCTCGGGTTTCACTACTTCTCGTTCTTGTCGGCGATCGACTGGATGCCGTCGCCGTACGGTCGCGGCGAAGACGACCCGACAGAGCCTGCACCCGTGCGAGACACGACGATTCGCCAGGGGTATGCAGGAGGCTCCACGCGTATGCAAGTGTTCGCGCGCGTCTCGAACCCGGTCACGCACGTCAGCGTGATCGTCAAGGTCGACGTTCCCGACGATTCGCTTTCGCTCGAGTCGATCCACGACGTGTACGCCGGAGCGAACTGGCACGAGCGCGAGACGCACGAGATGTTCGGCATCAACTTCGAGGGGCATCCAGACTTGCGCAACATGTACCTCCCGATCGACTTCGAAGGTCACCCGTTGCGCAAGGACTACCCGCTGCTCGCACGCATGATCAAGCCGTGGCCGGGCATCGTCGACGTCGAGCCCCTGCCGGGCGGAGCCGGCGACGAAGGCGGTGACGAGTCATGAGCATCACCGACCGCGTCTTGGGCGACCGTCAGCGGCTCGCGTACATCGCCAGTCAAGCCGCCGACTCGCGGCTGAACGTCGAGCTGGAAACCGAGGGCATGACCCTCAACATCGGCCCGCAGCACCCGGCCACGCATGGCACGTTGCGCATCATCGCCCGTCTCGACGGCGAGCAGGTTGTGTGGGCGGAGCCTTCGTGCGGGTACATGCACCGCGGCTACGAAAAGCTCGCCGAGGTTCGCACCTATCCGCAGGTGACGACGCTCGTCAATCGCATCGACTGGTTGGGCAGCTTCGCCAACGAAGTGCCGTTCATCCTCGCGGCAGAAAAGTTGATGGACATCGAGGCGCCCGCAAGAGCGCAGCACATCCGCACGATCCTGTTCGAGTTGTCGCGCATCGCGAACGTCTCGCTCTTCTTGGGCGATCTCGGGGTGCAAATGGGTGCGATCACCCCGGTGTTCTTTGCGTTCCGTGACCGCGAGTACGTGTTGAACCTCATCGAGGGTGCGACCGGTGGTCGTTTTCACCCGAACTTCGACCGAATCGGCGGCCTGAAAGACGACCTGCCGAAGGGATGGATCGCCGAGACCAAAGCGGTGATGAAGAAGCTGCGCACGTTCTGCGACCAGATCGAAGAGCTCTTGTTTGGCAACGAGATCTTCCAGTCGCGCACGCGCGGCATCGGCGTGATCCCGCGCGACATCGCGTTGCAGTACGGCCTCTCGGGCGCCAACCTCCGCGCCAGCGGCGTCGACTGGGACTTGCGCCGTGATCATCCGTTGCCGATGGCGTGGAACAAGGCTGACTGGAAGGTGTGGACGCACCCCGACGGCGACAGTTTCGCCCGCTGCTGGGTGCGACTGCAAGAGACCCGTGAGGCGACCAAGATCGTCGACCAGTTGCTGGAGACGATCCCGAGCGGGCCGATCATGGCGAAGGTGCCCAAGATCATCAAAGTGCCCGAGGGCGAGGCCTGGGTGTCGACGGAAAATCCGCTCGGCGAGATGGGCTACTACGTGGTCTCGCGCGGCGAGCTCGGACCTTTCCGCGTCAAGATTCGCTCGGCGAGTTTCAACAACATCTCCGTCACCCCATGGGTGCTGCGCGGCGTGTACGTACCCGACATCGTGACGATCCTCGCGTCGCTGTACTTCATCCTCGGAGACATCGACCGATGAGCAGCGCGAGCTTCGCGTCGTCGGTGATGACGAGCGGTCTCTTGGCCGTCGAGGTGCCGTACTGGGGGCAGTCGTTGTTGCGCGTGCTCGGCGGCATCGTCGCGGTGCTGCTGCCCGCCGGCACCATCGTCTATGTCTTCTTGTTCAAGATGATGTCGTTCATGCAGAGTCGCCTCGGGCCGATGGAAGCGGGGCCGTACGGTTCGTTGCAGCTGATCGCAGAGGTCGGCAAGTGGCTGCAGA
Organism: Ilumatobacteraceae bacterium; assembly: GCA_036771295.1. Taxonomy (GTDB): domain Bacteria; phylum Actinomycetota; class Acidimicrobiia; order Acidimicrobiales; family Ilumatobacteraceae; genus F1-60-MAGs027. The sequence goes on from DAIPHP010000086.1 coordinate 4,398, forward strand.
AAGAAGACATCACGCCCGAGCGTGCGGACGCACGAATCTTCAAGATGGCGCCGATCGTCGTCTTGGTCAGCACGTTCCTGCTCGTCGCAGTGGTGCCGTTCGGCCCCGACGCGTGGTTCACCGATTTCGAAGCCGGAGTCTTCTATGCGCTCGCGGTGTCGTCGCTGTCGGTGCTCGGCATCCTGATGGCCGGCTGGGCGAGCGCCAACAAGTACTCCTTGCTCGGCGGTCTGCGCGCGGCCGGACAGTTGATCGCCTACGAGTTGCCGATGGTGCTCGCGGTGATCGGCGTGATCATCCAAGCCGAGACCATGAATCTCCAACAGATCGTGGTGGCACAAAACGCCGGTTCGATCTTCGGGTTCGACGGGCTCGGCAACCCGTACGTCATCACGCAGTTCGTCGGCTTCGTCGTCTTCATGATCGCCATACAGGCAGAACTCACCCAGGCGCCTTTCGACATGCCGATCGCAGAGAGCGAACTCGTCTCGGGATACATGACCGAGTACTCCGGGTTCCGCTTCCTCATCTTCTTCATCGGCGAGTTCGCCACTGCCGGCGTGTTCTCGCTGATCGCCTCGGTGCTGTTCCTCGGTGGATGGGGAGTGCCGTTCGCGTGGTTCGGTTGGACGGACGTCGACTCCGTCGACAACTGGATGAACATCGCCGGGCCGATCATCATGATCACCAAGATGATGCTCGTCGCCTTCCTCATCATGTGGGTGCG
>DAIPHP010000087.1:0-4969 GCA_036771295.1 Ilumatobacteraceae bacterium
GTGGAGAACTTGAAACCCTTCTCGTAGTCGTACTTGTCGACGGCGTGCATCAGGCCGATGTTGCCTTCCTGAATCAGGTCGGAGAGATGCAGTTCTTTGCGGTCGTAGCGCCGCGCGATCGACACCACGAGGCGCAGGTTGGCGTTCACCATGCGCTCTTTGGCTTTCTCGCCGGCCTTCACCGCGTCGCGCAACGACTTGCGGTCGGCGGCGGACGGCTTGCTCGACTTGTCGTCGAGGCGCTCTTTGGCGGCCTGGCCGTCTTTCACTGCCTTGCCGAGCACGCGCTCTTCGGCGGCGGTCAGCAGCGGGTGCTTGCCGATCTCGTTCAGGTATTGGCGCACCGTGTCGGGCGTGTCGCCGCCGGTGATTCGCGGGCCTGCCACTAGCGGCTCACGCCTCGACTGCTGAAGATACGTCGTACAACCATGCAAGCAAGTCCGTGACGACAGAGTCTGCCACATCTCGCTCGCTCAAACGTTCCACCTGTTGACGGATGCCGCGGTCGCGGGTGATGACCTCCGGCGAGGTGTTGGTGCCGCGCCGTGCGAGTTCGCGCCGCACCGCGGCACGCAGCAAGTTGATGCCTTCTTTGCGCGGGTCACCTTCGACCGATGCGACGAGCACGCGGCTCAGCAACTCTTGCGCCTCGGGATCGAGGTCGGCTTCGGCACTCTTGAAGTCGTTGCGATGCTGCAACAACGCACGAAACACTCGCCGGTGCGACTCGTCAACGAACACTTCTTCCGACACGATGCCGGTCACGGCGTCGAAGTCGTTGACCATGAGGGCCAAGATCACGAACTCCGCGTTCTCGCGGGTGCTGCTGGCCGCCGGTGCCGACGCCTCGATTCGCGACATCTTGCGGTCGAGGCGCTGGTCGACGCGTCGAACGACGTCTTCTTTCTCCTTGATTCCGAGCGTCTCGGCCAGCTGCGAGGCGTAATCACGCCGGACGATGTCGCTCGGGTGCTCGTTGATGATGGCGATCGCACGGGCGATGGCGCGTTCTTTGCCCTCGGGCGAGTCGATTTTCTGGCTCTCCAGCGAGCGCCTTACGCGGAACGCGAGGAACTCTTCGGCATGTTGCACGGAGTCGAGCAAGCCCTGCGGGTCGCTGCCGGCGAGGTCGCCGGGGTCTTTGCCGCCGCTCAACCGCGCCACTTTGACTTGCACGGCGAGCTTCTTTTCCCACTCGTAGAAACGTTCTGCCGCACCCTGACCGGCGGCGTCGGCGTCGAACGCCAGCACGACCCGGTTGGCGAAGCGCTTGATGAGCCGCACGTGGTCTTCGGTCAGCGCGGTGCCGCACGTGGCAACCGCTCGCGTGAAGCCGATGCGGTGGAAGCCGATCACGTCGGTGTAGCCCTCGCACACCACCACTTCGTCGGCTTTGACGACGTCGGCTTTGGCCCAGTTGAGGCCGTAGAGCGTCTTCGACTTGGCGTAGATCTTCGACTCGGCCGAGTTCTTGTACTTCGCGGGGTCGGTGCTGCCCGGCAGCACTCGCCCACCGAACGCGACGGCTTCGCCCGACTCTTTGAAGATCGGGAACATCACCCGTGCACGGAACGAATCTTGTTGTCGCCCGCGACTGTTGGTGAATGCAAGCCCGCAGTCGCGCATCATCTCGGCCGAGGCTCCGAGCGCTTTGCTGAGCGCGTCCCAATCGTCCGGCGCCCAACCGATCTTGAACTGTCGCGCCACATCGCCGGCCAGACCGCGCGACCGCAGGTAGTCGCGAGCCTCTTTGGCGTCGGGCGAGGTGAGCAGTCGTTGGTGATACCAGTCGACGGCGCGCTCCATGACCTCGAGTAGTTCCTTGTTGCGCTGGCGGTCGCGCGACGGGCCGCCGGTGGTGTAGTTGAGCGTGATGCCGACCTTGGCGGCGAGATGCTCGACCGAACCGACGAAGTCCATTCGCTCCACTTCTTGGATGAACTTGAAGACGTCGCCCGAGGCCCCGCACCCGAAGCACTTGTAGCGACCGGTCTCGTCGCGCACGTTGAACGACGGGGTCTTTTCGCCGTGAAACGGGCACAGGCCGAGGAAGTTTCGACCGGCGCGCTTCAGCGACACGTAGTTGCTGATGACCGCGGAGATTGGTTGCGCGGTGCGAACCCGCTCGATGTCGTCTTCGCTGATGGCCACGCGCGAAGGCTAGTTGGGGGCGCGCTCGCGCTTGTTCGACACGACCGACGCGACGACGCCCGTCACGAGAAACGCCACGATGACCGCCAACGAGATCGCCACCGGAATGTGGATTCCGCGCCACGCGATGGTCATCTTTGCGCCGACATAGATGAGCAACGCGCTGATGGTCTGCGGCATGTAGACGAATCGCTCGCGCATGTCGGCGAGCAAGAAGAACAGCGCTCGTAGACCGAGAATGGCCCACGCGTTCGATGCGAACACGATGAACTGTTCGTGGCTGATCGCGAGCACCGCCGGCACCGAGTCGACCGCGAACACGACGTCGGTCACTTCGACCACCAACAGCACGGCGAGAAGCGGCGTCGCGACTCGCCGGCCGTTTTCCAGCGTGAACATCTTCTGGCCGTCGTAGTGGTCGACCGACGGCACGAAACGACGGAACAAGCGCATGGTGGCGGTGTCGTTGGGGTTGGTGTCTTTGTCGTGCCCGCTGACGATCTTCCAGCCCGTGTAGATGAGGAAGAGCCCGAAGACGACGAGCAGCACCTTGAATCGATTGATCACGGCGGTGCCGACGGCGATGAAGACGAACCGCATGACGAGCGCACCGAAGATTCCCCAGAACAATGTTCGGTGCTGGTACTGCCTCGGCACGGCGAAGTGCGAGAAGATCACCGCCCAGACGAAGACGTTGTCGACAGAGAGACTCTTCTCGATCAAGTAGGCGCTCAGGTACTCCACTGCCGGTGCGCTGCCTTCGCCCTGGCCGGCAAACATCCACGCGATCACTCCGGTGAAGGCGAGACCAAGACCCACCCACACCGCGCTCTCGATGGCCGCTTCGCGCAGTTTCACGACGTGCGCCTTGCGATGGAACACCAGCAGGTCGACGAGCAGCGCGACGGTGATCGTGCCGAGCAGAAGCGGCCAGCCCCACGCGGGAACCGCGACGTTGGCGAACGAGCCGTCGTCGGTGGTCGCCGACAACACCGCTTCAATCACTTAAGCGAACCTACCGTCTGCAACGAGGTGCGAACGGTATGCAACCCGGTGCGGAGGGTTACTTCGTCTCGCTCTTTGCGCCGCCGATGATCGCCTGCGCCGCCGCGAGGCGCGCGATGGGGATTCGGTACGGCGAGCAACTGACATAGTCGAGGCCCGCTCGGTAGAAGAGGCCGATCGACTCAGGGTCACCGCCGTGCTCGCCACAGACGCCGAGCTTCAGCTTGCGCTTGGCTTTGCGACCGCGCTTGGCGGCGATCTCGACGAGTTCGCCGACGCCCGTCTGGTCGATGGTCTCGAACGGGTTGCGCTTCAGCAACCCAGCCTCGAGATACGCCGGCATCATGCGACTTTCGACGTCGTCACGGCTGAAGCCGAACGTCATCTGCGTGAGGTCGTTGGTACCGAAGCTGAAGAAGTCGGCGTGTGCCGCGAGTTCGTCGGCGCGAATCGCCGCGCGCGGCGTCTCGATCATCGTGCCGATGGTGACTTGCGGCCGCTTGGCCTTCTTGCCCGACGGCGTGGTGCGCGGTCGCGACGCGAACTCGTCGAGCACGCTCTGCACCCAGCCGCGCGCCAGCGCGAGCTCGTCGTCGGTGACGGTGAGCGGGATCATCACTTCGACGATCGGCTCGTAGCCCTCGCCTGCCACTTGGTCGGCGGCTTCCATGAGCGCGCGAACCTGCATTGCGTACAGACCCGGCTTGATCACGCCGAGTCGCACGCCGCGCGTGCCGAGCATCGGGTTGACTTCGGCCCAGGCGTGCGCGGCTTTGAGCAGCTGCTTCTCTTCGTTCGAGAGACCGCCGGTGGCGGCCTTGATCTCGAGTTCGTCGACGCGCGGGAGGAACTCGTGCAGCGGCGGGTCGAGCAAGCGCACGGTGACCGGCAGGCCGCTCATCTCGCGCAAGATCGACGCGAAGTCTTCTTTCTGCACGGAGCGAAGTTCTTCGAGCGCCGCAGTTTCTTGCGCGGGCGAATCGGCGAGGATCATGCGGCGCACGACCGGCAGGCGGTCGGGGGCCAGGAACATGTGCTCGGTGCGGCAGAGTCCGATTCCTTCGGCGCCGAACTCGCGGGCGACCTTGGAGTCGTCGCCGGTGTCGGCGTTGGCGCGCACGGCCAGCTTGCCTTTGCGAATCTCGTCGGCCCACTTGAGAATCGTGTGGAATTCCGCCGGCGGCTTCGACCCGGCCATCGCGAGCGCGCCGAGCATGATCTCGCCCGTCGCGCCGTCGATGGAGATGGTGTCGCCTTCGCGCACCACGGTGTCGCCGACGGCGAACTGCTTGCCGTCAATCTTGACCGCTTCGGCACCGACGACGGCGGGAGTTCCCCAACCGCGGGCGACGACGGCGGCGTGGCTGACGAGGCCGCCGCGCGCGGTGAGGATGCCTTTGGCGACCATCATGCCGTGCACGTCTTCGGGGCTCGTCTCGTTGCGAACGAGGATGACCGCCTCGCCGGCTTTGGCGGCGCGCTCCGCATCGTCGGCGGTGAAATACACCTTGCCGACCGCCGCGCCGGGCGACGCGGCGAGACCTTTGGCGACCGCCTTGGTCTTGTTGGCGAACTGCGGGTGCAAGACCGAGTCGAGGTGGTCAGCGGTGATGCGCATGAGCGCTTCTTTCTTGCTGATCTTCCACTTGTATTTGCCGGTGCCGCCGTTCTTGACCATCTCCACGGCCATGCGCAGAGCGGCTGCGCCGGTGCGCTTGCCGACGCGGGTCTGCAGCATCCAGAGCTTGCCGTCTTCGATGGTGAACTCGGTGTCGCACATGTCTTTGTAGTGGCGCTCGAGTCGCGCGAAGAT
>DAIPHP010000088.1:0-4925 GCA_036771295.1 Ilumatobacteraceae bacterium
CACACCACGTCGAAGTGGCGAAATTGGCAGACGCACCAGCTTGAGGGGCTGGCGCTCGAAAGGGCGTGGGGGTTCAAGTCCCCCCTTCGACACCAGAACTCGTTGGTTGGTGACGTATACCTGCCGTGAACGCCGCCAACGGCGAGAATGGACGTCGATGCGTCAAACCAAAATCATCGCCACCGTCGGTCCGGCTTCAGTCGACACGGACGTTCTCGCGGCGCTCGTCGACGCAGGCGCTGACGTATTGCGAATCAACTGCTCGCACGTCACCACTGCGGTGCTCGCCGAACGCATCGCACTGATTCGCGGGGTGCGTCCGCACGTTGCCATCTTGGTCGACGTGCAGGGCCCGAAGCTTCGCTACGGGGGCGAGCAACAGACGCTCGTCGACGGATCGACGGTGTCCTTCGCGTTCGCCATGCTGGGCTTGCCCGACTCGGCCTCGGGCGCGCGAGTCAACGTGCTCGCCGGCCAGCGAATCCTGCTCGACGACGGTCGCATCGAGACCCTGATCACCGACGTCTCCACGCGCGACGGCGGAGTCGTCACCGTGCAAGTGGTGCGCGGCGGCGAGCTGCGAAAGAACAAGGGGGTCAACCTTCCCGACACCGAGGTGATGGGCAGCGTGCTCTCCGCCAAGGACCGCGCCGACCTCGAAGTTGCCAAGCGCGAGAACGTCGAGCTCGTCGCGGTGTCGTTCGTGCAACGACCCAGTGACGTCGAAGAGGTTCGCGCGATCCTCGGCCCGACCGCGCAGGTCATCGCCAAGATCGAGCGTCCGCAAGCGCTGGAGCGCATCGAGGAGATTTGTCGCGTGAGCGACGGGGTGATGGCGGCGCGCGGCGACCTCGGCGTGGAGCTGCCGTTCCAGGTGGTTCCTGCCGCGCAGCACCGCATCGCGCGCACGGCCCTTCGTTGCGGTGTGATCTCGGTGTGTGCCACGGAGATGCTGGAGTCGATGACCTCGTCGTCGCGTGCCACACGCGCAGAGGTGGCCGACGTGACCGGGGCAGTGCGCGACGGGTTCGACGCCGTGATGTTGTCGGGCGAGACCGCGGTCGGCACCAACCCCGTGCGAGCCGTCGAAGTGATGAGCGCGATCTGCGAGGCGGCCGAGCGCGACGTGACCCTGCCGGTGATTTTCGCCGACGCCAACCCCGAGACCGCCGCCGTGACCGCCGCCGCGAGCTCGCTCGCTCGACGCATCGGCGCAGACGCGTTGTTGTCGCTCACCTACACGGGTTATTCCGCGCGACTCCTGTCATCCTGTCGTCCGGGTGCGCCGATCATCGCGGCGACGCCGAACGAAGCCAGCGCACGAAAGCTGCGCGTGGCGTGGGGCGTGCACCCGGTGGTGTCGCCGCGCGATCCGGACGTAGAAGTCTCGATCGGCGCAGCTCTCACGGCGGCACGCGAGGGCAAATTGGTGAAGCGCGGCGACAAGGTGGTCGTATGCGCTTCGCGCCTCAGCCCGCGGTCGGACGCGGATACCATCTGGCTGCACCTCGAGCCCTGAGGAGACGACGATGAGCATTCAGCCTGCCGACACCGGCCATGCAGCGCCAGACCGGGCCAGCTTCCGCTCGTTCCAAGAGTCCACCCGCGAGGACTGGGCGCTCATCATGCGCCACATCGGCAAGACCCAGGACATGGTCGCCGACAACGCCTTGCACCTGCTGCGCCTCCTGGAGAGCGACCACGGCGGTTTCCCGGTGTCACGACTCGAACACTCGTTGCAGACGGCAACTCGCGCCGAACAGGACGGCCGTGACGCCGAGTACGTCGTGTGCGCGCTGTTGCACGACATCGGCGACACGCTGGCGCCGTTCAACCATCCGTATATCGCCTCCACGATGGTGAAACCATTCGCCAGCGAGGCGAACCACTTCATGGTCGCCCAGCACGGCATCTTTCAGGGCTACTACTTCTGGCATCACATCGGTCTCGACCGCAACGCACGTGACGCGTTCAAGGATTCGCCGTATTACGACTACACCGAGGAATTCTGTGCCAAGTACGACTCGCCGGCGTTCGACCCCGACTACACGAGCGCACCGCTCGAGCACTTTGAACCGTTGGTGCGCGCCTTCTTCGCCGACCGCAGCAACCGCGGCTGAGGCGGCTCACTCGTGGGGGTGAAGTGATGGCGTCGTGGCGAAACTGGGCGGGCAGCGTGCGCGCGAACCCCTCGACCCTCGCGACGCCCCGCACGGTGGAAGAGCTGCAGCACCTCGTGCGCAACACCCAGCCGGGCCGACGGATTCGCATGGCTGGCAGCGGGCACAGCTTCACGCCGATCGTGCCGAGCAACGACGTACTGCTGAAGCCGCACGACTTCGACGAAGGAGTCGGCATCGATACCGCCCGGATGATCGCGCGAATCCCGGCAGGAATGGTGCTGCACGACGCCAACCAGCATCTTGCCGCAGCCGGCGTCGCGCTGGCGAACATGGGAGACATCACGGCCCAGACCGTCGCCGGTTCGATCTCGACGTCCACGCACGGAACCGGCCTCACGTTCACGGGTCTCGCGGGGCAGGTCGCGGGGTTCGGACTAGTCACCGCCGACGGTTCGTTGCTGGAGTGCTCCGAGACGCAGAACAGTGACGTCTGGCGCCTGGGCCGCGTAGGGCTCGGCAGCCTCGGCATCTTGGTATGGGTCGACATGCGGGTCGTCCCTGCGTTCCGCTTGCGTGCGGTCGAAGAACCGCGGCGCTTGCGCGACGTGCTCGACAACTTCGACTCCATCGTCGAATCATCGGACCACTTCGAGTTCTATTGGGTGCCGCACACCCGCTGGGCGCTGACCAAACACAACACGAGGACGCAAGAACCGGCCGTCTCGCGCTCAAAGACCAAGAAGTGGCTGACCAAGACGGTGCTCGAGAACTACGCCTTCGGAGCGGTCTGCGCACTCGGCAGGGCGGTGCCGTCACTCATACCGAAGTTGGCCACTGCGTTGCCGTCGACGGGCCGACAGGAGTTCGTCGAGGCCAGTCACGAGGTATTCGCCACTCGGCGGCTGGTGAGGTTCCACGAGATGGAGTATTCGATTCCTCGTCGGCGACTGCCCGAGGCGCTGACGGCAATCGTCGAGGCAGTGGAGCGCGAAAAGTTGCGAATCAGCTTCCCGGTGGAGGTTCGCGTGACCGGCGCCGACGATGTCGCGCTCTCCACCTCGTACGGCAGAGAGTCGGCGTACATCGCGGTGCACATGTACAAGGGCATGGAGTACGAGCGGTACTTCCGCCTCGTGGAGTCGATCGTCGCGCCGATGAACGGGCGACCGCACTGGGGAAAGATACACTTTCAAGGTGCTGAGACACTGCGTTCGCAATACGAACGATTCGACGATTTTCTGCGGTTGCGCGAGCGTCTCGATCCTGAGCGTCGTTTCGTCAACGGCCACGTCGAGCGCGTGCTCGGGCTCTGAATTGCACCGGATCGCAGCATCGTTCTGACCTCGTTTAGTTCCCTGGGCATCGCAGCCCCGTTGGTCGCCGCGATGGCGCGTCGCGGCATCACCGAGCCCACCGACATCCAGTCGATGACGATTCCCGACGGCTTGGCCGGCAAAGACGTGTGTGGCAAGGCGCCGACGGGTTCGGGCAAGACGATCGCGTTCGGCCTCGTGTTGGTCTCGCGGTTGAAGCGAGCCAAGCCGGCGCAGCCGACGGGTCTGGTGCTCGTACCGACCCGCGAATTGGCTCAGCAGGTTCGCAGTGAGATCGACATGCTCGACGCTTCGCGGGCGTTGCGCACCACCGCCGTGTTCGGTGGGGCCGGTTACGGTCCGCAGGTTCGCCAAGTGGGGAGCGCTTCGATCGTCGTGGCGACGCCGGGACGATTGGAAGACCTCTTGAAGCGCCGCGACATCGATTTGCGAGCCGTCGAAATCGCGGTGCTCGACGAAGCCGACCGCATGGCCGACATGGGCTTCTTGCCGTCCGTGAAGAAGATCCTCGACCGCTTGCCGGCCCAGCGCCAGGTGTTGCTGTTCTCCGCCACGCTTGACGGAGCGGTGTCGCAGCTGATCGAGCGTTACCAGCGATCTCCCGTCACGCACGATGCCACGACGCCGGAATCGGAACCCGATATCGAGCACATCTTCGAGGTCATCCCGAAAGACAAGCGCCTTGCGCGCACCGCTGCGCTGCAGAACGAGTTCGGGCAGATCATCTTGTTCTGCCGCACGAAGCACGGTTCAGACCGCGTGGCGCGCCAGCTGACGGCTGAAGGGTCGTACTGCGCGGTGATTCACGGCAACCGTAGCCAGGCCCAGCGCGAGCGTGCCCTGCAGGATTTCAAGCGCGGCAAAGCCAACGTTCTGGTTGCCACTGATGTTGCAGCCCGTGGCATCCACATCGACGACGTGCCGTGCGTGGTGCACTGGGACCCGCCGGACGACCCGAAGGACTACGTACATCGCTCCGGTCGCACCGGCCGTGCCGGCGCACGCGGCACGGTCGTGTCGTTCGTCGATCCGTCGCAGAAACGCGGCGTGATGCGCGACATGCGATCGATCGGCATCGACGTGCAGTGGTCCGAGAGTCCTGCGACGACGCCCCGCCACACTTCGTCGACGTCGGCCGCGAACGATGACGCTCCACGGCGCCGGCCCGGCGACGTCGGTTGGCTTGCGCCCCGACGCGAGCGGGTCTGATCAGCCGAAAACGATGTCTTGCGGCCGCACCGGCACGCGAGGCAACTCTTTGCCTGTCGCTGCACGAATCGCTGCAGCGATCGCCGGCGTCACGGAGATACACGGTGGCTCGCCGATGCCCTTGGCGCCCAGCGGCGCCTGTGGCTCAGGCTCTTCGATCATCGTGGCGACCACGGTCGGGGCGTCGAGGGCCGTCGGCAACAGGTAGTCGGTGAACGACGGGTTGCGCATCTTGCCGTCGCGCAGCACGATCTCTTCC
>DAIPHP010000089.1:0-4867 GCA_036771295.1 Ilumatobacteraceae bacterium
GCCCGGCTTGGTGCTCACGCCGGTGCTGGTGGCGATCTTCGCCGTCTAGTCGTCGGCTAGAACCACACCTCAGGTTGGGCGTCGTCCTTCTTCTTGCGACGCTTGCGCTTGGGTGCCGGCAATGCTGGCTCTGCCGCGAACGGATCGAGCATCCCGGTCAAACGATTCGCCTCGCTCGCCAGGTGCCGCAGACGTGCGGGAAGAACACCGATGTTGTCGGGGAGAATCTCGACTCCCAACAAGACCTTGTCTTTTTCCAACCACAAACGCGAGACCGACCCCGCGCGGTTGTGCGCGTTGAGCTCGCGCAACAGTTCTGCGCTTTCGTTGGCGTTGCGAACGATGATGGTCGACATGCCGAGCAGGGGAACCTGGTCGTCTTCTCGCTCGAACAACTCGATCGAAACGACCACGCCGTCGACCCGAACTCCGATCCTGCCGTCACCAGCGGTCTGATGCTCGAACTTCTCGGACTCCAAGAGATTGCGCACGCGCTGCTGCATTTCTGCTGCGGGAATCTTGGTCATGCGTGAAACGATGTATTGCGAGTCGCTCTCGAGCACCACACAGTGCGGTTCTGCCGGATCGAACGAGATGGTCCATTCAGAGTCTGCGTCGATGCAGTTGAACAGCACACTGAGGAAGTCGGGGTCGAGACGAATCTGCCCGGACCCTTTGGTGACTGCCGCCGTGCTGCCCGTCTGCTTGTACATCTTTGCCTTGGTCCAGTCGCTCGACACCGTGAGGACGTTCTTCTCGATGCTGATCGTGAAGTGGTCCGGTGCCTGACGCTCTTCTTCGTCGTCGAACATCATCGACTCGAAGGGAACGTTCGCGCCTGAGAAGACCGCCCATGCGAGATCTTTGCCGTTGAGTCGTGCCGACGCGCGAGAGCGGGTGATCGCCACGCGATCGCATTTGGGAGTCGGAACACTGCTGCACGAGACGGTCTGTTTGCCGCGCGCCGACTCTGCCGTAATGACGTCGCCGTCGATGGTGTAGGTGACCGCGCCGTTCGCCGCACTCTGCCGGCCCGCATTTGCGATGATGGTGAGCGGAAGACGGTACGCGCCCGTGAAGTTCGCCGAATCTCCGGTGATGAGAATGGTGAGTTTGTCGCTGGTGATCCACCACTTGCGCCGTCCGTCTTGACAGAAAACGACGATGCCGGGAACATTCTTGCCCTCGGTGCGCAACATCCAGATGGAATCAAAGACGCGCGAGAGCTCTTCGGTGTCGACGAGCCCGATGTTGGTAATGGTCATCAGTTGGATCCTTTGTCGTGGGTGGGAATGCTGACGGTTTCGTAGCCGACGGGTGCGCTCCGGATGGTGTCGGTGACGTCTTGCATCCAGGAGTGTTCGCTGGTCGGTTCGTTCGCGTTGACGTGCACCGTGCTTGCGGTGATGGGTGCGTCGCGGTGCGACTCTGCGACGAAGGTCAACCAGTTGGTGAGTGCGCGAACCTCGCGTGCAGTGATGGTGATGATGACCTGTTCGCCGTCGTTGCGAACCGAACTCGCGGAGATGATGCTTCCGAGTCCCGCGTCGGATGCTGCGCTCAGCAGCTGGCGGAACGCACTCGCAGAGATGCGAATGGTCGAGTCGGGTGGGGTCATCAGTGCCTCCTGGCTGGGGTGAAGGAAATGGGAACGACACCGTAGACGAACGGTGTGCGATGGTTGTGGCATCCGGCGGCCGAAAGGAGGAAACCACCGCCGAATGCCACGGGTAGTCCTACGCACGCCCCACCACCGGCGGTGACGGGAGGTCTCGCTGGGCGGTTATTCGGGGCTGTCGGAGTCTTTGCTCAGGCCGTCGAGGCGAAGCAAGAATCGCGCGTTGGTGTGGGTCGGCCGCAGTCGATAGGTGCCGGCGACCTTCCCGTACCGTTCGAACGTCTGACGCATCTGACCAGGCACCTCGTCCAGAATGTCCAACTTCATGAGCTTGCGATTGAAGTTGGTGGGGTCGAATCTCTTGATCAAACGGGGAGGTTTGGGCGGTCTGAGTCGGTCGCTGTCTCGCCGCAGCTTGTCGAGCAATTCGGCTTGGCGCGCGAAGACGGCCCCAGATGACAGCCGCGGCCGCACCGACGACTCGAATGACGCGGGCATCGAAGAGGCGAGCATCGCCATGGTTCGTTGCAGGCTCGGGTCGGAGAGCTTCTCCAGCTTCTGCAAGTAGGCCCGCACCGGTGCGACGTACGACTCTGCCGCCTCGGCCGAGTCGAGCGACTCGTGGAAGAGCAATTCGAACACTCGACGTAGTTCGCCGAGGGTGAACTCGGGCCGGCAAAACGCGGCTGCGATCGGGGTGGTCACGGCGAGACTGCGTAGTTGACGAATCGCCTCGAGCACGATGTCTTCGTGGTCGAATTCCAGGTGGCTCGGGCGGGCGAGCAGGTCGATGATCGGGCGAAACTGCACCCGGCTGACGTGCCCCACGTCGGAGTCGGGGTGCAGCGTGAGCTCGTCGTCCTCACCGATCACCGCGAGGTAGGCGATCGTGATGGTCCGACCGCTCCGCGGGTCTCGGCCGTGGTCGCCGAACGCCCGTACCTGGTGCAGGTCGGCCGAAGTGAGGCGAAGACCCGTTTCCCGCTCGACAACGCGTAACGCCGCCGCCTCAAGGCTGAGATCCGGCTCGTTTCCCGTGCCGTAGCGGTCGCCGAGGAGGCGGTGGCCGACGTGCCCCCCAGGGAGGGCCCAGTGCAGACGTGGGTCGCGCGGCACGGGCACCACGTCTCGAGGCGCGGTGGGCGTACGACGCCGGGCAAGGCGATTCTGGTCGAGGTAGGCGGTGGTGCCTCGCCGTTGCACGACCCCTAAAGAGGGGAGGTCATTGCGGATGCTGAAAAGCAGCACATCGACGGTGACGTGGAAGTCGGGGTCCCGTGAGGGGGTCACATCGTCCGGTGCCCTGTGCGTAGGAGAGGGTCTGGTGGAGGGGCGGTTGCGGGTCATGGGTCTGTCGGCTACACTGTCAGGTTCGCTATGAGGCACCCCCAATCTACGCGCCAGGAATACAGAAAGTGAGCATCATGTAATTTTACTACTACATAACACCCTCTTGTCATACTGACAATATGACTGCCACCCGGCGGTCGTGAACCAGAGGGGTCACCAGTGAGCAATGTCCAGACAGTCCACCAACGAACAAAGGAGAATACCGCAAAGCAGAATCCCCGTCGTCAGAAATCCTTGACCCGCGCAGAGAGCACGTACATCGTCTCCGTGCAACGAGCGCTTCAGAAATACATGATCCGTCACTTCGCAAAGGCGTCGATGACGTACTTCGATCCGGAGGACCTCGCGAGCTACGCGACCGAAAAGGTCATGGCGCAGCTGGGCAAGTACATGCTGAAGTACCCCGACCCGATCGCAGCAGCCCATGCAGTTGCCGCCAACTCCGCCTGGGACCACCTCCGTCGTGTTCGCGCACAGCGCGGCGAGGGTGCACGTGGCGAGCGCACAGTCATCGGCCTGCAGGGTCGTGTGCGACCAGGCGACGAAGACAGCCCCACATGGGAAGACCTGTTGGCGAGCACCTACGAACGTCCCGAAGATGTCGTCGACCGCATTGACGCACAGCGCGAGATTGCCGAGGTTCTCGGTGAGTTCACGTCAGTCGGTCTCGACGGCGCGATCGCCAACGAGATCGAGGGTCGCACGCAGAGCGACGTCGCCAACGACCACAAAGTGGCTCGTGAGACGGTCAACCGTGCGATCAAGCAGGGTCAGCACCGCGCACGCACGAAGCGCGCGGTGATCGCGTCCAAGAAGCAACGCCAAGTCAAGGCGGCACGCGCCAAACACGCACAGAAGAAAGGGGCAAAGTGATGGAGCATCTCGACTACTTGAACCAGCTGATCACGGAAATGGTCTCGGATTTCCGGGGCGAGGTGGCGGTGGGGGAGAGCTTCTCTTTCAGCTACAACGACCAGAAGTTCGAGGGCCGCGTGTACGAACGATTCAACGGCCACCTCGTGGTGGTCTTCGAAGCCGAAATCTGCACGACCAAAGTCAGCCGTGCCAAGCAGGAGCTCATCAACCGCCTGAACGGCCAGCTGCCCTTCACCACCTTCAAGCTGACGAAGGCGACGCAGGGGGAGCAGACCATCTCGGCGATGCACTCGCTGTCGGTCTCCACCATCGCCGCCGAGCAGCTCATGCAGGCGCTCGACAGCATCGCGTACCAGGTCAACGAGCAACGTTCCGTGTTCGAGCGTTCGAACGACGCGGCGTCACGTGTCGAGGAGGTGCTTCGCGACGAGGTGAAGAAACAACGCGAACGCCCTCGGCACGTCGAGCGCATTCGCGACTCGGTGGACGACGACCTCGACGGAGACGACGACAGCGGCTCGTCGAGCGCACAACGCGCCCGGCGGCCGCGAGTCCGCGAGAGCGACGCCACCACGTCGGAAGTACTGCGCGACCTGCGTCGCCTCGTCGGACTGGAGCCAGTGAAGATCGAAGTCGAGCGGCTCGTCGCCGCCCGCGAATTCACCAACGCCCGCGTCGAGCGCGGTTTGCCCGCCATCGAGCAGTCACCGCACCTCGTGTTCACCGGCAACCCCGGCACGGGCAAGACCACGGTGGCGCGCATGGTGGCCGACCTGTATAAGGCGCTCGGCATTCTCAACAAGGGACATGTCGTCGAGGCCGATTGCTCCAAGCTCATCGCTGCCTACATCGGTCAGACACCGATCAAGACGCAGCGACTGTGCGAAGAAGCGCGCGGCGGCGTGCTGTTCATCGACGAGGCTTACGGGCTCACGTCGCACCAGCACCAGGGCTACGGGCCGGAGGCAATCGAGACGCTGCTCAAGTTCATGGAAGACAACCGCGGAGACATCGTGGTGATCG
>DAIPHP010000090.1:0-4857 GCA_036771295.1 Ilumatobacteraceae bacterium
ACCGGGCAGATCTCGTCGCACGCCTTGCACGAGGTGCACGACCACACTTCTTCGGCGGTGATCCGCTCGAACACCGAGTTGGCCGAGACGGAGATTTCCGCGTCGACGCCGATGGGGGGCGACACCTTGCCGCCCGGGGCGTGCGCGGCGGTCGCCGCCATCACTTCGCCGCTCTTCAGCACGATCTCGCGAGGGTCGAGCGGCTTGCCGGTGGCGTGCGCCGGGCACACGCTCGTGCAACGACCGCACATGGTGCAGGCGTCGAGGTCGAGCAGCTGCTTCCACGTGAAGTTCTCGACTGCGTTGACGCCGAATGATTCCAGCGACGTCTCGGCGAGATTCGGCATCGCGCGCATCGCCCCCTTCGGTCGGTCGCGGTCGCGCAGGTACATGTTGAGCGGCGACGTGAAGATGTGGCGCAGCATCGTGATCGGCAACAGCGCCAAGAAGGCGATGAAGGTGACGACGTGGAACACCCACCAGCCCTGGTGCCACAGCTGCAGCGAGTCGAGCGAGAATCCGTTCACCGTCTGGGCGAGCGGCCAACCGACGACGCTCCAGCGTTCGTAGTCGACGTTCTTGCCGGCCGCCTGCTCGGCCGCGATGCGGAACATCTCCGTGCCGAACCCGCTCACGCCGATGGCGAGCAGCACGCCAAGGATCCACGCGTGCTCGGGCTTCGACTTGATTCGAATGCGGTACGGGCGTTGCACGTAGCGGCGCACGATCGCCCAGACCACGCCGGCGGTGAACACCACGCCCGCGACGTCGCCGACGAGCGCGTACCCGCGGTACACGTCGCCGTGGAGGAACTTGAGCGCCGGCGGCATCTGATGGTCGATTTCCAGCACCGTGGTGACGCCGAGCAGGACGAGGAAACCGAAGTAGATCATCGAGTGCATCAGTCCGGCCGCCGAGTCGCGCAGCAGCGTGCGCATGTACACGCCGGCGCGGAAGTCCGCCAGACGGCGCTTCACGTTTTTCTTCGTGGTGCGGCGGTTGTCGGGGGCGCCGCGTTCCCAGTTGCGAATGCGATCGGCGAAACGCAACGAGCCCCACACGAGCATCATCGGGATGACCGTGTAGAACGCCACCTTCAGCGGCCCGGGAATTCCGCCGAACACCTCGCGGTGAACGGGGGAGTCGCTCTCCCATCCGGTGATGGTCGGAATGATTCCCGAGACGAGAGTGAAGAGACCGATGCCGCAGCCGAGGAAGATCGACAGCTGGTAGGGCTTCAGTCGCTTCGAGCGGGGTGCAGTCGAAGTCGCGTCGCCCCCCATGACGAGGGCAACGCTAGTTCGCTGTCGAACTCAGCCGACGAAGGCGCGGTCGAGCTCGCGAACACGCGAAGCGAGCGTCGAGAGCAACTTGTGCGCTAGCACCGGCACGTCGCTCAGCACGGCGTGGAAGTGCCGTTGGCTGATGACGAGGGCGTCGCAGTCGGTGTCGCACGTGACCGTGGCAGTGCGCGGGCCGTGGTCGAGCAACGCGAGCTCGCCGACCATCGAGCCGGCACCGATCGACGCGAGTTTCTTGCCGTTGCGGCGCACCGAGGCTTTGCCCTTCAGGATGATGAAGGCTTCGCGCCCGGGCTGGCCCTGTTCGATCAGCACTTTGCCGGCCTTGAACGAGACTTCGTCGGCGACCTTGACGATGCGGGCGAGATCCTTCTTCGAGCATGAGGCAAAGAGCGGCACATGGTGCAGCGTGGTGAGGGGATTGACGTTGTTTGGCATGACAAACACGGTACGAACGAATTCGTGCAAAGATGCACAAAAGCGCGGTGAAGGTTGTCTCAGGTACCGGCTTGCGTGGCGACGGCGTTGGTCGCCGCGGCGATTGCCGCCGCATCGCCGAGATATGCGACGTTCGCCACACGAAGTTCGCGATGCGCGCGATCGTCGTCGCTCGGCGCATGGAATCGGTACATCCGTGGCACACCGGTCGGGATGTTCATTTCCGCGATGTCTTCTTTGCTGATTCGCTCCAGGTGCATCGCCAGCGCGCGCAACGAGTTGCCGTGTGCGACGACGAGCACGTCGTCACCCGCAACGAGTCGCGGCACGAGCACGTCGTGCCAGAACGGCACGACGCGGGCGACGACGTCTTTCAGGCATTCCGTCGCGGGCAACAAGGCCGGGTCGATGTGCGCGTATCGCGGGTCGTTCGCCGGATGCTCGGGACTCGATCGCTCCACCGGCGGCGGTGGCACGTCGTAGCTTCGTCGCCACAACTTGGTTTGTTCGGCACCGTGTTGGCGCGTCGTCTCCTTCTTGTCGAGGCCCTGCAAGGCCCCGTAGTGACGTTCGTTCAGTCGCCAATCACCGATGACCGGGACGTTCGTCTGCCCGAGCGTCGCGAGCGCCCGTCGGTTGGTCTCGATCGCACGCGACAACAAAGACGTGTAGACCACCTCGAACGTGAGCCCGGTTTCGCGCATCGTTCGACCCGCCGCGTCGGCCTCGGATTCGCCCTTCTTGGTGAGCGGCACGTCGTGCCAGCCCGTGAACAAGTTGAGTTCGTTCCAGGTGCTTTGTCCGTGGCGCAGCACCACGAGGGTGCCGACACTGGAAGGCGCGGTTTGCGAAGCGGAGGCCACGCGGCAAGGCTAGAGCGCGACGAATTGCAGAAAGGACGCCGACATGTCGAACGCTGAACGATGCGACGTGGTCGTCGTCGGTTCTGCGAACCTCGACCTCGTCGCGACCGCGAAGCGTCTCCCGCACCCCGGAGAAACCGTCTCGGCGCACGGGTACTTCGAGGCCTGCGGCGGCAAAGGCGCGAACCAAGCGATCGCCGCCGCTCGTGCCGGTGCGCGAACCGCGTTCGTCGGTGCGGTCGGTCGCGATGCTGCAGGAGACACTCTGCGATCCGCGTTCGTCGACGATTCCGTCGACGTGCGTCACCTGGCGACCGTGAACGAGCCGACGGGGCGGGCGCTGATCGGCGTGTCAGACGACGCAGAGAACCTGATCATCGTGGTGCCCGGCGCCAACCACGCGCTCTCCGCTCATCACGTCGACGGTGCGGCGGCGTTGCTTGCTTCGGCGAAAGTGTTGCTCATGCAACTTGAAGTTCGTCTTGAGGTCGTGCGTCGAGCCGCAGAACTGGCGGGCGACGACACCATCGTGGTGCTCAATCCGGCACCCGCGGCAGAACTTCCCGACGACGTGCTGCGCCACGTCGACGTGATCACACCGAACGAGCACGAAGTCGAGCTGCTCGGCGGTGCGGCATCGTTGCTCGCCCGGGGTGTCGGCGCGGTGGTCGTCACCGAAGGCGCGCGCGGCGCGCGACTCGTCACGCGCGACGGAGAGACACGGATCGCGCCGTATCCCGTCACACCGGTCGACACGACCGGGGCGGGCGACGCCTTCTGCGGTGCCCTGAGCGCCCGACTCGCCCTCGACGGCGGGCTGGCGTCATTGCCGCGATCGCTGCGAGCGGCTGCCGTGGCCGGCGCCCTGGCTACCCAAGTACAAGGGGCAGTGCCCTCGCTGCCTCGTTGGGAGTCAATCAAGGCCGCATTGGCCCGCGCCGAGTAGCTGGGACGCTCACACAAAGGGCCGGTCTACGGCAGTTCAGTCTTGTGTGACAAAAATCCTGAGTCAGGGTGGCTCAACCTTGAGAGGGTCCCCATAGGCTGACGCCCTCACTCATTGGAGGACCCATCATGCCCAAGGCCGTAGGAATCGACCTCGGAACCACCAACTCTGTCGTCGCCGTTCTCGAAGCAGGCGAACCTGTCGTCATTCCCAACTCTGAAGGTGCTCGCACGACGCCTTCGGTCGTCGCGTTCTCCAAGACCGGCGAAGTGCTCGTCGGCGAGGTCGCCAAACGCCAGGCGATCACCAACCCTGACCGCACGTTCCGCAGCATCAAGCGCTTCATGGGTCAGAAATGGAACTCCGACGACATCGACGGCAAGAAGTACACGCCGCAGGAAATCAGCGCCCGCACCCTGATGAAGCTGAAGCGCGACGCAGAGGCGTACCTCGGTGACACCGTCACGCAAGCAGTCATCACCGTGCCGGCGTACTTCGACGACGCCCAGCGCACGGCCACGAAAGAAGCCGGACAGATCGCCGGCCTCGAGGTGCTGCGAATCATCAACGAGCCGACAGCCGCGGCGCTCGCCTACGGCCTCGACAAGGGTTCGAAGGAAGAGACCGTGCTCGTGTTCGACCTCGGCGGCGGCACGTTCGACGTGAGCGTGCTCGAGATCGGCGACGGCGTGTTCGAAGTGAAGAGCACGCACGGCGACACCCACCTCGGCGGTGACGACTGGGACCAGCGCATCATCGACTGGCTCGTCGCGCAGTTCAAGGCGGCGCACGGCGTGGACTTGGCGAAGGACCGCATGGCCGCACAGCGCCTGAAGGAAGCCGCCGAGAAAGCCAAGATCGAGCTCTCCCAGGTGCAACAGACGCAGATCAACCTGCCGTTCATCACGGCGACCGCCAATGGTCCGCTGCACCTCGACGAGACGCTCTCGCGAGCCAAGTTCCAGGACATGACGAAGGACCTGCTCGAGCGCTGCCGCAAACCGTTCGAGCAAGCGATCACCGACGCCGGGCTCACCAAGGGCCAGATCAACCACGTGATTCTCGTCGGCGGCTCCACCCGCATGCCCGCCGTGCAAGAACTCGTCCAGTCGTTCACCGGCAAAGAGCCCAACCGCACGGTCAACCCCGACGAAGTGGTCGCGGTCGGCGCGGCGGTGCAGGCCGGCGTGTTGCGCGGCGACGTGAAAGACATCTTGTTGCTCGACGTGACGCCGCTGTCGCTGGGCATCGAGACCAAGGGCGGCGTGATGACGCGGCTCATCGAGCGCAACACCACCATCCCGACTCG
>DAIPHP010000091.1:0-4849 GCA_036771295.1 Ilumatobacteraceae bacterium
GAAATTTCGCTCGACGTGATCGCGCTGATGAACAAGGACTACCGCTCGGCGAAATTCAAGAACCGCAAAGAGCTGTCGCGCAACTAGCGCGACACAGTCGCGCCTGGCGGCGCGTCGTGCGAAACCGGCGGTGTTCGTCGCGTGTCGCGTGCTGCAGGGTGCTCCCTTGGCCTCGCGCGCCGCTGAACTACGGTGAATCCTCGTGTTGAGCGACGTCGCCACGTGGGTGCAAGACGTCATCGAGCGCCTCGGCGCGGTCGGCGTCGCGCTGCTGGTGATCTTGGAGAACGTGTTCCCCCCGATTCCGTCGGAGATCGTGCTGCCCTTCGCCGGCTTCGTCGCGCAACGCGGAGACGGCTCGGTGATCGTGATGATCTTCGCGGCCACGATTGGAGCCGTCGTCGGCGCGCTCATCCTCTACGGCATCGCCGCCCTCATCGGCCCGGAGCGCTTGAGTGCGTTCATCGCCCGGTTCGGCCGATGGTTCGGGGTCAAGCCGGCCGACCTGCAACGAGCCGAGCAGTGGTTCGACCGCCACGCGGTAGCCGCCGTGCTGCTGGGGCGATGCGTCCCGCTGATTCGCTCGGTGGTGTCGGTACCGGCCGGCTTCCGGCGCATGCGACTGGCACCGTTTGTTCTGTACACCGCGATCGGCAGCATCGTGTGGAACACCGCGCTCATCGGCGCGGGCGCCATTCTCGGCGACCAATGGGAACGCGTCGAGCCGTACGTCGCGACCCTGCAGTGGGTCGTCGTCGGGTTGATCGTGCTCTTCGCGGTTCGCTTCGCTGTGACGAAGTTGCGTCGTCGCGCCTAGTCTCGGCTTCATGAGTGAGCTCGCCGGAAAAGTAGCAATCGTCACCGGGTCGTCGAGCGGTATCGGCGAGTCGACTGCACATCGCCTGGCAGAGCTCGGCGCTCATGTGGTGGTGAACTCGGCATCGTCGGTGGAAGCCGGCAAGAAAGTCGCCGCCGCGTTGGTCACGAAGGGTGCCTACGTGCAGGCAGACATCAGCGACAAGGCACAAGGCCAGCATCTGATCGACGAGACGCTGAAGACGTTCGGCAAGCTCGACATTCTCGTCAACAACGCGGGGTGGACCACGCTCGTGCAGCACGGCGATCTCGACGGACTCACCGATGAGATCTTCGACAAGACGTTCAAGGTGAACGTGTACGGCACGTGGTGGCTGACGAAAGCCGCGATTCCGCACCTGCGCAACAGCGACGACGGCAACGTGGTGAACATCACCTCCATCGCGGGCGTGCGACCAGTCGGCAGTTCGATGGCGTACGCGATGACCAAGGCCGCGCTGAACCACATGACGGTGCTGCTCGCCAAGTCGTACGGGCCGGTTCGCTTCAACGCCGTCGCGCCAGGCCTGGTGCAGACGCCGTGGACCAAAGACTGGGGAGTCATGCACGACTTCGTGTCGAAGGCGTCGCCGCTCAAGCGTTCGGCGTACGCCAGCGACTGTTCGGAAGCCGTGCTCGGCATCATCCGCAACCCGCACATGACGGGGCAGGTACTCGTGATTGACGGCGGGTTTACGCTCGTCTCGTGACGACGCACCGCACCTACGCGTCGAACCTGTCGCACGACGACGCGCATCCGTACCGAAGTGGTGCGTGGCGCCCGCAGACCGTCGAGCACACCGCGCGCGACCTGAAGGTCGAAGGCAGCGTGCCCAGCGAACTGAACGGCGTGTACCTGCGCAACACCGAGAACCCGCTCTTTGAGTCGATCGGTCGCTACCACCCGTTCGACGGTGACGGAATGATCCACATGATGTCGTTCTGCGACGGAGAAGTGGAGTACCGAAACCGCTTCGTGCAAACCGACGGATTGCGCGCGGAGATCGACGCGGGTCAGGCGCTGTGGGCGGGTCTCGCCGAGCCGCCGAGCCGTTCGCTGCTCGACGGCAAGTGCGCGCGCGGCCGCATGAAGGACGCCTCCAGCACCGACATTGTCGTGCACGCCGGAGTTGCTCTCTCCAGTTTCTACCAATGCGGCGACTTGTACCGACTCGACCCCCGCACGCTCGACGATCTCGGCAAAGAAACGTGGGGCGGGGAGTTTCCTGCTGCCGGCGTGTCTGCGCACACGAAGGTCGACGAACGAACCGGCGAGCTGCTGTTCTTCAACTACCAGACCACGGCCCCGTACTTGCACTACGGCGTCGTGTCGCCACGACGAGAACTCGTGCACTACGTGCCGATCGACCTGCCCGGTTCACGGCTTCCGCACGACATGGCGTTCACCCCGAACTACTCGATCCTCAACGACTGCCCGCTGTTCTGGGACCCGGACCTCATCGACCGCGGCATCTACGCGACTCGGTACCACCGCGACATGCCGATGCGGGTCGGCATCATTCCTCGTTTCGGAGCGTCGGGAGACATTCGATGGTTCGACTGTCGTCCGACGTTCGTCCTGCACTGGATCAACGCCTGGGAAGACGGCGACGAAGTGGTGCTCGATGGCTACTTCGAAGACGATCCGTCACCGCGCGTGGCGAGCGACGCGACAATCGAGGCAAAGATGTTCCGATTTCTCGACCTGCACTCGATGAAGTCGAGGGCGTATCGCTGGCGCTTCAACCTGAAGACCGGAGCGGTGAGCGAGGGATACCTGAGTGACACCATCACCGAGTTCGGCATGATCGACCAGAGCCGCGCAGGCCTGCCGTATAGATACGTCTATTCGGTGGTGCCCACCAAAGGCATGTTCACGTTCGACGGGCTCATCAAGCACGACGTGATGACGGGTCGCGAAGAACCGGTGCTGTTTGGCGACGGTGTCTTCGGTAGCGAGACCGTGGTGGCGCGCAAGCCCGGCGCCGTCGACGAAGACGACGCGTGGCTCGTGACGTTCACGTCGGACGTGATCCATGACGAGTCGCACTGCGTGATCTACGACGCCAAGGCGTTGAGCGACGGTCCGGTTGCTCGAGTGCGACTGCCAGAGCGCATCTCGAGCGGCACGCACGCCTGCTGGGCCGCCGCGTAGCAGCCGGCACGCACCGGTAGTGCTGCCGCACAGCAGCTGTCGCGCGGTGAGCGCTCTACAACTTGCTGAGCGAACGAAGCGACGCAATGGTCGCCGAAGTCAACGCGAACAAGCCGAGCACGACGCTGAACGTCGCACGAAGACCGATCGCTTCGATTCCCCAACCGACGAGCAACTGGCCGACCGGGGGAGCCGCATAGACGAGCGACATCTGCAGCCCGTAGATGCGGCCCTGAGAAGCAGGGTCGATACGCCGTTGCACGACCGTGTTCCACAACGGGTTGAAGGGACCCCAGGCCAACCCCGTCGCGAAGGCGAGCCCCGCGAACACCAGGGTGCCCGGCAAGAAGCCCATCGGCAGCAACGCCGCCGTCGACACCACCACGATGGTGCGCAGCAACACGACCAGCGGAACACGTTCAGCCAGCCGTCCGTAGGCGAACGCACCGATCACCACACCGAGCGCGACGGCCGACATCACCGCACCGAGCCCGGCGGCGTTGTCGATCGACTTGAAGTGCGTCGGCCAGATGACGGTGTCGATCGGCATGTACAGGCCGCTCATCACGGTGAGCCCGAGCGTGAAGGTGAGCAGCGGTCGGTCACTGCGCAGTAGCGACCAACCACCGCGCAGACCCTGCATGAACGGCTCGTGTTCTCCCGCATGGTCGCCACGGTGTTCGCGCACGCGCATCGATCGCACTGCGAGAGCGGCGACCAAGAAGAGCCCGCTCGTGCTGGCGAACGCCAAAGTCGGTCCTCCGACTTCGATGAACCACGCTCCAGCAGCGGGGCCGATCATCCAACCGATGGCGAAGAAACCTTCGTGGCGTCCGTTGGCCTTCTCAACGCTCATTCCAGACGAGTGTGCTGCGTTGGGGATGAGTGCTTTGCGCGCGGTGTAGCCGGCCGGGTCGAACACCGCGCCGAGCACCGCGAAGAGAGCGATCCAGAGGTACGTGAGTTCGGTGACGGTCTCTCCGACGACGAACAACATCACCGAGAGACAGGACAGGATGTCAGACAGCGCCGACACCGCGCGGCGACCGACGCGGTCGATCAGGCCTCCGACCACCGGCGACACGAAAATGCCGGGCAAGCTGACGAGCGCCGCGAGCAGGCCGGCACGCGCCGGCGAATCGGTGCGTTCGAGCACCAACCACGGCACAGTGATCATGACGACGCCGTTGGCGACGCCCGACGAAAGGTTTGCTAGTTGCAGCCTGGCGAATGCCGAACGCTGCAGTACCTCGCTCACCGCGAAGAGGCTACGAACTTCTCCACTGCCGAAAGGTCATACGGAGAACCGAGCATCACAATCAGGTGATCCGCGCCAGCAGCCGCGTACTCAGCCGACTTCTCGAGTTCTTCGGGGCGAATCGCAACGGTGCGCTCGATGTCTTTCGGGTTGCGGCCGACCTTCTTGCACCACTCGTTGAGTACGTCGTTCTTCTTCTTGAAGTTGTCCGGCGGTCCGAACGTGTTCAGCTGGTCTGCGTACTGGGCGACGAGTCGCAGCGTGACCTTCTCGCCGCTGCCGCCGATCATCAACGGAATCTTCCCCTTGACGGGGCCGGGATTGAGTTTGCTCAGACGATCCTTGATGATCGGCAAGCCGGCCTCCAGGATCTTGAGGCGTCCCGGTGCCGTACCGAACTCGTAGCCGTACTCCTTGTAATCGCGCTCGAACCAGCCCGACCCGACGCCGAGCACGAACCGACCGTCGCTGATGTGGTCGATCGTGCGCGCCATGTCGGCGAGCAGTTGGGGATTGCGGTACGAATAGCACGTGACGAGCGCACCGATGGTGGCGTGCTTGGTGTCGGCTGCCATCGCGGC
>DAIPHP010000092.1:0-4826 GCA_036771295.1 Ilumatobacteraceae bacterium
TCGTGCTCGTGCACGGTCTGGCTTCCAATGCTCGTCTGTGGGACGGCGCCGCCGACTCGCTCGCCCGACTCGGCTACCACGTGGTGGCCATCGACCAACGTGGTCACGGCCAGAGCGCGAAACCCGACGACGGATACGACATGGCGACGGTCGTCGGCGATCTCGCCGCACTGATCACGGCGATGCGACTCGACCGCCCGGTCGTTGCTGGTCAGTCGTGGGGCGGCAACGTCGTCGTCGAACTCGCCTACCGCCGACCCGACTTGGTTCGCGGTGCGTGCGCCGTCGACGGCGGCCTCATTCAATTGAGCGACAGGTTCGCATCGTGGGAGTCGTGCGCCGAGATCTTGGCGCCGCCGATGCTGGTCGGCACGCCGCGCTCACGCTTCGAGTCGATGATTCGCAACGCGTATCGAGGCTGGCCCGAAACCGCGATCGAGGGAACGCTCGCGAACATGGAGACGCTCGACGACGGATCGATACGTCCGTGGCTCTCCAGAGAACGCCACATGCGCGTGCTGAGAGGCCTCTGGGAGCACCGCCCGCACGACATCGTCGGCGCAATCACCCGACCGTTGCTGTTCACTCCTGCTGAATCCGGCGAAGCGCACTCGATCACGAAACGCGGCGACTACGAACGCGTCACGCAACGTCACGAGCACGTTCGAGTGGAGTGGTTCTCCCCCGCACACCACGACCTGCACGCGCAATACCCTGAACGTTGGGCGAGCGTCGTTGACGCTCACGTCACTGGAGGATTTCTCGCATGACCGCGTTGCCGCGGATACTCACCATCATGGGCTCGGGCGAGACCGCCCCGACCATGGTCGGAACGCACCGTCGGCTCACGGCGTTGCTTCCGTCGCCGGTGCGCGCCGTCGTGCTCGACACGCCGTACGGCTTTCAAGAGAATGCCGGCGAGCTCGCGACCCGCGCCGTGGACTATTTCAAGACCAGCGTGAACGTCGACTTGCGCGTGGCCGGCCTCACCCGCATGAAGCCGTCGAGCGACGGACAGATGCCGAGCCCGACGCAGGTAGAACGCGGGCTGCGCGCCGTGGAGGACGCCGACTACTTGTTTGCCGGGCCAGGTTCGCCCACGTACTCGATTCAACAGTGGTCCGACACGCCGATTCGCAATCTGCTCGCTTCGAAGCTGAAGGACGGCGGGGTCGTCACCTTCGCTTCTGCGGCGGCGCTCACGCTCGGGGTGCGCACGGTGCCGGTGTACGAGATTTACAAAGTCGGAGTCGACCCGTACTGGCACGACGGCCTCGGGCTGCTGCGTGAAATCGGCGTGAACGCCTCGGTCATCCCGCACTACGACAACGCCGAGGGTGGTTCTCACGACACGAGGTTCTGTTACCTCGGCGAACGCCGACTGCGGGTGCTCGAGTCGATGATGTCGGCCGACGAGTTCATCATCGGCGTCGACGAGCACACGGGACTGGTGATCAACCTCGACGAAGAACGCGCGGAGGTGGTCGGCAATTCGACGGTCACATTGCGCAAGGGCGATCGCCAAGTGACCTTTTCGACCGGAGAATCCTTCGCCTTGCAGGTGCTCCGCTCGCCCGAGTTTGCCGCCGGAGGCGCCCCAAGCGGCGCTGCTCGTTCGTCTGCGCCGGCCGCTGAGCAATCCAGCGACGTGCGAGCGTCATCCCCCGCCCCGACGTCGCTGCTCGCCTCGGTCGAGTCGAGTCGTGCGGCGTTCGATGCAGCACTCGCCGTCGGCGATGCCGACCGCGCAGTCGAGGCGGTGCTCACGCTCGAGTCGGCGATTCGCGCGTGGTCTGCCGACACGTTGCAGAGCGACGAGCGCGACCGCGCCGTAGCCACACTGCGCTCGATGATCTCCCGCCTCGGCGAAATCGCGATCAGCGGCCTGCGAGACCCGAGGGCGATTGTGGGGCCGTTCGTCGAGGGGCTCCTGGCGATCAGGAAGACCGTTCGAGCCGAGAAACGATTCGACCTCTCCGACGTCGTTCGCGACCAGCTGCTCGCCGCCGGCGTCGAGGTACGAGACACCAAAGACGGCGTGGAGTGGGTGTTGAAGCCTCAGGGCTGAGGCGAGGCGTCACCCGATCAGACGTGGTGCAATGACGCCACGCGTACGCGCGCTCGCCGGCCCGCCAACAAGTACACCGCCGTGAACACGGTGGCCGCGACGAGGATGATCGTCGCGCCGGCGCTGGTGTCGAGGTGGTACGAGAGGTTCATTCCCACGAAGCAGCACGCCGCACCGAGCACCGGCGAGATGACCAGCATCTTGGCGAACGAGTTGGTCGTCATTCGTGCGGTGGCCGCAGGAATCACGAGCAAGGCGGAGATGAGCAGTGTGCCGATCACGCGCATCGTTACCAGGATCGTGCCCGACAACATCACCATGAGCACGACTTCGATCAGCGCCACACGCTGGCCGGAGACGGCCGCCACTTGCGGGTCGAACGTGGCGAACAAGAACGCCCGGTACGAGAACAGCAACACTGCGCACACGGCGAGCGCGACCACGAGTATCGCCACGACGTCGCCCCACGACACACCGAGCACGCTGCCGAACAACACGGCTTCGATGCTCTTGCGTGCCTGGCCGTACCGGTTCAACAGTGCGATGCCGGCGGCGAAGCTCGCCGTCGTGACGATGCCGATCGCCGCGTCGGCGCCGAGAATCTTGCGACGAGCGATTCGCCCGATCAGCACCCCGGACACGACTCCCCAGATGCCCGCGCCGACGAAGAAGTTGACCGACATCACCGCCGACGCAGCAGCCCCGCCGAACACGGCGTGCGACAGGCCGTGGCCGATGTAGCTCATGCCGCGCAAGACGACGTATACCCCGAGCACTCCGCAGAGGGCGCCGGCGAGCGTGGCAGCGACGAGGCCTCGGCCGAAGAAACCGAACTCGTACGGCGCGAGCAGGTCCACGCCGAACGTCTGCACACTCACCAACGAACTCACGCCGGGCCGCCCGATCCACTGGTCTCGTCAGCCTGCAACCCGCGCGACGTGGCGCGTGCGGCGCGCAGTCGGTGCGTCGTGGCACGTCGACTCTCGGTGGTTTCGTAGTCGTGGTCGAGCACGATGGGCATTCCCCCGTGCTCGAGCACGTGCAGCGGCGCTCCGTAGGTGCGTTCGAGCACTTCCGGAATCAATGTCTCTCGCGGCGGACCGTCGGCGATGACTTCGCAGTTGAGGCACACCAACCGCGGCAAATGGCTGGCGAGCCCATTCAGATCGTGTGTCGTGAGCACGATCGTGGTGCCGTGGTCGTGCAGATCATGCAGCAAGTGGAGCACCTCGTGCCGCGTGCGAACGTCGACACCAGAGGTGGGTTCGTCGAGCAACAGCACGTCGGGTTTGCCGAACATCGCCCGAGCGACGAAGACTCGCTGTTGCTGGCCGCCGCTCAACTCGCGAATGTGACGGTGATGCAGACCGCCGAGACCGAGGCTTTCGAGCACATCCGTCATCTCGTCACGCTCCTCGGCGGTCACCGACGGCCACCGACGTCGCGTCCGGGTCATCGTGAGCACTTCTGCGACGGTGATCGGAAAGTTCCAGTCGACCGACTCCACCTGCGGCACGTACCCCAAGCGGGTTCCGCGCGCCACCTCGACGCTGCCGCGAGCCGCGGGTATCGCGCCCGTGATTGCCCGCAGCAACGACGTCTTTCCGGATCCGGAAGGTCCCACGATGCCGACGAACTCACCGCGCCGGACGTGCATCGTCACGTTCTCGAGCGCAAAGTTGTTGCCGTACGCGACGCTCAACGCATCGCAACGAAGAAGTGGTTCCTCGGTGATTCGGATCACTGAGGATATTCGGCGTCGTCGACGACCGACGGTCGAGTGTCGAGCGACTTCAACGCCGATGCGTCACCACCCAACGCTTCGATCATCGTGACGAAGTTGAATCGCATCAATCCCTGCCACGAGTGTTCGGGCTCACCCGGCGCACCAGGGAGGTCGTCGTCACGCAGCACGTCGATGTAGCGCGCACCAGTCTCTTTGCCGATCTGCTCGAGCACCGCCGACGGAAACACCTCGCTGCCGAACACCGCAGGAACCTGCTTCTCGCGGACTTGTCCGATCAACTCTGCGATCTCTTTCGGGCTGGGTTCGTCGAACGACGAAGGTTGGATCGCTCCGACGACCGTCCAGCCGTAGTGCTTGGCGAAGTATGCGTACGCGTCGTGGTACGTGAGCAGCAGGCGACGCTCGCTGGGCACGGTGGCCGTCGCGGCGACCATGGCCTCGTCGAGCGCGTCGATCTTCGATGCGAGCGTGTCGAAGTTGGCCGCGTACGTGGCCGCGTTCGCCGGATCCGCCTCGCTCAAAAGGTCGCGAACGATTTGCGCGTACGACTTGGCCATCGGCGGGTTCGTCCAGAGATGGGGGTTGGGTTTACCGCCTTCTTTCGGGAACGAGAAGTCGTACAGCCACTCGCTCTCGGGCAGAATCGCGGTGCCCAACTCGCACAACGTGGTCGTGGCACCGACGTTCGCGGCGGCGAGGTCCTTCGTCGGCTCTTCGAGGACGAGACCGTTCATGAATACGACGTCGGCCGACTCGAGCACGGCCGCAGCACTGGGTGGCGGCTCGAAGGTGTGCGAGTTGGTGCCTTCAGGTACCAGACCTACGACTTGTGCCCCGGAGCCGCCGGTGATCTGGGCAACGAGGCTGGTGATCGGGGCGACGGTGGTGACGATGCGCAGTGCCCGACCCTGCACTTCGGCGGCCACCGAACAGTTGCCAGTGGTGGACGCAGGGGCGTCGTCAGAGCCGCAAGCGGCCACGACGAACAGCCCCAAAACAAGTGACAAACGC
>DAIPHP010000093.1:0-4825 GCA_036771295.1 Ilumatobacteraceae bacterium
GCGGAACCTCGGGCTGATCCTCGGTTATGACTCCCGTGACGTCGGTGTAGATCTCGCACGAGTCAGCCTTCAGCGGCGCCGCGAGCGCCACGGCCGTCGTGTCGCTGCCGCCGCGGCCGAGCGTGGTGATTTCCTTGGCGGTGCTGATGCCCTGGAAGCCGGCGACGACCGCGACTTTGTTGTCCGCCACCGCGGCACGCACGCGGTCGCCCTTCACCTCGAGAATCTTGGCCTTCGTGTGCACGGTGTCGGTGATGATGCCGACTTGCGAGCCGGTGAAGCTGACGGCGTCGACACCTACGTCGTGCAAGGCCATGCACAACAGCGCCATGCTGATGCGCTCTCCGGTGGTGAGCAGCATGTCCATCTCGCGGCTCGGTGGGTTCGCCGACACCTGGTGGGCCAACTGCAGCAGGTTGTCCGTCGCCTTCCCCATTGCCGAGACCACGATGACGAGGTCGTGACCGGCCGCGCGCGTTGCCGCGATGTGGCGGGCCACGTTGCGCATGCGTTCGGGATCCGCCACCGACGTGCCGCCGTACTTTTGCACGATGAGCGACATGACGAAACAACGCTATCCGCGGGGGTATTGGCAGTCGGTAGCATTTCCGACTCGTGGGCACCTCGAAGCGTGAACGACAGAAGCGCAACCGCGACGCCCGTCGCAACGAAGTCGTCCGACGCGAGCAGCGCGGCAAAGTGCAGAAGCGCGGGGCCCGAATCGCCGTGGTCGTGCTCGTCGTCGTCGCGCTCGTCGGCTTCGTCTTCGTCACCGGCAACGACTCGCAGAACGACGCCGCCGATCAAGTGACCGACACGACCGCCGCAGCGACGCAAGACACCGCCGCTCCGGTCGCCAACGGGCCGTTCCAATACGGCACCGGCGAGTGCCCGCCGAACGACGGCAGTGCCGAGCAGCGCCGCGAGTTCGGCGACGCCCACCAGCTGTGCATCGACCCCGCCAGGACGTACGTCGCCAACTTCGACACCACACAGGGCGCGTTCAGCGTGCGGCTGTTCGCCGACCGTGCGCCGGGCACCGTGAACAACTTCGTCTCGCTCGCCCGCTGGAAGTACTTCGACGGCACGAAGTGCCACCGAATCATTCAGGACTTCGTCGTGCAGTGCGGAGATCCGACTGCGACCGGCTCGGGCGGCCCCGGCTACTCGTTCGCCGACGAACTGCCTGCTGCCGGCGAGTACAAGATCGGCTCGTTGGCGATGGCCAACTCCGGCCCGAACACCAACGGCAGCCAGTTCTTCATCATCACCGGCAACAACGGCGCGTCGTTGCCGCCGAGCTACTCGTTGTTCGGCGAGGTGACGAGCGGGCTCGACACGGCCGTGAAGGCGATGGGCGCGCTGTTCAACCCGGATCCCGCCGCC
Source organism: Ilumatobacteraceae bacterium (assembly GCA_036771295.1). GTDB lineage: Bacteria > Actinomycetota > Acidimicrobiia > Acidimicrobiales > Ilumatobacteraceae > F1-60-MAGs027. The sequence continues at coordinate 1,387 of DAIPHP010000093.1, forward strand.
AACGGTGTGCCGCCCGCCGCCGACGTCATCCTGAAGAGCGTCACGATCACCGAGTCGTGAGCAGGCCGCGCTCGAGCGCGGCGATCGTCGAGTCATCCACGCCGATCTCGCGCACGTAGTTGCGCACCGACCCGTGTGCCGACACGAGATCACCGAGAATCACCGTCATCGCCCGCGGGTCCGCTGCCGCGAACCTGGCGGGCATCTTCGCGTACACCTCGGCCAGCTCGGGCTGGTGAACTCGGGCCCACTCGACGAGTCGTTGCATTGCTTGCTCCGTGAGCCCGTAGTCGGCGGCGATGATTCGGTCGTCGACGCCGAGAGCGCCGAGCACCAGTGCCGACAGGATTCCGGTCCGATCCTTTCCTGCCGCGCAGTGGAAGACGGCCGGCAAGGACTCGCCGCCAGAGAGCAGTCGTATCGCGTCGACGAACCGCGGTGCCGCTTCGGCGAGCATCTGGCGGTATGCCCACACGAGAAACTCGACGACGTCGTCGGTCTCGGGCGTCGACGTCTCGCCCCATGTCGCGTCGATGATCGGGAGATGGTGGTACGCGACGTCGTGGTCGTCGACCGGGAACGTGCCGCGGGCTCGCACCTCGTTGTCGGTGCGCAGGTCGACGACGGTGCGAACGCCCAACCCGACCACGGTTCGGGCATCGTCAGGAGTCAGGCGGTACAGGCCGTCGGCGCGAAAGAGGGTCCGCCAGCGGGTCGTCCGACCGTCGCTGGTCGGGTAGCCGCCGAGGTCGCGGAAGTTGTGCACCGCGAACAGCGGGACCACTCGGCGATCGTCGTTGACGAGGGCCGCAACATCGACGCCGGACACCACTTGTACGGTACTCATCACCCTCTCGTCGGTCTGCTCTCAAGATGAAGACGCGGCGACCTCGGGATGAATCTCGCACGAACGGTTCGTTCGAACGTGCGAAGGGTACGCTCGGCGTGGTGACTTCAGTGCCTGCCGGCGACCAAGGCGCTTCGCATGCTTCGCTTTCTGAGGCGCGCACCATCGGCGTCGTCGGCTCAGGCATCATGGCCGGCGGCATCACCGAAGTCGTCGCGCGAAGCGGCGCACGAGCGGTGCTGCGCGCACGCACCGATGCCGCTGCAACCGCCGCCGTCAAGCAAGTCGCCGCGGGTCTTGCTCGCCAGGTCGAGAAGGGCAAGTTGCACGGCGACGAGCGCGACCGAATTCTCGGCAACATCAGCACCGTCACTTCGCTCGACGATCTCGGTGACTGCGACATCATCATCGAATCGGTCGTGGAAGATCTGACCACGAAGCAAGAGCTCTTCCGTGAGCTCGACCGAGTGGCGAAGCCTTCCGCCGTCTTGGCGACGAACACGAGCACGCTGCCCGTCGTGGAGATGGCGCGGGTCGTGAAGCAACCCGAGCGGGTCTGCGGCATCCACTTCTTCAATCCGGCCGCCGTGCTTCCGCTCGTCGAGGTCGTTCGACCGATCACCGCCAGCGACGAGACCATCGCCCGTGCCCTCGCGTTCGTCGCGGCGATCGGCAAAGACGGCGTGAGCGTGCTCGACCGGGCCGGATTCATCGTCAATGCCCTGCTCTTTCCGTACCTCAACAACGCGATTCGCATGCTCGAAGAGGGCACGGCATCGATGCAAGACATCGACACCGCGATGAAGGGCGGCTGCAACTTTCCGATGGGGCCGTTCGCGCTGCTCGACCTCGTCGGGCTCGACACCTCGCTCTCCATTCTCGAGACGCTGCATTCGTCGTTCGGCGACGAGAACTTCGCGCCGCGACCGATGTTGCGGGCACTCGTCGAACAAGGCAAGCTCGGGCGAAAGACGAAGGCTGGGTTCTACGTCTACTAGGACGTCGCCGAACGATTCGCGCTGGGGTGACCTCGCGTTGCTTCGTGCGACGTCGGGATGGGACCGTCGTCCACGGCCGGTTCCGGAGTGCTCCTACGAGTGGCCGCCGGTCAGTGCATGGCCGCAAGAAGACGACCTCATCGGCCAAGGGGCCGACCTCGAAGTCGGCACGGTCATCGACGGTTACCGGCACGGGTTGTTCGCGATGGAGCGTTCGGTCGGCGACGGGACGCTGTTTTGGTGGTCGCCGGCGCAGCGATGCGTGATCCCGCTCGACGGCCTGCGCGTCACGCGGTCGATGCGCCGCAGTGCGCGGCGCTATCACCTGCGCGTCAACTCGTGCTTTGAGCGAGTGATGCTCGGCTGCTCCGCGCGACACGGCGAGGACAGTCGCTGGATCACGACGCGATTCGTCACGCAGTACTGCACGCTCCACGAACTCGGCTGGGCCCACAGCGTCGAGACGTTCAACGACGACGGCGTGCTCGTCGGCGGGCTCTACGGCGTGCGCATCGGCAAGTTCTTCGCCGGCGAATCGATGTTCCACCTCGAGCGCGATGCGTCCAAGGTGGCGCTGATGGCGTTGGTCGACATCATGCGCTCGGCGAAAATGACGCTGCTCGACGCGCAATGGCAGACGCCGCACTTGGCGAGCCTCGGCGGGGTGGAGATTCCGCGCGCGGAGTATCTCGCCAGGCTCGCCGCAGCGACCGCGCCTTAGCCTTGGTGTCGTGAGCGATTCGAGCCGGCGTCGCACACGCGACGAGCCGTGGCTCATGCGCACGTACTCCGGGCACTCGTCGGCAGAAGCGTCGAACGAGCTGTACCGAACCAACCTCGCAAAGGGCCAGACGGGGCTCTCCATTGCCTTCGACTTGCCGACGCAGACCGGCTACGACCCTGATCACGTGCTCGCCCGCGGCGAGGTCGGCAAGGTCGGTGTCCCGGTCGCGCACCTCGGGCACATGCGCGCCCTGATGCGCGGCATTCCACCGGCGACGATGAACACGTCGATGACCATCAACTCGACGGCGGCATGGCTCTTGGCGCTCTACGTCGCCAACGCCGCCGAGCAGGGAGCAGCAAGCACCGACCTGCGCGGAACGACGCAGAACGACGTCTTGAAGGAGTACCTCTCGCGCGGCACGTTCATCTTCCCGCCGTTGGCATCGCGACGGATCATCGTCGACATGATCGCGTGGTCGAGCCGGCACGCGCCGAAGTGGAATCCGATGAACGTGTGCTCGTACCACCTGCAGGAAGTCGGCGCCACTCCGGTGCAAGAGGTCTCGTTCGCACTGGCGAACGCGATCGACGTGCTCGACGCGGTGCGCGAGAGCGGAAAGGTGGACGCGGACGCGTTCCCCGGCGTGTTCGCGTCGATGTCGTTCTTCGTCAACGCCGGCATCCGCTTCGTGGAAGAAACGTGCAAGCTGCGCGCGATGGGCGAACTGTGGGAGACGATCGGCCGCGAGCGGTACGGCATCAACGACGACAAGGCGCTGCGATTCCGCTACGGCGTGCAGGTGAACTCGCTCGGCCTCACCGAGGCACAACCCGAGAACAACGTGCAACGAATCGTGCTCGAGATGCT
>DAIPHP010000094.1:0-4759 GCA_036771295.1 Ilumatobacteraceae bacterium
TCGACCACGTCGGAGATCTGCATCACCGGCGCAATGGTCGTGTAGTTGACGACGTCCGACATCACGTCGCCGGTGAGCGGCGAACCCATCGCGGTGTTGAAGGCCTCCATCGACGCGAACGTCAGGTGCACCGCGGCGACGTGCGGGCCGTTGATACCTCTTTCTATGGTCGTCGACACGGGGCTCCACGCCCGTTGAACGAGCGGCACGTGCTTGGCGCGGTAATAGTCGTGGTCGAAGGTGGCGCCTTCGGTCGACGGGTAATAGACGCTGACACGAATCATGTCGCCGACCGTAGCAGTCACTCACGGGCCGACCGCATCGGTCGACCGGCGCATAGCCTCGGGGCATCGTCACCACTCCGACCGGCCCGTCGCTGCCGTTCGCGACCCCGCAATTCTCGGGCTCGCTCGGCAGGCTGCTGAACGAGTCGACGCCGGCACCGGTGTCGTTGCCGATGCCGAACGACGACGCGCCGAACATCGTGCTCGTGTTGCTCGACGACGTGGGATTCGGCACCTGTTCGACGTTCGGAGGGCCGGTGCCGACGCCGGCGCTCGATCGCGTCGCACGAGAAGGCGTGAGGTTCAACCAGTTCCACACGACTGCGCTCTGCTCGCCGACGCGCGCCGCGATGTTGACGGGAAGAAACCATCACGCCGTGCACATGGGAATGATTCCCGAGGGTGCGAGCGCCTTCCCCGGATACGACTGCATCATCCCGAAAGAAGCGGCGACGGTCTCGGAAATTCTGAAGCAGTACGGCTACTCGACCGGAGCGTTCGGCAAGTGGCACGTGACCCCGCAGCACGAGCAGACCCTCACCGGCCCCTTCGATCGTTGGCCGACGGGCCTCGGCTTCGAGCGCTTCTACGGCATCCTGAGCGCGGAAGCGTCGCAGTACGAACCGCCGATGTTCGACCAGACGACGCCGGTGATGCCGTACGAAGGTCGCGACGACTACCACATGACCGAAGACATCGTCGAGAAGGCGATCGATTGGATCACCCTGCAGCGAACCACGAATCCGCACCGTCCGTTCTTTGCCTACGTCGCGACGGGCGCGATGCACTGCCCGCACCACGTGTGGCCCGAGTACATCGACCGCTTCAAGGGAGCGTTCGACGACGGGTGGGACGTGCTTCGCGAGCAGATCTACGAGCGGCAGTTGCAGCTCGGCGTGATCCCGGGCGGCACGACGCTGACTCCGCGCCCGAACGAAGTGCCCGCGTGGAGCGACTATCCGGATCGGTACAAGCCGGTCGCGGCACGGCTCATGGAGGTGTTCGCCGGCTTCATGGCGCACACCGACGAGCAGATCGGTCGCTTGCTGGACGCGCTCGACTCGCTCGGCGAGGCCGACAACACGTTGTTCATCTACATCACCGGAGACAACGGGGCATCAGCGGAAGGCACCGTCAACGGGGCGTGGAGCGCGCCGTCATTTCAGAACGGTCTGCCGGAGGATCCGGAATGGTTGCTCACGCACATGGACGATTTCGGCACGGCGAAATGCGAGAACCACTTCAATCTCGCGTGGGCGTGGGCCCTCGACTCGCCGTTCCAGTGGATGAAGCAAGTCGCCTCCCACTTCGGCGGCACTCGCAACGCGATGGCCATTCGGTGGCCGAAGCGGGTTCGCGACGCAGGCGGGCTGCGTTCGCAGTTTCACCACGTGACCGACGTGTTCCCGACGCTGCTCGAGGCGGCCGGCATCGTCGCGCCTAGCTCGGTGAACGGGGTCGCGCAGATGCCCGTCGACGGTGTCTCGATGATTCCGTCGATGCAGTCGAGCGACGCCCCCGAAACGCACACCACCCAGTACTTCGAGATGTTCGGCAACCGCGCGATCTACCACGACGGATGGATCGCGTCGTGCTTCCACGGGCGAGTGCCGTGGAAACGTTTCGACAGCGTGCCGTTCGACGGCCCGCAAGAAAAGTGGGAGCTCTACGACGTGCGGTCGGACTTCTCGCAGGGCAACGACCTCTCGGCGCGACACCCGGAGAAGCTCGCCGAGCTGCAGGCGCTCTTTGATCGCGAAGCGCGACGCAACAACGTGTATCCGCTCAAGGAGCCTGGCGGCACGTTCGGCGCACAGTACGCCGTGCCGACCGCGCTGGGCGACGTCACGAAGATGACTTACGGTCCCATGCACGTGCGGTTGCCCGAGCGCAGCATCGTGAACCTGAAGAACTGCTCGTATCGAATCACGGCGGTCGTCGAAGTCGGCGAAGGAGCAACGGGTGTCATCGCCTGCAACGGCGGAAACATGGCCGGCTGGACGTTGTATCTCGACGAGCGGTCGCGACCCGTCTATCACTACAACTGGTTCGGCCACGAGCATTACGTGGCCACCGCACCGCGCTCGTTGTCGGCCGGTCGCCACGAGGTCGTGGTCGACTTCGTCTACGACGGCGGTTTCGGCGCGGGCGGCGACGTCGTGGTGACCGTTGACGGTTCGGCCGTCGCACACGTGCGGAAAGACAAGACGGTGCCGCTCATCTTCTCGATCAGCGGCGAGACGTTCGACGTAGGGCTCGACTCCGGAGCTCCGGTCGGCTTTTATCCGCACATCAACCGATTCACGGGCACCGTGATTGGCGTGACGCTGGAGCGGCTGAGCGAACCGTCACCGGAAGTGAAGGCGATGGTGGAAGACGGGATGTTTCGTGCCAGCCTCGCAGTGCAGTGACACGTCGATGTGCCCGGTGAGCAGGTGACCGACGTGAGCGTGCCGCGATGACACCCCGAACGGCGGCCGAACTGGCCCGCTACATCGACCACACGCTGCTCACGCCGGAGGCGACACGCGCCGAGGTGCTCGCATTGTGCCGCGACGCCGTCGAGTGGAACGTGGCCGCGGTGTGCGTCTCACCGTCGTTGCTGCCGTTGCCCGGCGCCACGCTCGGCTCAAGCGTGGCGTTGTGCACGGTGGCCGGGTTTCCTTCTGGCGCGCACGCCGCGACGACGAAAGCAGCCGAGGCGGCGCTCAGCGTGTCGAACGGCGCGACGGAGATCGACATGGTGGTGAATCTCGGTCTCGTGCGGGACGCGCGCTGGACCGATGTTGAGGCCGAAGTGCGCGCGGTGCGCGACGCCGTCGACACGGCGATTCGCGCCGTGTCATCGACGCGACGAATCGTGCTCAAGGTGATTTGCGAGTCGGCGGCTCTGGGCGACGACGAGTTGCGCTCCACTTGCAAGGCGGCCGTTGCCGCCGGTGCCGACTTCGTGAAGACGAGCACCGGCTTTCACAAAGCCGGCGGTGCCACTGAACGCGCGGTCGCGATGATGCGCGAGTCCGTGGGCGACGTGGTCGGCGTGAAGGCGAGCGGAGGAATACGTACGACGACAGCAGCGCTGGCGATGATCGAAGCTGGCGCCACCCGTATCGGGGCGTCGGCGACCCGCGACATCTTGGCGGGGATGCCCGCCTAGCCGGCGACCTCAGCGCGCGGCTGACGGCCCGTGTGTCAGCGTGCCGCGACTCCGGCCGAGTCGATCGCAGCGAGAATGTCGCGCAACACCGCGCCGGCGCGCGACGCCGCGCGCTTGCCGACGGCGATGACTTCTTCTCCCGACAAAGGTGTCGGGGAGATTCCGGCAGCCAGGTTGGTCGGCAACGACAGGGCGAGCACTTCGAGGCCCACGTGTCGCGCGGCGATGACTTCCAGCACCGTCGACATTCCCACGAGATCGGCACCCCAACCCTTTGCCGCGCGGATCTCGGCTGGTGTCTCGTAGTGCGGGCCGTGCAACCCGAGATAGACGCCTTCGTTCATCGGCGCGGCTGTGCGAGCAATCGAACGCAGTCGCTTGCTGTACGCATCCGTCAAGTCGACGAAGCGACCGGCGAACGGCGCGGGCGGATTGTCGCCGGTGAGCGGGGAGTGACCCGTCAGGTTGATGTGGTCGCTGATCATCGCCGGCTCGCCGATCGTCCAGTCGTCGCGCAACACGCCTGCGCCGTTCGTGAGTACCGCGACACGGCACCCGAGAGCCGCCGCAGTACGCACGCCGTGCACCACCGCCGCGACGCCGTGGCCTTCGTACAGATGCGTGCGCCCCGTGAGCACCAGCACTCGTGACGCACCGATCGTGATCGACACCGCCTCGCCGCCGTGCCCGAGCGCCGACGGCTTCTTGAACCCCGGTACCTCGCTCAGCGGACAACGCTCGCCGTCACCGAGCATGCCGACTGCATCGGCCCAACCAGAACCGAGCACGGCGACGACGTGGTGCTCGCCGCCGAAGCGGGAACGGAGGTCGTCTGCGGCGCGCGCAGCGAGATCGAATGGCGTCGTCATCGAGGGACACCGTCGCCGTAGTCGCGAGTCATGCCGCGATGCTACGCAGGTTCATTCGTCGCCGGGATCTTCGTCACCGGCGGCGTCGAAACCCGCCGCGGCGAGTCGCGCCAACAGTTCGTCGCGCGGGCTCTCGCCCGGTGCCCGTGCCTTGTCGTTCGCCACGCGCCAGCCGTGGCGCGACGAGTAGACGAGCGGGGCGTCGCGGAGGCGGCCGTATCCGTACTCGGTGACTTCGGCGAACATCAACTCATGGTCGCGCATCGGCAGCGTGTCGAAGATCTTCGCATGCACCCATGCGAGACAGTCGGGCACCACCGGCCGACCTTCGACCAGTGTCAAGTACTCGGGAGCGATGTAGTGGAACTTGCGACCCGGATAGGAGAAGTACTGACCGATGTGCACCTGGTCGCCGGCCAGGAACGACACGGTGAACTCGCCGCTGGCCT
>DAIPHP010000095.1:0-4695 GCA_036771295.1 Ilumatobacteraceae bacterium
ACGGGAATTTCTTCAACATCGCTTGCGGGTCGGGAATACGCACGAACGAGAGCAGCTCGACGCTGCGAGCCAGCGCGGCTTTCTTGTCCATGCCCAGACGCAGGCGCAGGCTTTCCGAAAGCTGGGTGCCGATACGACGCACCGGGTTGAGGGCGGTCATCGGGTCCTGAAAGATCATCGCCATGCCGGTGCCGAACTCGTCGCGCACTTTTTCGCGCGACATGGCGGTGAGTTCTTTGCCGTCAAAGACCACTTTGCCTTCGCGTTGCACGTTCGAGCCGGAGAGCAGACCCATCGAAGCGCGGCACATGACCGTCTTGCCCGAACCCGATTCGCCCACGATGCCGACGCTGGCACCGGCCGGAATCTCGAGGTCGACACCGCGGACGGCTTCGAGCAAACCGAACGGTGTGGCGAACCTCACGTGGAGGTTGCTGATCGACATCATCGAGGTCACAGGCGACCCTCGCGTCGGTCGAGGCGGCCGCGCATCACGTCACCGACGTGGTTAGTGCTGATCACGGTGAAGGCAAGCGCGATGATCGGGAAGTACAGCGCGTGCGGGTTGTACTCGAGGTCGTTGCGTCCGCGCGCCAGCATGCCGCCCCACGACGCGCCGTCAGGGATGCCAACACCGAGCAGCGAGAGCGACGCTTCGGCGATGATGACGACGCCGACTGCGAGGAATCCGACGGCGATCAACGCCGGCAACACGTTCGGCACGATGTGCCGCGAGATGATGTGTCGATCGCGCATCCCCATTGACCGCGCGGCGACGATGAACTCGCGACCTGACCACGCCAACGTGGCGGCACGCGCGATGCGACCGAGGATCGGGATGATCACCACGGTGAGCGAAATGACGAGCGTCGCCAACCGACGCCACGTCGGCACCGCCTCGTTGATGTCGACGTTCGTAGCGAGCACCGCTACGAGCGCTAGTGCCAACACCAAGTTGGGCACCGACAACACCACGTTGAACGCAGTGTTCACGACCGAGTCGTAGCGACCGCGGTAGTACGCGGCCGTGATGCCGAGGAACGCACCGACGAGACCGCCGAGACCGACCGTCACGACGGCAATGAAGATCGAGAGACGAGCGCCGTTGATGATGCCCGACAGGATGTCGTAGCCGTTCGAGTCGACGCCGAACCAGTGCCCAGAGGTGAGCGGGGGCGAGTCGATGAAATCACCGTGGATCACTTGGTAGCCGTCGACCGGCAGGAACGAGCCGAACACGGCGAGAAACAGCGCTACGCCGAGCCAGCCGAAGGCGAAGTAGGTGGGGATGGTGTACTTCTTACGCATTGACGCGACGATCCTTCGTGCGGGGGTCGACGTACCCGGCGATGACGTCCACGACCAAGTTGAAGACGACGTAGAAGATGCAGATGATCGCGACTATCGATTGCAGAGCGACGTACTGGCGGCCGCTGATCGCCGAGAACACCTCGAAACCGACGCCGTAGGTGGCAAAGATCGTCTCGACGACGATGGCGCCACCGATGAGCGCACCCATGTTGAGAGCGGCGGAAGTGAACAGCGTGACGCTCGACGGCCGAAACGCGTGGCGCCAGAGAATGCGGCGGTCGGACAAGCCTTTCGACGCCGCCATGGTGATGTAGTCCTCGCGCAGCGTGGCGATCATGTCGGCGCGCAACAGGCGCGTGTATGCCGCGATCAAGCCGACGCTCAGGCTTACTACCGGCATGATCATGTGCCTGAAGTGCTCCCAGATTCCGGCCGAGTAGGGCTGATAGTCGAGCGTCGGCAGCCACTGCAGGCGCACGCCGATGACGAGCACGAGCACGAGTGCGATGGCGAAATTCGGGATAGACGACATCGCGAACAGCGTGTTGCTGATCACCTTGTCGGCCCGTCGCCCGACGCGGTACGCCGACCACACACCGAGCGGAATGGCGATGGCGAGCGCCAGCACCTGGGTATAGATCATCAGCAGAAGCGAACGTGGGAATGCCACCGCTAACCGCGACGACACTTCTTCGGTGCCGCCCGAGTAATAGATTTTTCCGAAATCACCGGAGACGAAGTCTCCCAGCCACTTCAAGTAGTAACCGATCGGCCCGCGGTCGAGACCGATCTCCTTGGTGAGCAGCTCGCGCTCTTCGGGCGAGCCGACCGGAAGCAAGATCTCCGCCGGCGACACGGGCAACAGTTGCACGAGCAACGAGCAACCAAACGTCACGAAGAACACCGTGATGAGCAACTGAGCAAGTCGCTGCACCCAGAACGATCCGCGCACGTGTTTCCCCCTTGAAACTGCTACGACCCTAGGCGAACTTCTGCCGCATCACCAAACTTCCGCCTACGAATTTCAATCGCAGTCGACGACGGGCGTTGCTTTCGATGCCTCAACATGTCGGCAGAAAAACGCAACGCGGGTGGCGAGGCGTGTGCCCCGCCACCCGCGCAGTGCGAGTGTTGTGAAATTCGGGTTACTTGCCCGTCTTCCACACTCCGGTGAAGTCGATACCGAAGTTGGTGATCAACTTGCGGGCTCCGCCGTTGACCAAGCCGAGTTCGCCGACACCCTTCACGTTCGTGCGGTATGCGAGGGCATACTTCAGGTACGTGATGGTAGTGAGGCGTGCCTCGCTCTGGATCTGCTCGGTCGCTCGCGCGTAGAGGCGCTTGCGAGCCGCGGCGTTCGCCGTGGCCTTCGCCTGCCAAATCAGCTCTTCGCTGACCGTGTCTGTGAAGGCCGAGAGGTTCAAGATGCCGTAGAGCACCGACAGCGGCGTGCGACGCAGGATGTGCGTCTGGTTGCCGCCGGAGGCGTCGCTGATGATGAACGGTGCGATGAACGCGGTTCCGGTGCCTTCCATCAACAGCAAGGCCATGGCCTGGAACTGCTGCGGGAACGCACGAGTGATGATTTCCGCCGTGGTGAGCGGCAGGAGGTTCATCTTGATGCCGGCTGCGGTCATGTACTTCTGAATCTGCGTGGCGTTGGCCAGCGACTCAGTCGAGCCAGCGGTGTACGGGAACGAGAACTCGAGATCCTTGCCGGTCTCGGTCTTGTATGCCGCAGCAGCTGCCTGGGCCTTCTTCAGGTCGTACTGAATGAAACCCTTCTCGTTGTACATGATGTTGGCCGGGCCGACGATGCTCTTGGCAGGCGACGTGTAGTTGCGCTGACGCACCTTGTTGTAGTCGACGCGGTCAATCGCGTACGACACGGCCAAACGGGCGTTCTTGCTGTTGAACGGCGCGATGCGGTTGTTGAGCCAGATCGAGGGGTAGTACTCCTCGGCCGACTCGATGACCGTCACGTTCTTGTTCTTCTGCAAGTCACGAATCTGCTTCACTTCGCCGGCGCTGGTGAACATCGCGATGTCGAGCGACTTGCTCTTCAGACCGCTCACGCGGCTCGCGGTTTCCACCAGGAAGGTGAAGGTGATGCCGTCGAGGTACGGCAAACGGTTGCCGTCTTTGTCCTCGCGCCAGTAGTTCGGGTTCTTCGCGACGACGAGCTCGTTCAACTTGGTCGAGACCAACTTGAACGGTCCGGTGCCGATCGGCGTGGTGGAGCAACGCGCGCCACCGAGGATCTGCGAAGGAGCGCGCACGAAGAAGCGGCCCGAGGCGTAGAGGGTTTCAAGGAAGTCGACCTGCGGACGGAACAGGTTGACCTGCACCGTGTTGGTCGCAACCTTCACGACGTCGACGATGTTCGCGGTGAAAGCGGCAGCGGTGCCGGGGCTCGGTGCGCGACCAAGCAACGTCAGTGCGCCACGCAGCGCCTGGAGGTTGGTGACGAGAGCGTCACCGTTCACCGGCGTGCCGTCGTGGAACTGCACACCGTCACGGACGGTGAGCTTCCATTGCTTGAAGTCTGCGCTGTTCTCGACCGACGAGAGCACGTACGGCACGATCTTGCCGTCTGCGCGCTGCTCGACCCAGGTCTCATAGATGCTGCGAGCGGCCATGAGTGATGAGTTGGCCAAGTTGTCACCAGTGCAATAACCGGGGAAGCTGTCGAAGATGCCGACACTCAAGGTGCCGCCAGCCTTCGGCTTCTCCGCAGCGCTGCTCGGCGCCACTTGACTCAGCGAGGCGACGAGCGCCACCGCCATCACGGCAGCCACCTTGCGGCGACCACCTCGGAATAGATGCTTCATTTCCTGTTCCCCCCTCGAGGTTGATGAGTTGTGAATAACTCGGGCTTCACCGTACAGGGCGTGCCCGCGGGGTGTCAATTGTCTCAACGGGCAAGTACCCGAACGGCGCATCGACCTCCGCCTGGCTTAGCGACGTCCGTGCCAGCCGACGGCTCGCCTGTCCCGTCGGCACCGCCCGCGCCGTCAACTTCGTGCAATCAAGCACGAATCAGCCGACGCTGCGTCGATGCAGTCGGCCGGTTGCCGATGGCTTGCCGTCAGCCGAGCGCGGCCTTCACCAGTGCGGCGATCTGTGCGCCGTCGGCGCTCGGACCGGCTTTGGCACGCACCGCTTTGACGACCTGACCCATCGCTTTCGGCCCGCTGAGGCCGGCTGCAGCAGCAGTTGCTACTTCAGCAGCAACGAGCGTCTTCAGCTGCTGTTCGTCCATTCGTGCGGGTAAGTATTTTTCCAGGATCGCGAGTTCTGCTCGCTCGCTGGCTTCGGCCTCGGCGCGACCGGCGTCTTTATATATGTCGGCGGCTTCCGAGCGCTTCTTCGCCTCGGCCTGCA
>DAIPHP010000096.1:0-4562 GCA_036771295.1 Ilumatobacteraceae bacterium
CTCACCGTCGCCACCGAAGACCACAACGTGCCGACCAAAGACATCCACCTGCCGGTCGCCGACCCGATCTCGGCCAAACAGTTGGAGGTCATGCGCAAGAACGCCGCCGAGTTCGGCATCACGCTGTTCAAGATGGGCGATGCCGGGCAGGGCATCGTGCACGTCATCGGCCCCGAACAAGGTCGCACGCTGCCGGGCATGACCATCGTGTGCGGCGACAGCCACACCGCCACGCACGGCGCGTTCGGTGCGCTGGCGTTCGGCATCGGCACATCCGAGGTTGAGCACGTGCTCGCCACGCAGACGCTGCCCCAGTCGCGCCCCAAATGGATGAGCGTCGCCGTCGAAGGCGATCTGCCCGCGGGCGTCACCGCCAAAGACGTGATCCTCGCGATCATCGGCCGCATCGGCACCGGCGGCGGCATCGGGCACGTCATCGAGTACCGCGGCTCGGCGATTCGTTCGCTGTCGATGGAAGGCCGCATGACGATCTGCAACATGTCGATCGAGGCCGGCGCGCGCGCCGGCTTGGTCGCGCCCGACGACGTGACGTTCGCGTACCTCGAGGGTCGCGCGCACGCGCCGCGCGGCAAAGCGTGGGAAGCCGCGCTCGACGATTGGCGCACCCTGCGCACCGATGACGCGGCAACGTTCGACAAGTCGGTCGAGATCGACGCGACGAAGCTCGCACCGCACGTCACGTGGGGCACCAACCCGGCGCAAGTCGCCAGCATCGATGCTGCGGTGCCTTCGCCCGACGACTTTGCCGACGCCACCGCGCGCGACACCGTGGCTCGCGCGCTCGACTACATGGGCCTTGCCGCCGGCACGCGCATCCGCGACATCGCCGTCGACACGGTGTTCATCGGCTCGTGCACGAACAGCCGCATCGAAGACCTGCGGGCTGCCGCCGACGTCGCCAAGGGACGCAAGGTGAAAGTGAAGCGGGCAATGGTGGTGCCGGGCAGCCACGCCGTGAAGCAGCAGGCCGAACGTGAAGGACTCGATCGCGTGTTCATCGACGCGGGCTTCGACTGGCGCGAGCCGGGTTGCTCGATGTGCTTGGCGATGAACCCCGACAAACTTGCCCCGCAAGAACGCGCCGCCAGCACCAGCAACCGCAACTTCGAGGGCCGCCAGGGCCGCGGAGGCCGCACGCACCTCGTCTCGCCCGCAGTCGCCGCCGCCACCGCGCTCACCGGCCGCTTCGCCACCCCGCAGGATCTGTCGTGAAGCAGGTTCGCGTCGTTTCGGGTCGCGCCGTTCCGCTGAAGCGAAGCGACGTCGACACCGACCAGATCATCCCCGCCGAGTGGCTGAAACGCGTCGAGCGCACGGGATTCGAAAAGGGCCTCTTTTCAACATGGCGCGACGACCGCAACTTCGTGCTCAACGACGAGCGCTACGCCGGCGCGAGCATTCTCGTGGCGGGTCCGTCGTTCGGCGTCGGCTCGTCCCGCGAGCACGCCGTGTGGGCGCTGCAGCAGTACGGCTTCGACGTGGTGATCGCCCCGAGCTTCAGCGACATCTTCCGCAACAACTGCACCAAGAACGGCCTCGTGCCGGTGGTGCTCGACGCGTCGGTCGTTGAATCGCTCTGGGCAGCCATCGAAGCCGACCCGCGAACCGAGATCACCGTCGACATCGAGCGATTGACGGTCGAAGTGCCCTCCACGGGCGCGCGACACGCCTTCGTGCTCGACGCCGCCACGAAAGAGCGTTTCTTGAACGGGCTCGACGACATCGGCATCACGCTCTCGCACGAGGCCTCGATCGGCGACTACGAGCGTCGGCGCCCGGCCTGGCTCGCTGCGAACGCCTGAGCCCGGCTCACCGCGCACTGAAGCAACGAACGTTCGCCGTCGTATCGACGTAGCGAACTACGCCGTCGGCGGCAAGAACAACGACAAGTCGGCGAACCGTTTGTCGTTGGAGAACACTTCGATCGGCGGCTGCGGCTCGAGACGAAGCCCGCGCTGAATGATGCGGCACGTCGTGTGCTGGTTGTATTCCGCCAGCGTCACCGCCCAACCGTCGCGTCCGGCGCGCGCGGTGCGACCGGAACGGTGCAGGTAGGTCTTCACGTCGATGGGCGGTTCGTAGTGCACCACGGCAGCGACGTCGTCGATGTCGATGCCGCGGGCGGCCACGTCGGTGGCAACCAGCACCGTCAACGTGCCGTCGGCGAACTTGGCGAGCGAGCGCTCGCGGGCCGCCTGCGACATGTCGCCGTGCAACGCGTCGGCCTTCACGTTGAGTTTCTGCAACGACTCCGCCACCTTGTCGCACAGTCGCTTGGTGTCGCAGAACACCACGGTCTTGCCGGTGCCGGCGGCGACCGAGGCGACGACGCGGTCTTTGTCCATGCGGTGCACCGCCAAAAAGAGATGTCGCATCGTGCCGACGGTGGCAGTCGGCGTATCGATCGACACTTCGCGCGGGTCGTTCATGTAGCGACGCACGAGATTGCCGACCTGGCCGTCGAGCGTGGCGGAAAAGAGCATCGTCTGGTGCGGCGAGGTCACCTTGCGCAGCACCCACTCCACCTGGGGCATGAATCCTTCGTCAGCCATGCGGTCGGCCTCGTCGATCACCACGACCTGCACGTCAGAGAGCGTGAGCTCCTCTTCTTTCAACAGGTCGATGAGGCGAAGCGGGGTGGCGACCACGAGTTCGACGCCCTGCTTCAACGCCGAGATCTGGTCGTCGCGCGAGGCGCCGCCGTACACCGCCAGCACCCGGCGTTCGCAGTGTCGGCCGATCGGCTCGAGCACCTCAGCCACCTGCAAGGCCAGCTCGCGGGTCGGCACGAGCACCAGGCCGCGCGGGGCGCGGGGCGCGGCCGCCGCGTCGATTCGGGACAGCATCGGCACGCCGAACGCCAGCGTCTTGCCCGACCCGGTGCGGGCCCTGCCGCACAGGTCGACGCCCGTCAAGGCCACGGGAATCGCCTCGGTCTGGATGGCGAACGGAGCCGTGAAGCCGGCGGCGGCGAGCCCGGCATCCACACGGGCGGGCACACCGAGTGCTGCAAACTCGGTGGAGAGCGACATGACTTCGTTCCACGCTACTTGCGGGGTTTCGCATCGCTCCCGAGCCCGCGAGCACGCCGCGCGATCGTGCGCGGTGGCGGACTCAGGATTCCGCCGCGACCCGCCCGAAGTACGCCACCCGTCATTGTCGCCCGATACTGACTCGCGAGTCAGTATCGCCTGACAAGTCAGCCAGTAGACACCGCCGACGGAACTCGCTATGTTGCTACCTCGTTGTTGCAGCGCGAGTTGTGGCGACGAGTTCCACAACCGAATCATCATCACCGAACGGAGGTGTCACGATGACGTCACGATCCACCACCACTGCCACGCCGCTGGGCCGCGTCGTCGTGGATGACGCTTCGATCAACGGTCGCAAAGGTCCGTCGTACGACTGGCAGGCCGTGTTGATCCCGTCCGACCCGGTGTTCGAAGCGTCGCTGCAAACCATGCTCGGTGGCTCGCCCGTCGCCGCGCGCACTCGCAAGCCCCGCCGCCGCTCGTGACCATCGACCTCTCCAAGGTCGGCAAGCACCGCCCGGCACGCACGCTCGTCCTCGGTTGCGGCTCCGTCGCGCAAGCGACCGTGCCGATCCTCATTCGCGACGTGAAACTCGCGCCGTCGAGCATCACCATCGTCGACTTCGTCGACAACCGTCACCGCATTGCCGACGCGATCAAAGCCGGCGTGAAGTACGAGCAAGGCCGCGTCACCAAAGAAAACCTCGACGAGTTTCTTTCCGCGCGGGTCGGCTCGGGCGATCTCATCCTCGACTTGGCGTGGAACATCGACTGCCCCACCATCCTCACGTGGTGCCGCGAGCACGGCGTGCGATACCTCAACACGAGCGTGGAGCTGTGGGACCCGTACTACGACATGCACAACACGCACCCGCTGGAGCGCACGCTCTACGTGCGACACCAGAGCCTGCGCCGCATGATCGACTCGTGGCCCGACAACGAAGGCCCGTCGGCGGTGCTCGAGCACGGCGCCAACCCCGGTCTCGTCAGTCACTTCGCCAAGCGCGCTCTCACCGAGATCGCCACGTCGTTGCTGAAGGACAAGAAAGCCGGCGACCGCGCGAAGTTCATCGAAGGTGCGCTCGCCGAGGGCCGCTTCAACACGCTGGCGATGCTCACCGGCACGAAGGTGATCCACATCAGCGAGCGCGACACGCAGATCACCAGCCAACCCAAGCGCGTCGACGAATTCGTCAACACCTGGTCGATCGAGGGCTTCTACGAAGAAGGCGTCGCGCCGGCCGAGCTCGGCTGGGGCACGCACGAACGCTGGCTGCCGCACAACGCGCACGTGCACGACGACGACGGCCCGTGCAACCAGATCGCTCTTGCGCAGCCGGGCATGGAAACCTGGGTTCGCTCGTGGGTGCCGTGCGGCGAGATTCTCGGCATGATCATCCGCCACGGCGAGGCGTACACGATGAGCGACCACCTCACCGTGTGGAACGAGGACGGCACCGCCAAGTACCGCCCGACCGTGCACTACTCCTACTGCCCCACCGACGCCGC
>DAIPHP010000097.1:0-4526 GCA_036771295.1 Ilumatobacteraceae bacterium
CAGATCGGCAAGCCGCGCGCGACTCGCGCAGTCGGTACGGCGAACGGCGCCAACCCGATACCGATCATCGTTCCGTGCCACCGCGTGGTGGCAAGCGACGGGTCGCTCGGCGGTTACGCGCTCGGCTTGACGATGAAACGTCGACTGCTCGCGCTTGAGGGCGTCAACGAGCGACCGAAGACGCGGCGGGTCGACTCACGCCGCTAGCGCCGTTGCGTTGACTAGTGCGGCTGCGTGAAGCCGAAGCATTCGCGCACGTTCTGGTCGCTCAGTGCCTGTGACGGCGGGCCGAACGCCACCACGCGTTGAGCGAGCAACATCACCGCCGTCGCCGACGCAGCATCGGCCAGGTCGTGCGTGGCCAACACCACCGTGACTCCGCGAGCACGTTCGGTGGCAATCACCTCGGCCACCGCGGCCTTGCCCGCGATGTCGAGCCCGGCCGTGGGTTCGTCGAGCAAGAGCACCTCGGCCTCGCGAGCCAGCACCTGGGCGAGATGCGTTCGTTGCTGCTGGCCGCCCGACATTTCGCGCAACGGCTTGTCGGCGAACTCCGACGCCCCGGTGCGTCGCATCGTTCGTTCGACGATCTCTCGATCGGTCGAGCCGGCGCGCTTGAACAACCCGAGATGCGCGTAGCGACCCATGGCCACGACGTCTCGCGCCCGCAGCGGCAGCGTGTGCGACGACACGGGGTGTTGGGGCAGGTAGGCGACTCGCTTCGGTGCCGCACCCGGGCGCGTGCCCAATACGCGCAGGTCTCCGTGCATCGCGGGCAGCATGCCGGCCAGCGTCTTGAGCAGCGTCGACTTGCCCGAACCGTTGGTGCCGATCAGCGCGACCAAGTCGCCTGGCTGCGTGTGCAGGTCGATGTCGCGCACCACGCGGTGCAAGCCGTGGCCGACGTCGAGATGCGACGCAGTGATGGTGTGCGACGTGCCGTTCATGTCAGTGGGCGTGCTCGTGCTGATGGGGAAGTTCGCTCGTGCCCCGCATTCGCCGCGGGATCGTGAGCACTGCGACGATGACGAACAAGTAGACCGACGTGAACACGATGCTCGCCCCGGCTGCGACGTCGAAGTGGTAGCTCGTGAGCAGCCCGACGTAACTCGAGGTCACACCGCACAGCGAGGCCACGAGCATCATCGTGCTCACGCGACGAGCAAGCAAAGCACCTGTTGCCGCCGGGGCCACCAGCAAGCCGAGCACGAGCAGCGTGCCGACCAGCTGGAAGCTTCCGACCACCGCCATCGCCACCATCGTCAGCATGAGGCCGTGGAAGAACTTGACGGAGAACCCCGACGTGCGGGCAAGCCCGTCGTCGAGCGACATCAAGACGAACGGACGGTGGGCGACGAAGGCAATCGCCGCCACCACGACGAGCACGGCGGCTTGCCACGCCAGGTCGCTCGTGTCGACGCCGAGCAGTTCGCCGAAGAGAATCCGAGTGATGTCGCCGACGAACGACGTCGATCGTGACGTGATGATCACGCCCAGCGACAACATGCCGACGAAGAGCAGCCCGATCGCCGTGTCGGCAGACAACCGCACCCGCGACGTGATCACGGAGACGCCGCCCATCATCACCACGGCCCCGATCGCGGCCCCGACCACGCCAGGAACGCCGAACAGCAGCGCCAGGGCGATACCGGGTATCACGCCGTGGGCGAGCGCGTCACCGACGAACGACAGGCCGCGCAGCACGACGTAGGTGCCCGCGATCGCGCAAATGACCGACACAAGCGCGCTCGCCAGCAGCGCGTTGCGCATGAACTCGTTTCGTGCGAAAGGCTGCCAGAGCAGTTCGGCGACGGCGAGCCCGGTGTTCAACGCAGGCTCGCCGCGATCGTGCCGCCGAGCGTGCGGACGAACTCGACGTAGCTCGTCTCGTCGCCCATGTAGTGCGTGCTGATTTCCACCAGCTTCACACCGGCGGCGTCGGCGACTTGTCGTGCCACCGCGGGGTTGGTGCCGAGCGAGGTGAATACTGCATCGGCGCCGTGCGTCTTGATCACGTCGATCACGAACTCCACGTTGCCGGCCGACTCTTCGGCCGTCGTCGATGGGCTCGAGAGAATCGCGGCGATGACGGTGCAGCCGTATCGCTGGGCGAAGTAGCCGAGTTCGTTGTGGCCGGTGACGAGTTGGCAGTCAGCGAGCGAACTGAAGAGGTCCTGCAGCTCTGCGTCGACTGCGGCCAGTTCCGCCGCGAAGGCCTGACTCTCCGTGCTGAGATCGACCGACAGCGCCGTTTCGGCGGCATCGACGAGGGCTGGAAGTGCCTCGAGCATGGTGGCGGGGCTCAGCCAGACATGCGGGTCTTCGGTGTGTTCGTGGTCGTGATCATCATCCCCGTGCGAGTGTCCGGTCTGGGCACCCGGATGGGCGTGACCGTGCGCCGAGTGGTCGTTCACGTCGACGACGTCGAGCACCGTGACGTGGTCGGTCACGAAGAAGACGTCGACTCCGGCGGTCTTTGCCGTCTGGAGCGCGTCATCGAGGCCCTCTTCGAGATCGAGGCCGTTGGCAACGACAAAGTCGGCGTCGTTGATCCGTTCGATGTCGCGCGGCGACGGTTCGAAATCGTGCGGGTCTTGACCGTCAGGAATCAACACAGTCACGTCGGCCTTGTCGCCGACCAGCCGTTCGACGAACGCGCCCAGCACCGAGTAAGTGACGACGACATCGGGCCGATCGACGGCCAGCGTCGTGGTGGTCGTTACTGCTGCATCGTCGGCGCCAGCAGAGTTGGTCGTCGTGTCAGCGTCGGTCGTCGAGTCGTCGCTCGAGCAGGCGAGGCCGAGAGAAGCGAACGAGAGCACTGCGAGAGCAAGGAGTGAACGCCGGGCGACTTGGATCATGACCACAGCCTAACGCGAATGAGAATCATTCCTATTCGTTCGCCACTACCCGACCAGGCGAGAGCGAGAGCGTGTGTGCCGGCGACTTTCGAGCCGCGGGTGCGACTCGGCCGCGATACCTATTGGCCGAGTGCGGTGTTGATCGCGTCGGTGAGCGCCTCGGACGAGATCTCACCGCTGTTGCGCCACAGCACGGTGCCGTCGGCGCCCACGAGCGTCATGAACGGGTACCCGGCCAGGCCGAACGCGTTGCCAGCGGTCTGGTCTTTGTTGTCGACCAACACCGGCCAGAGTTCGGGCCAGCGCTCGTTGGCCAACCACACCGACGGCGGGAAGTTCGGCGCGGCTTCGTCGGTGCCCGTCGTGATCGCGATGACGTCGAGACCTTCCGGCACGAGCCCGCTCTGGCTCCACTTGACGAGCACGGGTACTTCGGCCTGGCAGTGCGGGCACCAGTGAGCGAGGAAGACGAGCAGCATCGGCGTGCCGGGCTTGGTGTTCACTTCGTTGCCGAGGAAGCCGAAGCCCTCCAGCACCGGGGCGGTCATCCCGATCGCAGGGTCAGTCTCGCCCTTGCCGAACTCGGGGAGAGCTTCGCCGGTGACGACGACGTTCTGAAACTCCGAAGCGCCCTCGACGCTGGCGTCTTCGTCGCTGCTCGCCGTGAAGGCGACGACTCCGAAGATGGCGGCCAGAACGGCCACGGCTCCGACGACGACGGCAGTGATCTTGTTCATGATGGACTCCTTGTTGGTCGACTAGTTGGTCTTGGAGATCGGTTGGTTCATTGTCGCAGCATTTTGGCGCGATACCACACCTACGAACACGAGCACCGTCACGAACGCACAGAACGCCATGAACGCGAGCGAGACGAAGCCGAACACCTGAAAGTACGGCACCGAGCACGGGGCGTCGGCCGAGCACGAACCGGTGTCAATGCTCGGCCACTGTTCGAGCAGCCAGTGGTATCCCGAGATCACGGTGCCGACGCCGGCGAGTGCCATTGCGTACGGGGTGATCGCTCGGTCCTTGCGAATGGCCGCGATGACGAGCACGATCGCCAGCGAGTACATGGCGATGCGCTGGTACCAGCACAACACGCACGGTCGGTAGCCGACGGCTTCGGAGAAGTAGAGACTGCCGATCATCGAGACGGAAGTGACGAGTGCCGGAATCGCCAGCCCCAACGGCGCCAACCCCGCCACGAGGTTGCGACCGCTACCGCCGCCCGCAAAACGCGCGACGACCACCGCGACGCTGCCGCCGAGTGCGAGAAAGGCGAGCAACGCAAAGAACAGTTCGAACGCTTCGTTCGCCATCAAGACGAGCGTACCGACGGGGGTGTGCGTGGTCACGGTGCGCAGGATCGCGGTGCATCGTGAGTTCCGCGCGATTTACACAAGTGAGTCGTCGTGTGGCGCGGACGTCATGGCACGATGGAAGCATGACTTCTTTGCTCGACCGCTTGCAACACGATCTCGCCGCCGCCATCAAAGCGGGAAACGACACCGAGAAGTCGACGTTGCGAATGGCGATTGCTGCCGTGAAGAACGCGGCAGTCGCCGGTGACGAAGCGGTGACCCTGACTGACGACCAAGTAGTGACGGTGCTGCAGGCCGAGGCGAAGAAGCGCTCGGAAGCCGCCGACATATATAAAGACGCCGG
>DAIPHP010000098.1:0-4356 GCA_036771295.1 Ilumatobacteraceae bacterium
GGCATCAACCGTCACTACGTTCGCGTGAAGCAATTCCTGAGCGTGGCGGAGAAGGAAGTGCCGCCCTTCCGCACGCACTTCGTGGTGGTGCTGGTCGGATCCGTCAATGCCGGTGTGGTGCAGGCGATGAAGTACGCCCAGAGCCTGAATCCCGACCGCTTGCTCGGTCTCAGCATCGTCGGCTCCGACGCCGAAGGGCAGGCGCTCGACAAGATCTGGCGCGAGAACTTCCCGAACGTCGAGCTGCAGGCGCCCGTCGACGATTTCCGAAATCTCACCGACAAAGTGCTCGAAGAAATCGACCGTCTCGACGGCCTGCAACCCGACGACTTGATCACGGTCGTGATTCCCGAGTTCGTCACCAGCATCCGCTCGCAGTGGTTGCACAACCAGTCGGCACTCGCGATCAAGGCACGCCTGCTGTTCCGCCCCAACACGGTCGTCACGTCGGTGCCGATCGTGATTCCGTAACTCGGCACCGCGTTCCCCGAGTCACGAGGCGTAGCCTCTAGCGCATGCGCATCGTCGTCTCCGGTGCCAGCGGACTCATCGGTTCTGCTCTGGTGCCTCATCTCTCTTCTCGCGGCCACGAAGTCACCCGGCTCGTTCGACGCACCGCAAAAGCCGGAGAGTCGCAGTGGGACCCGGCCCGCGGGGTCATCGACGCACAGCTCGTCGGCCAGGCGGATGCGATCATCCATTTGTCGGGGGCCGGAATCGGCGACAAGCGCTGGTCGAACTCGTACAAGCGAGAAATCCTCGACAGCCGCGTGAAGAGCACGAAGCTGCTGGCCTCAGTGATCGCTGGAGCCGCGAAGCGACCCGGCGTTTTTCTCTCCGGGTCGGCCATCGGTTACTACGGTGCGCGCGGCGACGAGACACTCGACGAATCTTCCACGGCGGGCACGGGCTTCTTGGCCGACGTGTGCAAAGAATGGGAAGCGGCGGCAAACGGCGCTGGCACACGAACGGTGTTTCTGCGAACCGGCATCGTGCTTTCGCCCAAGGGAGGCGCGTTGAAGAAACAGCTTCCGCTCTTCCGCGCCGGACTCGGGGGCAAGTTCGGTCGCGGCGACCAGTGGCAGAGCTGGATCTCGATCGACGACGAAGTCGCGGCCATCGAACATCTGCTGAGCGGCAGCGTGCAGGGTCCGGTGAATCTCACTGCCCCGGCGCCGGTGACGAACGCCGATTTTGCGACCGTGCTCGCCAAGGTGTTGCGTCGACCCGCCCTGTTGCCGGTGCCGTCGTTCGGCCCCAAGCTGCTGCTCGGCGCCGAACTCGCGGACGCGTTGTTGTTCACCGGTCAGCGTGTGATTCCGCGGGTGTTGTCATCGTCCGGCTTCCAGTTCGCGCATCCGACGCTGGAGATCGCGCTTCGAGCCCTGCTCGCCCGATGACTCGGTCTCTTCTGATCGCTCGATGAGCCAGCTCCCCTCCCGCGTCGACGTGGTCGTCGTCGGCGCCGGTCTCGCCGGGCTCGCCGCCGCCCGTCATCTTCACGCCAAGTCGTTCAGCGTCGCGGTGCTCGAGGCACAAGACGACGTCGGTGGCAGGGTTCGAACCGACATCGTCGACGGGTTTCGACTCGACCGCGGATTTCAGATCTTGTTGACCGCCTACCCGGAGCTACGCCGACAAGTCGATCTTGCTGCGCTCGACGTGCAGACGTTCGACCCGGGCGCGCTCGTGATGCTCCGCGGCAAGTCGTACGTCGTGAGCGACCCGTTTCGCGCACCACGCACGTTGTGGGGCACGGCCCGCGCACCGATCGGGTCGGTCGTCGACAAGGCAAAGATCGCGCTGCTGCGCGCCCGCACCTTGCGCGGCGACCCGCGCGAGTTGTTGCGCGGCCAAGACCTGCCGACGATCGTCGCGCTACGACGGGCAGGATTCTCCCAGTCGATGATCGACAGCTTCTTCCGACCGTTGTTCGGCGGTATCCAACTCGACCCGTCGCTCGGCACGTCGCGGCGGATGTTCGACATCATCTTCCGCAGCCTCGGTGAAGGCGACGCCGGAGTTCCGAGACTCGGCATGGGTTCGCTGCCGCGCCAGATGGCCGAGCGACTTCCTGGTCTCGTGCACTGCAACACCAAGGTGTCTTCGCTCGACGGCCGAGCCGTCGTCACCGCCGACGGCCGACGCGTCGAAGCCCGAGCGGTGATCGTCGCCGCCGACCTGCCGTCTGCCCGCGAACTCGTCACGATGCGCGAACGTGCCTCGCGTCGCGCCGGCGCCGTCTACTTTTCTGCCGACAAGGCGCCGACCGCGTCAAGAGCGGTCATCCTCGACGGATCCGGCAAGGGACCGGTGTTGAACGCAGCGATCATGAGCAACGTCGCCCGGAGCTACGCCCCGGCGGGCAAGCATCTGGTGGTGGCGGCGATGCCCGATGTGGTGGACGGCGACTTGGAGTCGATGGCCCGCGACCAGATGCGTTCTTGGTGGGGCCCGCAAGTCGACGCCTGGCGCCATCTACGTACGTATCGAATCGCGCACGCGGGCGTCGAGCAACGTCCGCCGTTTTCGCCGAAGCGCGACATCGCACTGGGCAACGGCGTCTTCGTGTGCGGCGACCATCGCGACACTGGCTCGCTCCAGGGCGCGCTCTTTTCGGGTCGGCGGTGCGGCGAGATGGTGGCGGGCGCGCTCGCATAGCGTCAGAGCCATGACCACTTCGTCACAATCCCCCGCTCACGACGCCGAGCACCGAATCGTCTCGGTCTCGCAGTTCGTACCGGCCACGCCCGCCCAAATCTTCGAGCTGCTCGCCACGCCGAACCGGCACGCGGAGATCGACGGTTCGGGCAGCGTCAAGGGAAGTCTCAGCGGACCGGAACGGCTCTCCCTCGGAGCGAAGTTCGGCATGTCGATGCGAATCGGTCTGCCGTATCGCATCACCAATGTCGTCGTGGAGTTCGAAGAGGGACGGCGGATCGGTTGGCGTCACTTCGGCGGCCACGTGTGGCGCTACATCCTCGAGCCGGTGGAGGGCGGCACGCTCGTGACCGAGCAGTTCGATTACTCCACGAATCGCGCCAACTGGCTGCTGCGCGCCATGAACGCCGTCAGCACCAACGAAGTTTCCATGCGAAAGACCTTGCTCAACCTCGCCAAGCGTTTCTCGTGACCGAACTTCCGCTCGGCTTCGTCGCCCGAACGGCCAACTTCGGCATCAAGGACGACTCGCTCGACTTCGTCACGGTGATCGGAGGCAGCGGCACCGTCGGGTCGTCGCTGTTCACCCAGAGCCGCTTCGCCGGCGCGAGCGTCGTGCTCAGCCGTGAGCTCGCGTCGCGCGGCACCACACGCGGCGTGGTGGTGCTCTCCAAGAACTCCAACGTCGCGACGGGCGACGAGGGCATGCGCAACGCGCGCGAGATCATCGACTCAGTGGCTCGGTTCCACGGCTGCGCGGGCGACGACCTCGTCATCGCGTCCACCGGCGTGATCGGCCGCCAGTACCCGATGCAGAAGATTCGTGACGGCATCGCCGCTCTCCCGACGAGTGCGGCAAGCAACGACGCGGGCCTCGTCGCACGCGCGATCATGACCACCGACACGCGCCCGAAACTGGCCGAGTCGACCGTCGCGGGTTCGCGAGCCCGAGTCGTCGGCGTCGCGAAAGGCGTCGGCATGATCGAGCCGAACATGGCCACGCACATCTCGCTCGTCTTCACCGATGCCGCGGTCAGCCGGTCAGATCTCGAACTCGCGTTTCGCTGGTGCGTCGAGCGAACGTTCAATCGCGTCTCGATCGACACCGACACGTCGACGAGCGACACCACCGTCTGCCTCGCCAGCGGCGCAGCCGGCGCGGTCGACCTCGCGGCATTCCGAGTCGCGCTTCACGACGTGCTGCTCTCGCTCACCAAGCAGATCGCGCGCGACGGCGAGGGAGCCGAACGAATCATCGAAGTACGGGTCGACCACGCTCGCGACGAGGAGCAGGCGGTCACCGTCGCACGCTCGATCGCGAATTCCCCGCTGGTCAAGACCGCCGTTCACGGGGCCGATCCCAACTGGGGCCGGGTCGCGATGGCCGTCGGGAAGTGCTCGCAGTACACGGACATCGACCAACGGCGCGTCGTCATTCGATTCGGCGACCAAGAGGTGTACCCGCGGCAAGTCGATGACAGCGGCCTGGCGCGACTCTCGGCCTACATGAAGAACGAAGAGGTCGTCATCCACGTTTCGCTCGGCACCGGCACGACCCAGGCAACGGTGTGGGGTTGCGATCTCTCCGACGGGTACGTGCGCATCAACGCCGACTACACGACCTGACCCGCGTCGCAGTTACGCGAGCAGCGAGTCGAGCCAACTGATCGTCGCGGCTCGATAGTCGTAGACGCT
>DAIPHP010000099.1:0-4345 GCA_036771295.1 Ilumatobacteraceae bacterium
ACGTTGAAGCGAATCTCCATCACGTCGCCGTCGGCGACTTCGTAGTCCTTGCCTTCGACGCGCAACTTGCCGACGTCGCGCGCCTTCGACCACGAGCCGATCTTCAGCAGCTCGTCGCAGTGAATGACGTCGGCACGGATGAATCCGCGCTGCAGGTCGGTGTGGATCTTTCCGGCGCACTCCGGGGCCTTCGCACCGGCGTGGAAGGTCCACGCGCGCGACTCTTTGTCGCCCGTGGTGAAGAACGTCCGCAACCCGAGCAGGTGGTACGCCGAGCGCACGAGGCGGGGCAGCGCACCCTCGCCGAGGCCTAGTGCCTCGAGCATGTCGATGCGGTCTTGACCCGTGAGCTGTGCGGCTTCTGCCTCGATCTGCACGCTCATGCCGAGCACTTCCACTTCGTGTTCGCTGGCCGACCCCGGGGGCGCCAGTTCGGCGGCGACCCGCGCGACTTGGGCCGGGATCGTGTCGAGTGCGTTCTCGGCCACGTTCACCACGGCGAGCACTCGTCGCGTGGTGAGCAAGAAGTGCGGTGCGAGCAGCAGGCGGTCGGCCTCGCTGATGCCCGATCGGTAGAGCGGCCGCCCTTCGGCGAGCAACGCCTGTGCTCGTTCGAGCGCGGCGACTTCGTCGGCGATCGACTTGTCCATGCGTGCCGCTTTCTGCATCTTGCCGAGTTTCGTCTCGACGCTCTCCAAGTCGGCGAGTGCGAGTTCGAGTTCGACGACGCGCAGGTGTTCGAGCGGGTCGCTCGGCCCTGGGATGTCGTCGTCGACGAACGCGCGCAACACGAACACGATCGCGTCGACCTCGCGAATGTTGGCAAGGAACTTGTTGCCCAGCCCCTCGCCCTTGCTCGCGCCTTCGACGAGTCCGCCGATGTCGACCACTTCGATCGTCGCGTTCACGACTTTCTTGCTCTGCGACATCGCGGCAAGCGCGTCGAGCCGCGGGTCGAGCACCTTCGCCACGCCGATGTTCGGGTCTTTCGTCGCGAACGGGTACGGGGCGGCGAGCGCGTTCGACCCCGTCAGCGCGTTATAGAGGGATGACTTTCCGGCGTTCGGAAGTCCGACGAGTCCGAAGCGCTCCATACGACGCAACGACGCTACGCCCGTCACACTGGCATGCCCCGCCGACTCGAGGGCGCGGTGGCGGACCGAACTATTGCCTTGTGCCACATGCTTCGGCAGGTGGTTCCGGGCGGGCGAATTGTTACTATCTGCGTAGGAGAAATTCCCCTCGTGACCAGTTTTGACCTCGACCTTTCCAAGTACTCCCTCGGCTGGAGCGACGACGTCGAATACGCCTTCACCCCGGAGAAGGGGCTCAACGAGCGAGTCGTCGACCAGATCTCCTGGTGGAAGGGCGAGCCCGAGTGGATGCGTAAGCACCGCCTGCGCTCGCTGAAGACGTTCGACAAAAAGCCGATGGCCGAGTGGTTCGCGGTCAACATGCCTGACCTCGACTTCCAGGACATCTACTACTACCTCAAGCCCGCGACGGAACAAGTCGACGAGTGGGACGACCTGCCCGAGCAGATGAAGGCCACGTACGAAAAACTCGGCATCCCCGAGGCAGAACGCAAGTATCTGGCCGGCGTCACCGCGCAGTACGAAAGCGAAGTGGTGTTCCACCGCAATCGCGAAGACTTGGAGAAGCAGGGCATTCTCTTCTGCGACATGGACACCGCGTTGCGCGAGTATCCCGACCTCGTCAAGCAGTACTTCGGCAGCGTCATCCCGTCGGGTGACAACAAGTTCGCCGCACTGAACACCGCCGTGTGGTCGGGCGGTTCGTTCATCTACGTTCCGCCGGGCGTGGAGTGCGAGATGCCGTTGCAGGCGTACTTCCGCATCAACTCCGAGAACGCCGGTCAGTTCGAGCGAACGCTGATCATCGCCGACGAAGGCTCAAAAGTGCACTACATCGAGGGATGCTCGGCGCCGGTGTACACCAACGATTCGTTGCACTCTGCAGTGGTCGAAATCGTCGTGAAGCCCAGCGCCCACGTCACGTACACCACCATCCAGAACTGGTCGCCGAACGTCTACAACCTCGTCACCAAGCGCGCTCGCGTCGAGGCCGAAGGCCACATGGAGTGGATCGACGGCAACATCGGCTCGAAGCTCACCATGAAGTACCCGAGCGTCTATCTCGTCGGCCCGAAGGCCACCGGCGAAGTGCTCTCCGTCGCCTACGCCGGCCCCGGCCAGCACCAAGACGCAGGCGCCAAGATGGTGCACGCCGCGCCGGAAACGTCATCGAAGATCGTGTCGAAGTCGATCAGCAAAGACGGCGGCATCACCACGTACCGCGGCCTCGTTCGCGTCGAAGAAGGCGCCACAGGTTGCAAGAGCCACGTGCAGTGCGACGCGTTGATCCTCGACGAAGATTCCGAGAGCCGCACGCTTCCGTACATGGAAGTCGGCGAGCGCGACGCGCAGATCGGCCACGAAGCGACAGTGTCGAAGATCGCCGACGAGCAGTTGTTCTACCTCACCAGCCGCGGCCTCACCGAAGAACAAGCGATGAGCATGGTGGTGAACGGATTCATCGAGCCGGTGACCCGCACGCTGCCGATGGAATACGCCGTCGAGTGGAGCCGTCTCATCGAGCTGCAAATGGAAGGTTCGGTGGGCTGATCAACGCAGCCCGCGCGAACTACCGTCAGTACCGCCATGTCGATGCGAGTCGATTGCCGACACTTTGAGAGCCGCACCTACAAGAACGGCGACACCGTTCGTGGTTGCAAGCTCGGCCTCGCCCCGGAGGCGCCGTGGCGTTGCCCGACTGACTGCCCCAAGTTCGATCGTCGCGCGATGGACGTCGGCTGGACGCACGGCACCCTCGTGACCGGAGCCGCCCCCGAAGCACCGAAGAGTCTTGACGACGGCTCGGCCGCCGCCATCTTGAGCGAAGCCGAGTCGATCATCAACGCGATCGCACCGGACGTGGTCAGCGACTTGGAAAAGGGCAAAGGCAAGAAGTTCGGCCGCAAGAAGAAGCGCAAGAAGTAGACCCGATGACGAACCTGTCGACCATCGCGCTGCCCACTGCCGAACTCGAACTCTGGCGCTACAGCCGCATCGGTGAGCTGGACCTCGGGTCGTTCGCCGCTGGCGCCGTCGCCACCACCGTGTCGGGTGAGGCGTCGCGCGACTCGCAGGTGTCGCTCGCCGAGGTGTCGAGCGAAGCCGCCGACGTGTTCGAGACGATGAACGAAGAGTTCGCCCGCGAAGCCACGCGCGGCGGCCGCGACGGTGGCACGGTTCGAGTCGCCACCTCGCGCGGCCAAGTGGTGGCGTCGCCGATCATCGTCACGCACGACGCTCGCGAGAGCGGGGTAGTGAGCTTTCCTTCACTCGAGATCGACGCCGCCGAGAACAGCGAAGTCACCGTGGTGGAGCGGTTCGTATCGGCGGACGGATGTCGTTCGCTCGTCGTGCCGATGGTGAAGATTCGCGCGGCGAAGTCGGCCCGTGTCACCTACGTGGCAATCAACGAACTGTCTCGCGACACGTGGCTCATCGGCTACCAACGCGCCAGCGGCGAGCGCGACTCGTCGATCTCGTCGTCGACCGTCGCGCTGGGCGGTGATTACTCGCGCGTGCGCGCCGGTGTGCGTCTCGTCGGTCAGGGTGCGTCGGCAAAGCAAGTGGCGCTCTATTTCGCAGACGGCGACCAGATGCACGACTTCCGCACGTTGCAAGACCATGCGGCGCCGCGAACCCGCAGCGACTTGTTGTTCAAGGGCGCGGTGCGCGACCGAGCCAAGAGCGTGTACACCGGCCTCATCAAGATTCGTGACAACGCCGACAAGTCGGAGGCCTTCCAGACCAACCGCAATCTCACGCTCTCCAGCGGTGCGTGGGCCGAGAGCGTGCCGAACCTGGAAATCGAAACCAACGACGTGAAGTGCAGTCACGCGAGCACCGTTGGCCCCATCGACGACGAGCAGCGCTTCTACTTGGAAAGCCGCGGAATTCGTCCGGAGATCGCCGAGCGTCTGGTGGTGTTCGGGTTCTTTGCTGACGTGATCAATCGCCTGCCGGCAGCGGCCCAACCCGATGCCTTGCGCGACAAAGTCGGCCGGAAGTTGCTGGGCGATGTCACCAGCGGCGCTCCAACCAAGGCCGGAGTGCGCGCATGAACATGCATCGCATTTGCGCACTGAACGATTTGGCCGACGGTGCTGCAGCGAAGTTCGAGGTCGGCAAGCACATCGTGGCAGTCGTGCGAATCGGCGATCAGGTGTATGCCATCGGCAATCGCTGCAGCCACGCCGATGTGTCGCTCTCTGACGGCGAAGTCAACTGCGACACCCTCGAGCTCGAGTGCGTGC
>DAIPHP010000100.1:0-4312 GCA_036771295.1 Ilumatobacteraceae bacterium
ATTCCCATCGGCACGGTGACCGTCGGTATGCCGAAGTGACGAATCGACAAGTTGCCCGTCGACACCCACACGCCGTTTCGCCACGCGATTGCCGACGACGCCGGGTTCTTGTCGGCGTCTGACGGCGCAACATCGGTCTGCGTCGGGAAGATCGCTGCATCCACCTCGTTGTCTCGCAACCATTGCTCGAAGTCGCGACGACGGGTTTCTTCGAGTCCCTCGATGCCGGCGCGGGTGAGGGCGGCAGTCGGGCCGTCGAACGGGTCGATGATGCCGTCGCTCTTGGCTCGCGTGACGTAGTCGGCGAGGTTCACGTCGAGATCGGTGGTGAGTTGCTCGAGGGTGTCCTGCGGATGACGAGGGAAAATCCGCGGCCCGTCGACCTGATCAAGTCGGTTCAGCCCGGGCTGGTCGTTGAGCGCGAGAAACGTGTGCCAGCCCCACATCGAAAGTTCCCACAGTTCGTGGTCGAAGAAGTTCGGCGGCACGATGCCGCGGTTGAACACGCTCGGCGCCCCGGGGCGGTCGGCTTCGTAGTTGGTGACGACCGGAAAGTCGGTCTCGATCACCGTCGCACCCGCAGCCTCGAGGTCGGCTCGCGCCGAACGCCAGAGTTCGAGCATCGACGGCCGCGGCTCGATGCGCGCACCGAGCACTCCGCCCACGCCGGGGCCGGTGCCCTGTTCGGGATCGGTGCCGATGAACATGCGCGGCACGGCAAAACGCACACCTGCGAGCGGCCGATGTTTGGCGCCACGAGCCGCTGCGTGAATCGCGGTGAACTGCTCGGGGCACGCCTCGTGCGGTGCGGGCAGTTTCACCCACGGTTGCATTCGCCAAAAATCACCGCCGGTGTCGGGGTCGGCGCGCACGAGCACGTCGAGCACTTCGCACATGTCGGCCATCGTGCGGGTGTGAGGCACCACGACGTCCATCGTCGGTACGAGCGGCCAGTTGCCGCGCGTCGAGATGAGGCCGCGCGACGGCGTGTACGCGCACAGGGCGTTGCACGACGCCGGCGAACGACCGCTCGACCACGTCTCTTCACCCAACCCGAACGCGGCGAAGCTCGCCGCCGTGGCGGTGCCCGAGCCGTTCGACGAACCCGACGCCCACGCCGAGGTGAGGTAGTCGGCGTTGTACGGCGACTCGGCCCGGCCGTAGAGCCCGCGCTGCATGCCGCCGTTGGCCATCGGCGGCATGTTGGTGAGACCGATCAGCACGCACCCGGCGTCGCGCAACGCCGCGATTGAGAACGCGTCTCGACGCGCGACCAGGTGCTCGAATGCCGGTGAGCCGTTGGCGACCGTCATTCCTTCCACCATGTACGAATCTTTGGCAGTGAACGGAATGCCCTCGAGCGGCCCGCGCGACTCGCCCGCTGCGCGACGCCGGTCGGATGCCTCCGCTTCGGTCATCACGTTCGGGTTCAGTTCGACCACCGAGTTGAGCCGGATACCCGCGTGGTCGTAGGTCTCGATGCGATGCAGGTACGACTGCACCAGTTGCACGCACGACACCTCGCCGCGCTCGAGTGCCTCGCGCAACTGGGCGATCGTCTTCTCAACGACCGGGAAGAACGCGCTCATTTCGCCGCGTCAAAGAGCGCGCGTAACGTGCGGCCCGACGGTTCGGCGTACGGCACGACTCCCCCAGGGAAGAACGCGTCTACTTCTGATCTCTGCGGATACGTGGCGAACGCCGACGTCAGCGCGTCGAGCGACCACGCGCCGCTCGTCGACCAGTGCTCTTCCACGCCGTGCGGATGATAGATCGCAACGTCGGGGCCCTCTACGGCGAAGACCCGCCCCGTGAAGCGGCACGCGTCGCTCGCCAGGTACGCCACGAGCGGCGCGGCGTGTTGCGGCGAGTGACGGTCGAACCCTGGCGATTCGGGCATCAGCGCGAGCACGTTCGGCGACGCCTTCACCATCCGCGTGCGCGCGCACGGGGCGACGGCGTTCACCTTTACGCCGTAGCGGGCGAGTTCTTGCGCGTGGCTCACGGTCAGCGCGATGATGCCCGCCTTCGCCGCACCGTACACGCCGCCACCGGCGGCCGGATGCAGTCCCACGGCCGACGTGGTGTTCACGATGGCGCGGCCCTGCTGCGGCGCGACGCTCGCCCAATGACGCGCGACGAAATGGCTCACTGCCAGGGTGCCCTTCAGGTGCGTGCCGAGCTGCACGTCAACGTCGGTTTCCGAAAGGTCGACGAGCGAGCTCGGTCGGTTATTGCCGGCGTTGTTGACCACGATGTCGAGCCGTCCGAACTGTTCGAGTGCCGTCGCGACGATGCGCTCGGCACCGTGCCAATCCGCAACGCTGTCGCGGCTCGCGACGGCATCGCCGCCGCTCGACACGATCTCCGTGGTGACTGCACCGGCGGAGTCGCCCGACGGCGCGTCGCCAGTGACGGAGATACCGAGGTCGTTCACCACTACTCGCGCGCCGTGCGCAGCCAACGCCAAGGCGTATTCGCGACCGAGACCACTGCCCGCACCAGTCACGAGCGCGACTCTGCCCTCGAACGGTCTCACGATGACCGACGGTACACCTAGATTCGACTTGTGCTCATGGAGTTCGGCAGCCCGCCGCCGAAGAAGCACGTCGTCATCGTCGGGGCCGGTTTCGGCGGCCTCGCGTGCGCCAGAAAACTTCGCAAGTCGCGCTCGTACGAAG
Source organism: Ilumatobacteraceae bacterium (assembly GCA_036771295.1). Taxonomy (GTDB): domain Bacteria; phylum Actinomycetota; class Acidimicrobiia; order Acidimicrobiales; family Ilumatobacteraceae; genus F1-60-MAGs027. The sequence continues at coordinate 2,682 of DAIPHP010000100.1, forward strand.
TGACGCTGGTCGACCGAAATCCGTACCAATTGTTTTCGCCGCTGCTCTACCAGGTGGCGACGGCGTCGTTGCCCGAAGACGACATCGCCTTCCCCGTACGCACCGCCTACCGCGAGGTACGTTTCGTTCGCGCCACGGTGACCGGCATCGACACCGCGGCGAAGTCGCTGTCGCTCTCCACTGGCAAGACGTTGTCGTACGACGATCTCGTGCTCGCCGTGGGGTCGGAAGGCACGACATTCGGCATTCCCGGCGTGGCTGAACACACCTTGCAGATGAAGTCGGTCGCCGACGCGCGCGAGATCCGCCGATCTCTGCTGCGCACTTACGAAGACGTCGAAGACGAAGTGCTGCCGATCGAGAGCCTCAACGTGGTCATCGTCGGTGGCGGCCCGACGGGCGTCGAGCTCGCCGGCGCGGTGCGCGAGCTGCAGGGCGAGATACGCCGCGAGTTCGAACACATAGCGCCTCGCGCCACAGTGACGTTGCTCGAAGCCGGGCCGCGTCTGCTGCCGAGCTTTCACCCGTCGTCGAGCGAGCACGCCGCGAAAGCGCTCACGAAGATGGGTGTCAAGGTGCGCGTCAACGCGGCCGTCATCGAGGCGACGCCGCGCTCGTTGAGACTCAAGGACGGCGAAGAGCTCGTCGCCGGCACGCGCATCTGGGCCGCCGGAGTCGTCGCCCCGCCACAGTGGAAGTTTCTCGGCGAAGCCGACCGCGGCAACCGACTGAAGGTGCGACCGACCATGCAACTCGTCGACGACGTGTGGGTCGTCGGTGACGCCGCGAGTTTCGCGGGTGCCGAAGGTCGGCCACTGCCGATGATCGCACCCGTCGCGATTCAGCAAGGCAAGCACGTGGCGCGACAGCTCGTCAGGCGCGAACGCAACGAGCCGCTCGAGAATTTCTCGTATCGCGACAAAGGGCAGATGGCCACCATCGGCCGCCGAAAGGCCGTGGTCGAAATCACGTCGTGGTTACGCTTCCGCGGCACGCTCGCGTGGCTCACGTGGTTGGCGCTGCACCTCGCCTATCTCTCCGGCGGCCGAAATCGCACCAGCATCTTCGCCGACTGGGTGTGGAACTACCTGGTGTGGACTCCCCGCCGCACCATCACCGAATAGCCGCGCGTCGCTAACGCAAGAACGGTCGCAGTTCGACCCGGCGATTGCATGCGCGCGAACCTCGCTGCGCCAGTTCGCGCGCCGTCTCGGGTGAGTCGGCTTCGATCACCCAGAACCCGCTGTAGAAGTCGTCGTCATGGAACAGCGAGCCGTCGGTCGACTGACTCGCACCCGAACGATTGTCGAACACCGTCGCGGTGCGCGGCGCCCCGATGCCCGCGGCCATCACCCACTGCCCTGCTGCTCGCAAGTCCTCATTGAATTTGTCGATGGCGGCCATCTCGTTGCCCGAGGCCGAACGTGTCTGGCTGTCGATGACGAACATGATGTAGCGCACGACTCAGATAATACGAATGCACACCGACGGGCGACGAAGCGATGAGCGAACGCCGAGAACCTAGGATTTCGTCTCGCACACCGTCATGACCACCCACGACGCACCCGCAACGCCAGTGGTGTTGGTGACCGGTGCCGCCGGCGGCATCGGCTCGGCAGCGCTGCGACGGT
>DAIPHP010000101.1:0-4276 GCA_036771295.1 Ilumatobacteraceae bacterium
CCGCCACGTTGTGGTCGGGCAACACGAAGTCGGGGGTTCCCGGTAGTGAGCGAACGTTGCGCCTGAATCGCACGCGAAGTTTGCGCAGCACCCGCGACGTCTCGATCTCGGGTTTGGTCGATTTCGTCTTCACCAGTTTCATGCGCGCCGACACTTCGGGCGTCGGCTTGCGCATCGTGGCCATGGCGTCACGCTCGCGGGGCGACTAACACGCCAGCGACAGCTCGCGACGCAGCGTCAGTTCGGCGGGCCGAACTGGCGGTCACCAGCGTCGCCCAGCCCGGGCACGATGAACGCGTGCTCGTTGAGATGGCTGTCGATCGAAGCGGTGACGACGTGCAAGTTCATGCCAGTCGACTCGAGATGCTTGATGCCCTCCGGTGCGGCAAGAACGCACGCCACGAAGATCGTGTCGCTGGCGCCGCGGTCGACCAAGATCTTGCAGCCGTGGGCGAGCGAACCGCCGGTGGCGAGCATCGGGTCGAGCACCACGCAGGTGCGGCCCTTCAGGTTGTGCGGAAGCTTCGCGACGTACTCGCTTGGTTCGTGAGTCTCTTCGTCGCGTTGCACGCCGACGACGGCGATGTCGGCGTCGGGCAGCAACTCCATCGCGGCGGGCAACATGCCGAGACCGGCGCGAAGAATCGGCACCAGCACGGGGCGATTCGAGAGCCGCACGCCGTCGGTGGTTGCCAGCGGAGTAGTGACCTTGCGGGACGCAGTCGGGATTCTGCGAGTTGCTTCGGCGACCACGACGAGCGAGAGGCGGCGCATCTCTGCGCGGAAGATCTGGTTCGAGGTGTCCTGGTCGCGCAGGTGGGTGAGGGCCTCTTGGGCAACCGGATGATCGACGACGGTGACTTGAACTGGCATGCCCACATACTTGCCGACAGTCAGTCGTTCACGCCAACCAGCGGATCGCGAGTACGCGCGTCACCAGCCGCAACTAGCGTCGCTCGCGTGACGAGAACGCGAGGTTTTGCGCCATGACCGACCTGCGCATCGTCACCGTCGGCTCGCGAGAAGAGTGCGAGACCGCAGGTGCTCTTTTCGACCGCGTATGGGGGATGAGCAACATGGTGCCCAGCGAAATCATCATCGCCACGGTGCACGCCGGCGGGTACGCATCCGTCGCCCGTCTGGGTGACGAGGTTGTCGGCGCGAGTTGGGGATTCCTCGGGGCGCACGGCAGCGAGCGCACGCTGCATTCGCACGTCACGGGCGTGGTGGCCGAGCACGGCTCGCTCGGCGTGGGGGAGGCCCTGAAACGACACCAATGGCGTTGGGCGAAAGAACACGACATCGACTCCATTACCTGGACCTTCGACCCGCTCATCCGCAGGAATGCGTACTTCAACCTCGTGAAGCTCGGTGCGATCGTCACCGAGTACCACGAAGACTTCTACGGAGCGATCAGCGACGGGCTCAATCGCGGCGAGCACACCGACCGTCTTGTAGTGCGCTGGGATGTCGCCGGGCAACACGACCCGCTCGCGTCGGGCAACTATGTCGAGGCCGCGCAGTGGACGATCGCGACCCCCGACGACGTCGAGGCGCTGCGTGTCACCGATCGTGCCGCCGCGCAGTCGTGGCGGGTGCGGCAACGGGCAGACTTGCAGAAGGCGTTCTCCGGCGAATGGAAGGTTGCAGGGCTCATGGCTGACGGCAGTTACGCGGTGGTTCGAGCGTGATCACAGAGATTCGCCTCCGCCGCGCGCACATCGAGCTGGTGTCGCCGTTTCGCACCAGCTTCGGTGTGGAGACCGCCAGAGAACTGCTGTATCTCGAGGTGGTCGGTGACGGCGTCGTCGGTTGGGGAGAGTGCACCGCGATGAGCGAGCCGATGTACTCCAGCGAGTACGTCGACGGATGCGAAGAAGTGCTGCGTCGGTTTCTGTTGCCGCGAGTGTCGAGTGACTCCACCGCCGAGTCGTTCAACGAAGCGGTCAGCGGCGTGCGCGGCCACTACATGGCCAAAGCGGTGCTGGAGACCGCCCTGCTCGACCACCAATTGCGTCGCGAAGGCGTGAGCTTCGCCGAGTTCTTCGGGGCCACTCACACTCGTGTGCGGTCAGGAGTCTCGGTCGGCATCCAACCGACCATCGACGACCTGCTTCGTGTGGTGCAGAAGTACCTCGACGACGGTTATCTGCGCATCAAGCTGAAGATCGAGCCCGGTTTCGACATCGAGCCGGTGCGCGCCGTGCGCAGCACGTTCGGCGACAAGTTGCTGCTGCAGGTCGATGCGAACTCCGCCTACGGCCTCGCCGACGCCGACCACCTCGCCAAACTCGATCCGTTCGACTTGTTGCTCATCGAGCAGCCGCTACCCGAAGAGCAGATGGCCGCGCACGCGCAACTCGCCAAACGAGTGCGGACGCCGATCTGCCTCGACGAGTCGATTCTGTCCGCCGAGGTGGCTCGCGACGCGCTCGACATCGGAGCGTGCTCCATCATCAACATCAAGCCGGGCCGCGTGGGCGGCTACCTCGAAGCCAAGAAGATCCACGACCTCTGCCATTCGCGCGGCGTGCCCGTGTGGTGCGGCGGCATGTTGGAGACGGGGATCGGTCGTGCCGCCAATCTCGCCCTCGCGGCGATGCCGGGTTTCACGCTGCCCGGAGACACGTCGGCGTCAGCGCGTTACTTTCAGCGCGACGTCACGGCACCGTTCGTCTTGCGCGACGGGCATCTCGACGTGCCGACGGGCCCGGGTATCGGCGTCGACCCTGACCGTGAGTATCTGGACCACATCACCAGCCGCGTCGACCGAATCATCGTCGCGAAGTAGGCGCGAATCGCGCGCCGGTTCAGGCGTCGAGCGTGAACAAAATCGCCGTCTCTGGCGCGTCGTCTCGCTTGCCGCGGAGTCTCGCCACGAGCTGGCCGAGCATCCAGTACACGCCGAACGCCGCGTAGACGATCCCGTACTTGCGAGCAACCGCTTTGCGCACTCGAACGGCGTCGTCTCCGGTCACCAGGCGGGCCGTCGCCGACAGCACTGGAGCCTCAGGTGACACCGTGCCCTTCATGTCGCAGACCTGCACCGTCACTCGGGGGTTGTTGCGAATTCGCTTCACCTTGCCCACGTTCGTCTCGGTGATCACGCCGAACTCGTCGCCGACCGCGGCAAACCACACCGGCGTTGCAACCGTTCGACCGTCGCGACGAGTCGTGACGAGCGAGACGTATTTTTCTTTGTTGTTGAGAGTGTCACTCATGTGGTCGTCGGCCTTTCCTCGTCAGGTCCGTCATTCGGGGCCTGAACATCCGTCGGGATGGCAGGATTTGAACCTGCGACCTCCTGGTCCCAAACCAGGCGCACTAGCCAAGCTGTGCTACATCCCGCTCGCAGTCAGGCTAGTGAGCGCACCACGCTGAGCAGCCGCTGCACGTCGTCGTCGGTCACGTAACGCACCACGCCGGCGCGCACGACGCCACCCGACTCCGTCAGTCCGAGATGCGAGACGAGTTCCACCGCGTACGAGTGACCGGACCACACCGCGATCTTGTTGGCCGCCAACACGTCGGCGACGCGATCGGGATGATGGCCCTCGACCGTGAACGACACCGTCGGTGTGCGAGCCTCGAGCGTCGGCGGCCCCCACACCTTCACGTGCGACATCGAGAGCAAGCCTTCGAGCAGCGGGGCAAAGACGTTGCGTTCGTACGACTGCACCTTGTGCATGTCTTCTTCCAGCAGGTGGCGGGCGGCAGCCTCGGTGGCGGCGATGTTCTCCAAGTTCGGAGTTCCGGTCTCGAATCGGCGCGGTCCTACGTCGTCGGCTGGTCGCACTTTGGCTACCGGCAACGAATTGAGGAGGTTCGGTTCGACGCACAGCACGCCGGCGTGCGGGCCGTACCACTTATACGGGCTCGTCGCGAGCACGTCGCAACCCAACTCGCGCACGCTCACCGCCATGTGCGGCACGAGATGCACGCCGTCGACGAACACCCGCGCACCGACCTGACGCGCGAGCGCAACCACGTTGCGCAGGTCGGGCATCGTGCCGATGAGGTTCGAGGCACCGGTGACCGCGACCCACTTCGTGTTCGGAGTGATCAGTTTCGCCATTGCGTCCATGTCGAGCCGACCGTCGGGCACGGAGAACGGGCAGAGCACGTGCTCAGCACCCGACTCTTCGCAGGCAACTCGCCACGGTGAGACGTTGGCGTCATGGTCGAGCTTGGTGCCCACCACGCGGTCGCCCGGCTTCAGCGTGCGGGCGACTGCTCGCGTGAAGGCGAACGTCATCGTCGTCATGTTCGCGCCGAA
>DAIPHP010000102.1:0-4236 GCA_036771295.1 Ilumatobacteraceae bacterium
CAGGGTCGCAATCAAGAATGATCTTCGGGCGTGGCGACATCGGGCTCGAGCCTAAGTCACGCGACTTCGAACCACGCCGTCGTGTCCGGCGGCACCACCCCGTCGCTCACGTCGCCCGACGCGCACAACAACGAGCCGGAGACTCGCGCCGAAGGCTTGGCGCCCATGTTCGCCACGCACAGCACGGTCTTCTCGCCGTGCAGGCTGCGACGAAACGCCACGATGCCGTCTCGACAGAGACTCTCTTCCCACGCAAAGTCGCCGCGCAGCAGCGCCTGTCGGGCCCGGCGCACCGCGATGGCGGCGCGCACTCGCGACAACGTCGACGTCGAGTCGCTCACTTGTGCCTCGACGGAGAGACCTGACCAGTGCTTCGGCTGAGACAACCACGGGGCCTTGCCGGAGTCGGGCCCGAACCCGAGGCTCACGCCGCTGCGGCGCCATGGCATCGGCACTCGGCAGCCGTCTCGCCCGAGGTGCTCGCCCTTGGTGCGCCAGAAGTGGGGATCTTGGCGTTGCGCGTCGTCCAGGTCGATCACTTCTTCGACACCGAGCTCTTGGCCGTTGAACAGGTACGTGGTGCCGGGCAGAGCGAGGATCGTGTGCATCGCGGCGACCGATCGAACGCGGCCGAGCGCGAGATGCTGGGGCGTGGCCACCTCGCGGTGCACCACCTTGCCGCCGTAGCGAGTCGGCGCACGGCGAACGTCGTGATTCTCCGTCACCCACGTGGTCGGCGCACCGACGAGTGCGTCGGCGGCCATCGACGACGTGACGATGTGCTTCCACTTGGCGCCGTCCCATTCGGCAGTGAGCAAGTCGAAGTTGAAGCCGGTGTGCAGCTCGTCGGCGCGCAGGTAACGAGCCCGCTTTTCGGGCGTGTCCAACCACGCTTCGGCGACGAACACGCGCGGCGGGTCGTACGAGTCGGCGATCTTGCGCCATCGGCGGTACACGTCGTGCACGCCCGGCTGGTCGAAGTACGGCTTGGCGTGCGGGTCGAGCAGCGCCGGATCGTTGCTGTCACGCACGTCGGGGTATCCGGCTTCCTTGATCATTCCCTGGGCCACGTCGATGCGGATGCCGTCGATACCGCGGTCGAACCAGAAGCGGAGCGTGTCGTCGAACTCGCGGACGATGTCGGGGTGGTTCCAGTTCACATCCGGTTGGTGGGTGTCGAACAAGTGCAGGTACCACCAGCCGGTCTTCGCGCCACTCGCGTCGAGGATTTCCGTCCACGCGATGCCGCCGAAGATCGAGAGCCAGTTGTTGGGCGGCAGTTCGCCGTTGTCACCCTTGCCGCGCACGCAGTGGTAGCGCTGCCACGCCGGCGAGCCGGGCGGCGTGGCGAGAGCTTCGAGAAAGAACCGGTGCTTGCTGCTCGTGTGGTTGGGCACCACGTCGAGAATCACCTTGATGCCGCGGGCGTGGGCTTCGCGCACGAACGTTTCGGCGTCCCCGAGCGTGCCGAACACGGGGTCGATGTCGCGGTAGTCAGAGACGTCGTATCCCCCGTCGCACTGCGGGCTCGGAAAGATCGGGCTGAACCACACCGCGTCGACGCCGAGGTCGCGCAGATAGTCGAGCCGCGAGATCGCGCCGGGCAAGTCGCCGATTCCGTCGCCGTTTCCGTCGGCGAACGACTTTGGATACACCTGGTACACCACGGCATGACGCCACCAATCATGAGTTGCCACTGCTCACCTACCTGCTGTTCGTGAAAGTTATGACGGTACTACGCGACAACGAGCCGTCGGCGAACCGTGACACTGCGACGACGCGCGCCGTCGCGCCGTCGGCCAACGAGTCGGGCGAAACGAATCCTCTGTACGGCGCCGAGTCGTCGACGCTGAGTCGACGCCACCCCGACCCGTCGTCGATCATGAACGACACCTCTTGCGGCGACGCCGACGTCTCGGCAGAAATCAGCCAGAGCTCGCTGAAGTCGTCCTCGCCGACGGACACCTGCGGTGCGCTCTTGTCGAGCGCGTATTTCGTGCCGGCACGCAGCACTGCAGCCGACAACGGCGGGATCGACACGGTGATATCGCCGTCCGAGTCGGCGCGAGTCGCACGCACGTCACCCCACACCGCAGCAAACTCCGCGTTCGGCGACGATGTCGGCACGACCAAAGTGACGGCTTCCAGTGAATTGTTGAACAACGTCAGGTATTCGATTCGTTCGGCGGTGTCGAAACGACTGATCGCCATCGCCCCGTCGGCGCGCACGCGCGGCAGCGTCGCTCCGCGCCACAACACCGGAACTTCACGCCGAAGTCGCGCGAGCTCGCGCAAGTGCTCGCCGACCGGGTGGCCGACCACGTCGAACGACGAACCTGTGCCGATCGGCTTGCTTCCGACGCGCTCCTGGGTTTGCCACGCCGAGACTTGGGTCGGGAAGAGATCGTGGCGGGCCTCTTTGTCGCCGCCCGTGCCGATGATGCCGTACTCGTCGCCGTAGTAGATGATCGGCGCTCCGCGCAGCAGGTACAACAAGCTGTGGCCGAGGTTCACTCGTTGCAGCAGTTCGTCGCCTTCTGCCCCTGATTGGGTCTTGATCACGTTCGCGGTACGGCCGATGTCATGGTTGCCGATGAACGTTCCCGGTGTCGGCGCGCGACCGTCGGGCGTTCGCGAGTAATCGTCATCCTCGAGCCGCAACATGATCGGTCCTGCTCCGACGAGGCCCCCCGCGTATCGGGCGACGGCGTCGTAGAGCGGAAAATCGAGCTGGTTCGGTATCCCCCACTCGCGCTGGTATTTGCTCTGTTCGACCGGCTCGATGATCCACGTCTCGCCGAAAATCTCGAAGTCCTCAACGCCGGCTTCGCGTGCGGTGGTCAGTATCTGCGGCACCCAGCGTTCGTAGAACTTGCGGTCGACGTGCCTGGCGGTGTCGATGCGGAACCCGTCGAACTTGAAGCGGGTGATCCAACTACCGAACACTTCGGCGAGACCGTCGACCACTTCAGGTTTCTCGGTGTACAAGTCATCGAGACCGCTGAAGTCTCCCTGCTCGATGCATGCCTGGCTACAGCCACCCCAGTTGATGTCGCCACGGTTGTGGTAGTTCGCCGTGTCGTTCATCCATGCGGGCTTCTTGAGGTTCGCTTCCGCCGGCAACACGAATGCCTCGTACGCAGGCGCAGGCTCTTCGACGAACCCGCTGCCACCCACGAGCATGATCACGTCTCCGGTGTGGTTCACGACGACGTCGAGATACACCTTCATGTCCAACGAGTGCGCGCAGTCGACGAACGCCTTCAAGTCTTCCTCGGTCCCGAATCGCGGGTCGACGGTGGTGAAGTCGACGCCCCAGTAACCGTGGTACGCCGCGCTGTCACCCTGCACCGTTCGCTGCACGACGAGCGGCGTGATCCAGATGCCCGAGAAGCCGAGATCGGCCAGACGCTTCAGTCCGGTCTTCGGGTCGGTGCAGCCGCCCGTCAGCCCCTTCAGGTCACCGCCGTGAAAGAACCCGATGTCGGTCGGGTCGAAGCCCGTCACTTTTCGCTGCCCGGTGACGAAGCCGGAGTCGTTGGACGGATCCCCGTTCGCGTAACGGTCGGTCATCACGAAGTAGATCACTCGCGACGCGAAGTCTGAATACACGATCGGCACCGCCAACGAGTCCAACAACGCCGCTTCTTCCGCGGAGCCGGGCACGGGCGCAGCCGACTGTGCGCCGGGTTCCGCTTGCGCGCCGGACGCCTCGTCGACGGGATCGCTGGTTCGGTCGCCACCCGCGCACGCCGCCGCGCCGAGCAGCGCAGCGACGACGAGCGCGCGACTAGCGAAGCGCCGCACCCGACTCGGCATCGAAGAAGTGGAGGTTGGCGGTGTCGAGGGCGACGCTCACCTCGGTGTTGATCTTGAGCGGCATTCGCGGCGGGAAGTACGCGACGAGATTGGTGACGAAACTGCTGGCCGCTTCCGTCTGCAGGTCTTCTGGCCTCGTCGATGCAGTCTGTGCCGACGTCGTGGTGGCCACTTTCTTCGCGTCGATGTGCATGTAGCCGATCTGCGACGAACCGAGGGCCTCGAGGAGCCCGAGACGGCCTTTGATCGTCGGCCACCCGGGTTTGGTCTCTGCGGCGTGCACGTCTTCGGCGCGCACGCCCATCACCACGCTCTTGCCTGCGTACTCGGCGAGCCGCGGGTACCGCCAGTCACGGTCTTTGGGCATCGGTATCCGCGCACCGGCGATCACGACGGCAACGTAGTCGCCCTCTTTCT
>DAIPHP010000103.1:0-4228 GCA_036771295.1 Ilumatobacteraceae bacterium
CGCGGACACATCGCTTCGTTGACGCAGCCGACCATCGTCAGCCCGGACGGCCGAAAGGTGTTCGACGTCGCTGCCTACGACTTCTTGCGCGGCGACGCGTCGGCCCCCGACACGGTGAACCCCAATCTCTGGCGTCACGCGGTGCTCAACGCGCACCACGGACTGTTCGAAGTGACGAACGGTGTGTGGCAGGTGCGCGGTTACGACATCTCCAACATCACTTTCATCCGCGGCAAGAAGGGTTGGATCGTCATCGACCCGCTGACGAGCGAGCACACTGCTCGAGCCTCGCTGCACCTGATAAACGAACACGTCGAAGCACGACCCGTCACTGCCGTCATCTACACCCACTCGCACGCCGACCACTTCGGCGGCGTGCTCGGGGTGACCTCCCGCGCCGAGGTGGATGCCGGCAAGTGCCGGATCATCGCGCCCGAGCACTTCATGCGCGAGACCATCGGCGAGAACGTCATCGCAGGGCCGGCCATGGCACGACGCGCCACCTATCAATTCGGGCCGCTGCTGCCCGCCGGGCCGCGCGGTCACGTCGACTGCGGGTTGGGCACGGCGGTGCCCGTCAGCCCGCCGACGTTGCTGGCTCCGACCGAAGACATCACCCGCACCGGCCAAGAACTCGTCGTCGACGGCGTGCGAGTGATCTTTCAGTTGACGCCGGAGACCGAGGCGCCCGCGGAGATGAACTTCTACTTCCCCGACTTGAAGGCATTGTGCATGGCGGAGAACTGCTCGCACACGATGCACAATCTGGTGCCGATTCGCGGTGCGCTGGTGCGCAACGCGTTGAATTGGTCGAAGTACATCAACGAGAGCCTTAATCTCTTCGGCGGCGACGCCACGGTGTTGTTCACCTCGCACAACTGGCCGCGCTGGGAGAACGACGACGTTCGGCAGTTCTTGGTGCTGCAACGCGACTTGTACAAGTGGATGCACGACCAGACGATGCGCCTGGCGAACAAGGGGTTCACGCCGTTGGAAATCGCCGAGACGCTCGAGCTGCCCGAAGAATTTCAGCGTCACGAGCACACCCGCGGTTTCTACGGCGATCTCGTGCACAACGCCAAGGCGGTGTACCAGCGCTACCTGAGTTGGTACGACGGCAACCCGGCGAACCTGCACAAGCATCCGCCGTCAGAAGTCGGCAGGCGCTACGTCGATCTCGCGGGCGGTGCCGACGCCCTGCTGGCACACGCCGATGACGCGTTCGAGCGCGGCGACTATCGCTGGGTCGCAGAAATCGTGAACCACCTCGTGTTTGCCGACCCGACCAACGCTCGCGCCCGCGACTTGCAGGCCAGGGCGCTCGAGCAGCTCGGCTACCAGGCCGAGTCGGCGACCTTCCGCAACGCCTACTTGATGGGGGCGATGGAACTTCGCCAGGGCCCGCCGGCGAACCCCAACCCCAACGTGCGCGCCCGCAGCCTGGTGCGGGAGATGACGGTCGACCAGGTGTTCGACACCATCGCGGTGCGAACGATCTCCGAACGTCTCGGCGGGGTGAGCGTGGCGACGAACTGGATGTTCACCGACCTGCGCGGCACGCCCGACGAACGATGGACGCTCGGGGTCTCCAACCGGACGATCTATTCGACGCGGGGCGGGCACGCGGCGAACGCCGCCGCGACGGTGACGCTTGCTCGCACGAAGTTTCTCGACATCGTGCTGCAAGACACCACGTTCGTCGACGCGGTGAAGGCCGGTGACGTCGTCATTGACGGAGACGCCGGAGCCTTGATCACCATCTTCGGCAATCTCGACACGTTCTCGATGGGCTTTCCGATCGTCGAGCCGTAGGAAAAGCAGAGCCGCAACGAAATCGCGAGGGTCGGCGTCGACTACGGCCGAATCGCGTAGAACGCGTTCACCGAGTGCTCGACGTCGAGGCGGTCGAAACGCGAGAAGCCGGCAGCTCGCGCCATCGACTCCGCCGTCGTCGCCGACAACCCGAGCGTGCCGAGACCGGCACCGTCGGGCGTCGAGAGCGCCGACGACATGCACGACAACACGCTGATGCCGTACATGAGCGACGACATCGGGTTCTTCTGTGCGTTGAGCGCGAACCCGTCGTGTGCCTTGATGTCGACGAGCAGCCACACGCCGTCGTCCTTCAGCGCGGCGCGGATCGCACTCATCACGTTGGCCGGGTGCGTCATGTCGTGGATGCAGTCGAACGTGCACACGAAGTCGACGCTGTGGTCGTCGGGCAGGGCGGTGGTGCGCGGGTCGGCGAAGCGCGCGTTCGTGAGACCTGATTCGCGCAGGCGCTCATTGGCGCGAGCGAGGGCGTACGCAGAAATGTCGTAGCCGACGAACTCGCTGGCCGAAAACTCCGCGGCCATCCGGAGCACGGCACCGCCCGCGCCGCACCCGACGTCGGCCACTCGGGCTCCGCGCCGCAGCGTGTCGACGACACCCACGGCGGGCAGCACGACGGGGATCAAGTTGGCGTTGTTCCACGGCTCGAAACTGCGCTCGATGCCGACCGCGCCGTCGGGCCCGTGACTGTCGTAGTCGTGGCCCACGCCGGTGCGAAACGACTGCGGCATTCGTTTGAGCGACTCCATCGTTTGCGGCAGCCGGTGGAACATTCCCATGCCGAACGCGGGATGCGTCTCGTCGGCGAGCACGGCGGCTTGCTCGGGCGAGAGAAAGAAACGATCGTCGTCGACCGCGGGCGGGGTGGACGGCGTCGACTCGAACGAGATCAACTTGGCCGCCGCCTGGTTGTAGGCCCACTCGCGCACCCACCGCTCGTGCAGCCCGGTGACACCGGCGAGTTGGGTGGTGGTGAGCGGCCGCGGGGCGCCGGCGAGCGCGCGGTACAAGCCGAGTTGGTCGCCGAGGTGCACCATGCCCGACGTGACGGCGCCTTCGAGCTTGCTGAACAGCAAGAACGAAAACAGCTTGAGTTTGTCGGGGTCGATGCTCACGGCATCAGACTGTCACACCGTCTGGTTGCGGGTCTCGTCGCGGTGCTTGCGCAGGTAAGGAATGAACGGTGTTCCGCCGGTGCCGACCGCCGACGGGTTGCCCGGCGTCTTCTGGGCCTGGGCGAAGATGTACGTGCTCGCGTATTGCAGGTGCATCGCGCGAAAATCGGCGAGCAACTCGACTGACTGGTTGAACAGCTCGGTCGACGTGGCCCTGTTCGTCTTTTTCACGAAGGCCCGCACGCTCGGCCCGGCCTCGACCGCTTCGATGAAGCGAACGTGTGCCGGCGGCATGTACTGGCGCATCTCCATGAGGTAGTCGCGCAGTTCGTCGCGTTCGTGCTCGACGCCGAGCACTGCGTCGAGGGCGGGCACGATCGCGCTCTGCGCCCCGGTTTCGCCGCGGTATGTCATGCCTTTGCCGCCGAGTTCGGCGACGCCCTCGTACACCACGCCGTTCGGCAGCGCGGGATTGTTCTTCCAGCCGAAGATGTACGGCCGGACGCGATGGAAGTACACGTACGGGTCGCATTTCTCCGGCATGCGGGCGAGCACGTCATACATCTGCTTGATGCCCGCGCTCAGCTCGCCGAGGGCGGCCTCGAGCCGGTCTGCGTCGTTGTCGCCCACGGCGTTCTGTGCGTCAGCGATGGCCTGCAACGCGCGCCCGGCCTTCTTCTCGATGTCGATGTGAATGAGGATGAACCACTCCTCGTCTTGCCCGCCCAGGAAGCACTGCAGGAGCGCGATGTTGCCGCACTCGACGGGGCCGTTCGGGTCGAGACGTCGCCAGTTGTCGATGGAATAAGAGGAGTAACTGAGAATCGGCGGTCGGCCGACGAGTTTGCCGACTTCGTGCCATGGTGCGGCGAGCACCGCCGGCAGCGAGTGAGCCGCGTCGGTCTCGCACCATTGGTAGGCCTGGCCGATGTAACTGAGGGCGAGCATCGCGCGACGCGTCTCGCCGTCGCCTTTGAGGGCCGCGACGTTGAATGGCGGCATCGCCTTCACTCGGGCACGAAAGCCCGAGCCCATCAAGTACTTCGGCAGGTCGCGAGCGAGGGCGTCCCACTCTGCGTTCGCCGCGCCGAGCGAGACGACGGGGTCGGTCGTCTGCATGTAACCCCACTCTTTGGTGATGCCGAAGTCGGCCAATCGAATCGGTGCAGTCGTCATTGCGCCCCTCCCAGAGCCGGTTGCCAACGGTAGTTCAGGTTGCGCGCCGGCTGACGGTCGCGTGCGCCGGAACGTTCAGTCGGCGGGGAAAATGCCCGCGGACA
>DAIPHP010000104.1:0-4215 GCA_036771295.1 Ilumatobacteraceae bacterium
TGGCCCAACCGTTCTCGCTGCGCCACCCGCTCATCGACTTCCACGGCAACTACGGCTCGCCTGACTTCGGCCCGGCCGCCAGCCGCTACACCGAAGCGCGCTTGCACCCGCTGGCCATGCAGTTGCTCGCCGACATCGAGGAGAACACCGTCGACTTGATGCCGAACTACGACGGCACCACCGAAGAACCCACGGTGCTGCCGGCGCGGTTCCCCAACTTGCTCGTCAACGGCTCGCAGGGCATCGCGGTCGGCATGGCCACGTCGATCCCGCCGCACAACCTGGGCGAGATCGTCGATGCCACGCTGCACCTGCTCGACAACCCCGAGGCGACCGTGAAAGACCTCATGAAGTTCGTGAAGGGTCCCGACTTCCCGACCGGCGGGCTGATCCTCGGTCGCGAAGGCATCACCGACGCGTACAAGACCGGTCGCGGCAGCATCAAGATGCGCGCCAAGGTGTCGATCGAAGAAGGCCAGCGCGGCCAGATGCGCATCGTCGTGACCGAGCTGCCGTACCAGGCGAGTTGCTCGTCCATCGCCGCGCGCATCCAAGAACTGGTCGACAACGACGGCCTCGAGGGCATCGCCGACGTGAACGACAACTCGGCCGGCGGCACCACCAACCTCATCATCACGCTCAAGCGCGACGCCAACGCCAACGTCGTGATGAACAACCTGTTCAAGAACACCCAGTTGCAGAGCCAGTTCCCGGTCAACATGGTGGCGCTCGTCGAAGGCGTGCCGCGCACGCTCAACCTGCGCGACGCCATCAGCGGCTACATCAACCACCAGATCGAAGTCATCACTCGTCGCAGCCAGTACCGCCTCGACAAGGCGAAGGAACGCAACCACATTCTCGAGGGCCGCCTGAAGGCCCTCAACGTGATCGACGAAGTCATCAAGGTGATCCGCGCCAGCGAAGACGCCAACGCCGCGAAAGACGCTCTCATGAGCAAGAAGTTCGGTTTCAGCGAGCGCCAGGCGATCGACATTCTCGACATGCAGCTGCGTCAGTTGACCAAGCTGTCGCGCATCGACCTGGAGGCCGAGCAGAAAGAGATTCGCGCACGCATCAAGGAACTGACGGCGATCCTGGAGGACGACAAGATCCTTCGCGGGGTCATCGCCAGCGAGCTGACGAAAGTGAAGGACACCTTCGCCACCCCGCGCGTGTGCCAGATCACCGCCGACGTCGGCGAGATGGGCGTCGAAGACCTCGTCGAAGACAAAGAGCTCGTCATCGTGATGACACAAGAGCAGTACATCAAGGCGGTATCGGCCGACTCGTTCCGCACCCAGGGCCGCGGCGGTCGCGGCGTCAGCGGAGCGCGCATGAAGAGCGACGACATCGTTCGTCACGTCATCTTCACCACGGCGCACGCGTACCTGTTGTTCTTCTCCAACCGCGGCCGTGTTTATCGTCTGCGGGCTCTCGAAGTGCCCGAGCGTGAGCGCACCGCCAAGGGCATCCCCATCGTCAACTTGTTGCCGTTGCAGGCGGGGGAGACGATCCAGGCCATCATCGACACCCGCGAGTTCCCGGGCGAGCGATACCTGTTCTTTGCGACCAAGCAGGGCCAGGTCAAGAAGACCAAGTTTGACGAGTACGACTCGAGCCGCCGCGACGGCCTAATCGCCCTCAAGCTGCGTCCGAAGGACGAACTCGTTCGTGTGATCGAGACCAACGGCACCGACGACGTCTTCATCGTCACTCGCGGCGGCCAGACGATTCGCTTCAGCGAAAAACTGGTGCGACCGATGGGGCGCTCGGCAGCCGGCGTTCGCGGCATGAAGATGCGTGGCAGCGACGAAGTGGTGTCGGTCGACGTCGCGCGCGACGAGGCATCGATCCTGCTCGTCACCGAGTCGGGTTACGGCAAGCGCACGCAGATCAACCACTTCGCCCGCAAGGGTCGTGGCGGCATGGGCATGATCGGCATCAAGCTCACCGGCAAGAAGGGTCGCGTCGTCGCCGCGTTCATGGTCGGTCTCGAAGATGAAATCGTCGTCGTTGCCTCGGGTGGCACGACCATTCGCATGCCCGTTCGCGAGATCTCGAGCCAAGGCCGCGCCGCCACCGGCGTGCGCGTCATGACGCTCGAGTCAGGCCAGGTCGTTGCATCGGTCGCCCCGATCATCGCCGGCGACGCCGAATAACGCTCGTCGCTCGATGCGTGACACGCACGACCGCGGCTCGATCACGCCCGTCCTCGCCGCGATGATCTCCATCGTGGCGCTGGCGTCGTTGGCGGTCGCCCACGTGGTTGACACGCAGGTCACGGACACCCGAGCCCAGACCGCGGCAGACGCGTTGGCGCTCGCGGCACTGATTGGTGCCGACCTCGATGACATCGCGGCGTGGTACGACGTCGACGAGTACGAGGTCGACCATGGTGAATACATGGTCATGGTGCGAGTCGAACGCGACGGCGTCACCGCTCGGGCGAGTGCCGTCGACCATCGTCGTACACTTGAACCAGCCGAATGAGTGATTCAGCACCGTCTTCGCGCGACCGACGCCGCAGCCAACGACCGCGGTTGCGACGCGTCACGCGCGTCATTCGCGACGTCGACGTTTGGAGTGTTTTCAAGGTCGGCTTGGTGCTGCACGCGGTGTTCTTCGTGATCGCGCTCATCGCCGTGTCGCTGTTGTGGGGCGTGGCGACGTCGACCGGCACGATCGACAACATCGAAAATTTCTTCGAATCATTCGGCTGGGAGACGTTTTCGTTTGACGGTGCGGCGTTGTTCGCCAACTTTGCCGTGTTCGGCTTGCTGGCCGCATTGCTGGGTACGGCAGCCTGGGTGATCGGCGCGGTCATGTTCAACCTGATCACCGAGCTCGTCGGCGGGGTTCGCGTCACCGTGCTCGAAGAAGAAGTGATGATTGAGCCGGCGAGTCACGACGCCCCGTAGGATGAACTTCCCGATAAGGGGCTATAGCTCAGTTGGTTAGAGCGCATCCCTGATAAGGATGAGGTCGTTGGTTCGACTCCAATTAGCCCCACGAAGAAGGACGCATTCCGATGAAACTCTTCAGTCGCCTGCTTCTCGTGCTTTCCGTGGCAACTGCCGTGGTCGGCGTTCTCAGGTTCGGTGGTAACGGCAAGTCGCGAGTCACCACGAAGCAGGGTGGCTGGCGCAGTTATTCCCCACCGAAGTGACCCCCGGATGATCGGGGTCATCGGTGCCGGCTTGGTCGGCAGTCAAGTCGTTGAATCGTTGATGTCGTACGGCCAGGTACAAGTTGTCGTCAACGACTCGAACGCCGCAGCGGCGAGTCGGTTGGCAACGAGACTCTCTGCCCGCGTTACGGCTGCGACCACCAAGGTGGTCGCAGTGTCGGCGACGGCGATGTTCGACACCAACGTCGTGGTGCTCGCATGTCCGGCGCCACATGCCAAGGCGGCACGCAAGCTGCTCGAGGCCGGGGTGAGCGTGGTGTCATGCAGCGACGATCTGGACGACACCTTGGCCCTGCTCGATCTTGACGCAGTCGCCAGACAAGCGCGTCAGACGTTGGTGGTCGGTGCAGCAATGTCCCCTGGTCTCTCGGGTGTCATCGTGCGAACGATCGCCGAAAGATTCGATGAGATCGACGAGGCACACATGGCCGTTCACGGAACTGCCGGCCCGGCCTGCGCTCAACAGCATCACCGTGCGTTGGCTGGGCAGTCAATTGGTTGGCATGATGGTGATTGGTTGCGTCGCCCGGCAGGTAGCGGCCGTGAGTTGTGCTGGTTTCCCGACCCGGTCGGTCCGCGCGACTGTTACCGAGCGGAACTCGCCGATCCCGCGTTGATCCATCACGGCATTCCGCAGCTCTTGAGAGTCACCGTGCGCGTGTCGGCGAATCGTCGTGACCGCTTGACCGCCCGTCTGCCGATGTTGACGCCGCCACATGCCGAAGGCGGGGTGGGCGCACTGCGGGTGGAGGTGCGAGGGTGGCGCGACGGTATGCGCCATCTCGAGGTCGTCGGTATTGCCGACCGAGTCGCGAACGTGGCCGGGCTCGTCGCCGCAGCGACTGCACGCCGAGTAACGGCCGGAGAGTTAGCAAGCTGCGTGCGCGTGCGACACATCGGGGCGCCAACGGCAGCGCAACATTAGCACGGGGGCGGTTCGAATGGCCAACGGCATCCCGGTGAGTCGGTGAGTGAGTCAGTGAGTTGAGTCGCACAATGCTCAACGGCGACAACATGTCAAAAAATAC
>DAIPHP010000105.1:0-4034 GCA_036771295.1 Ilumatobacteraceae bacterium
GCCGGCGAAGACTGCCGTCGCGGCACCTTCAGCCAGCGCCACGCGGTGCTCGTCGACTACGTGAACGAAACGAAGTACGCACCGCTCGCCAATCTCGGCTCGGGTGCGGCGCGTTTCTGGGTGTACGACTCGCTCTTGTCGGAGTACGCGGCGCTCGGCTTTGAGTACGGGTACGCGCACGCCAACCCGGCCGCGCTCGTGATGTGGGAAGCGCAGTTCGGCGACTTCGTCAACGGAGCACAGATCATCATCGACCAGTACCTCGTCGCCGCCGAGGACAAGTGGGGCCAGCACAACGGCCTCGTGTTGCTGTTGCCGCACGGCATGGAAGGCCAGGGCCCCGAGCATTCCTCGGCGCGTCTCGAGCGTTTCTTGCAGTTGTGCGCCGAAGACAACATCCAAGTCGCGTATCCCACGACGGCGCGCCAGTACTTCCACCTGCTGCGACGCCAGGTGCGCCGCGACGTGCGCAAGCCGCTGGTCGTGATGACGCCCAAGCAGCCGTTGCGCATGAAAGAAAGCCGTTCAAAGATCGACGAGCTCACGACCGGCTCGTTCCACGAGGTGCTCGACGATCCGTTCGTCGCCGACACCGCGTCGGTGCGCCGTGTGGTGCTGTGCTCGGGCAAGGTCGCCTGGGACGCCATGAGCGAGCGCACGAAGCGCAATGCGGCGGTCGCCGTGGTGCGCGTCGAACAGTTGTATCCGTTCCCCGAAGCGCAGATCACCGAAGTGCTCGGCCGGTACCCCAACGCCAAAGAGGTGCTGTGGCTGCAGGAAGAACCGGAGAACATGGGTGCCTGGCACTTCGTCGAGCACCTCATTTGGCGACTCAAGGATCGCGGCTACGACCTGCGCCATGCGGCGCGCGTCGAGTCGGGCAGCCCGGCCACCGGCTCCAAGGCCGTGCACGACCAAGAGCTCGCTGACTTGATGAACGCGACCTTCGCCGCGTGGTAACCGCCAAAACCAAGGTCGCGGCGCGATCGGTGCCGACGCATGTCGTCGTCGACGGCAGCAATCTCGCTACTGAGGGTCGCGGGTCGCCGAGCCTGAAGCAGCTCAACGAAGCCGTGCTCGCGTTCATGAAGGAGTTCCCCAAGGCGCAGGTGACCGTGGTGGTCGACGCGAGCTTCGGCCACCGCATCGACAAGAAAGAAGCGGCCGAGTTCTCCGAAGCGATCGCCAACGGTGAGCTCGTCACGCCGCCCGCCGGAGCAGTGGGACGCGGCGACGGCTTCGTGCTGATGATCGCCGACAAGGTCAACGCCACCGTGTTGTCCAACGACAGTTACCAGGAGTTTCACGACCACTACCGCTGGTTGTTCGACGCCGGACGCTTGATGGGCGGCAAGCCGGTGCCGCACGTCGGGTGGGTGTTCGTCGACCGTCTGCCGGTGCGACCCAAGAGCGATGCGCCGCCGCGTCGGGGCGTGCCGAACAAGACCGCACCGCTGCCGCGGCCGACGCGCCCGCCGGCTCCGTTACCGCGACCGACCCGACCGCCGGCTCGCGCGAGTGCGGCGAAAACCTCCGCGGTG
Source organism: Ilumatobacteraceae bacterium (assembly GCA_036771295.1). Classification (GTDB taxonomy): domain Bacteria; phylum Actinomycetota; class Acidimicrobiia; order Acidimicrobiales; family Ilumatobacteraceae; genus F1-60-MAGs027. Next base: position 1,542 of record DAIPHP010000105.1, read on the forward strand.
CCCTCGGCGGTGAACTCGCCCGAACAGTACGAGTCGTTCGCCGACAAGCATCCGGTCGGAACGAAAGTAAAGGGAGTCGTCGAGTCGTTCGCGTCGCACGGCGCGTACGTGCGTATCGCGGACGTTGCCGGGTACCTGCCGTTGCACCTGATGAAGTCACCTGCACCGCGCACGCCGCGCGAGCACGTGAAGATCGGCGAGCAGCTCGCGCTCGTGGTGAGCGGCTTCAACGCCGCCCGACGCAGCATCGAAGTGAGCGTGCTGCCGGTCGAGCGGCCCGTACAGAAGGCGCCCCGTGCGCCACGTCAGAAGACACGCCCGGCCCCGCGCTCGCGCACCGCGCGAGTGCTCAGGCGTCGGCGACGTCCGGACTGATTTCTTCCAGTTCTCGGTGGGCAGTCTCGGGAAAGCTGGCCAGCACCAGCACTGACACGATGATCGGCGCGACGGCCAACGTGCCCATCACGCGCCCGTAGCTCCACCCTGCATCGAGCAGCTGGCCCGCCGCGACCAGCCCGGCGCTACCGCCGATCAGGTTGCTCGCCGTCACCGTCGCCGCGCCGCCGCCGCGGTGCGCGGTGGGGAACATCTCGCCGCGGTACACGCCGAGCGCGGGATAGGCGATACCCAAGCAAACACCGCCCAGCATTTCTGTAAGCCACATCGTCGCACCACTCGTTGCAAACGACGTCGCAACGAGCACCGTGCCGAGCGCCAGCGCGACGGCACCCGCGACCCGCCGCCCGCGCACGTCGGCCAGACGCCCGCCAATCAGCAGGCCGGCGCCCGCCGGCAGGGCAGTGCCGATGGTGAAGAGGCTCACGCCCAACGCGTCGTAGCCGCGCACGTCGCGCAGATAGTTGACGAGGTACACGCTCGCCGAACCGACGAACACGCTGGTGAGAAACGCCGCAACGACCTGCACGACGAAACGTGACGGTGCGACGCGAGCGACCCGGGCCGCCTCGGGCGAAGCATGCACGCGCACGAAGCGCGTGGTTTCGCGCAGCGTTCGCTGCAGCACGTACGCAACCGGCAGCCACGCCAGCGAAAACAGGTAGAGCAGTCGCCACGACCCAGCGGCAACGTCAGCCAGCGGGAGAGCCGCGACGGCCGCACCGGCACCGACGCTGCTGGCGATGGCGACGTACGCGAGGGACCGCGCCCGCGTCTCGCTCGACATTTCTTCGGTGAGGATGACGAGGATCATCACGTTGATGACCAGGGCCAGCGGTCGCGCCACTGCCTGCGACGCGACCAACCACTCGTAACTCGGCGCCGTCGCACCGAGTGCCGCGGTGAGCGGGGCGGCCCACGCCGCGGCGAGCAACACGGTGCGACGCCCCAAGCGGTCGGCGAGCAGTGCGATGGGTGGCACGATGACCACTCCCCAGCGGATGATGGCGGCACCCAGGCCGATGTCGGCGTCGCTTCGCCCGAAATCGTCGGCGGCGAACGACACCGTTTGGGTGAACAACGTGTTCACGTACGCGAACGGGATCGACGCAATCGCCAGCAACACGAGAATTCGCCGTTCACCAACTGTTGCCACTGCGCGAGCATACTGAGAGAGGTGAAAGTCGAGTCTCCGCGCATCATCGTGCGCCGCAGCGGACCCCTCTCGGGCTCGGTGCAGGTGCCTGGCGCGAAAAATTCCGTGCTCAAACTGATGGCGGCGACGCTGCTCGCGGAGGGCGACTACGTGCTCACGAACGTTCCGGCGATCACCGACGTGCACAAGATGGCCGAGACGCTCGGTGCGCTCGGTGTCGCGTCCGAGTGGCTCGGGCCGCACGAACTGAAACTCAGCAACAAAGGCAACATCACGCCGGAAGTGCCGTTCGAGAAGTTCGACAAGATGCGCGCGAGCATGAACGTGCTCGGCCCGCTGCTCACGCACTACGGGTCGGCGCGAATCAACTGGCCGGGCGGCGACGACTTCGGCGGCCGGCCGATCAACCTGCACGTCGCCGGTCTGCAGAAAATGGGGGCCACCGTCGAAGAGGGTCTCTACGACATCTTCGCCCACGCCGATCGACTGAAGGGCACCGACATCGAGCTCGACATCCCCAGCGTCGGCGCCACCGAGAATTTGCTCACTGCCGCCGTCTACGCGAGCGGCGTGACAGTGATCGACAACGCGGCCCGCGAACCGGAGGTGCAGGATCTCTGCAACATGCTCGTCGCGATGGGCGCCGAGATCGAAGGCATCGGTACCTCGCGGTTGATCATTCACGGCTGCGAACGCGGCTCGTTGAACAGCACGAAGCACACCGTGGTGCCGGACCGCGTGCAAGCAGCCACGTACATGGCCGCCGTCGCGGTCGCCGGCGGCGACGTGGTCGTGCGCTCGGCTCGCACCGAGCACATGGAAGAACTGCTCAACTGCTACGCCCGCATGGGTGTGGCGGTCACGCCGCAGCGCGACGGCGTGCGCGTGACGTCGCACGAACGCCTGCGAGCAATCGACTTCATCACCGAGCCGTATCCCGG
>DAIPHP010000106.1:0-3919 GCA_036771295.1 Ilumatobacteraceae bacterium
CTTCATCGGTCTCATCCTCGCCGACTCGGCAGGCAAGTATTTCAATGCGAACTTGCGCAACCTCGAATCGCACAACGTCAGCACCGAAGACGAACTCGTCGGTTCGCTCTCGTACCTCACCGAACTGACGGTCGGGTAGGCACTATCTTGTTTGAGATGACGATCAAAAAACCGACCGACGCGCAAGTGGAGCGCCGGCACCACGACTTGTGGGCCGAGGCAATCGAGGAATACGGATCGGCGACTGCCGTGCCGAAGGACGTCGCCCGGGATTTGGGCGAGGAGGTTCGAGCCTTGTACGTCCTCTCCATTGCATGGGAGGGCACCGGGTCGCCGCACTCCGTGCTTCGCACCTACGGCGTCCTGCCGCACATCATCGCCAAGCTCGCCGGCGAGGCGCAGCCAGAGCAGAAGGCCGAGAAGCGCAAGGACAAGTACGCCAAGTTGATCTCATTCGCAAAGGCGAACACGTACAAGGAGTTCACCGTGGCCCAGCTCGTAGATGAGTCGGGTCTCTCGAACTCCACGATCATCTCTTGGGCACGATCCACAGGCTGGTTCAGGCCGAGCGGCGAGCGAGGTCTCTGGGAGGCTCGCAACCCTGCCGAGGATCGGCGCGCCGAAGGATGAGCGCCTGAAAGAATGTCTGCAGGAGGAAACATGGAACTTACCAAGCGCAAGTACGACAACACGTGTGTCGTGATAGAGGACACCGAGACGGTGTGGGGGTTCGATGGGTTCGATGCGAACCCGGAGGTGCTCTTCGTCGGCACTCGCAGCCACTGCATGGACTGGATTCAGGACAATCCAGCCGACGGAAATGCCTACCGAATGATCTCGCTCAAGAAGTACGAGGAACTGTACGAGGATGTTCCGGAAATCACCGACGAGGAGGTTCTCTAATGCCGAACTGGGTCTACACGACGATGACCGTCACTGGTCCGAAGCAGTCGCTCGAAGCATTCAGGGCCAAGGCCGCCAAGCCGTACACGACTCGCCACAAGGGAGTCTTCACCGAGGGCAAGGGATACGATCCCGATGCCGTCAACGTCGTGGAGCACGCATCCGACATGTCGTTCTGGAACTTCATCGCGCCGACTGACCTTGATGCGTACTTCGGCCCGGAGAAGAAGCCCGACAACTACGACACGATGACGTTCGATGAGCGCATGGCAGAGGCCATGAAGTTCTCCGGCGATCACTGGTACGACTGGAACGTTCGCAACTGGGGCACGAAGTGGGATGCTTGTGATGCGACGTGCGACGAAGCGAGCGATGCAATCGCCTACAACTTCTCAACTGCATGGTCGCCTGCCACTGGCGCATTCGCCGCAATGGTGAGACAGCACCCGGAACTGGAGTTTGAGTTCCACAACACCGAGGAGCAGGGCTGGGGCGTCGTGTACGAGGGCAAGGATGGCGAACTCGAAGTGGTCCGTGAGTGGAACATCCCCGAGTCTCATCAGGACTGGGTGGATGCCGGGCAGGACTGCCCGCGATGCGCGTGGGAGGAGACTGCCGACTGGTACGACGACTGCCCGAAGGCCGACGCGCCGACGGATTCCGAGTCCGTAGTCTCTCGCTAGGAGGTATTCCAGATGGGCTGGACAGGCACGTACACAACCGAGAGGTCGGAGGATCTCGTTCGCAGGGAGATCGAGGGAGGCGGCTACAACCGAGTTCTCGCCAACCGTGGCGCGAAGTGGTGGCTCGTCGAGTCAGTCAAGACGGGGACAGTGTTTGCCGTCATCGCGCTCGTCAAGCGTCGCACCGTCGGATACCACGGCACGGAGGTACTCACGAAACTCATGGATGAGTCCGAGGGACCGTGCTACTACGACTACCCTCTCGCGTGGCTCGACCGACTCTCGCCGACCGACAGCGAGTACGCGCTGGCTTGGCGCGAAAAAGTCCGAGCGCACCACGCTGCGAAGAAGTCCGCTCCGAGCCTCGAAGTAGGGGACCGCATCGTGATGGAAGAACCGATCACGTTCACTGGCGGCTTCACCGAGCGCGAGTTCGTGTACGCGGGCAAATTCAAGTTCTACACGACTCGCATGGTCGGGGTCCGACTGCCGCGCGACTGGAAGACTCGCTACAAGTGGGCCGTCGCGCCGAAGGATGCCGAGCTCGTAGGGTCGCAGTCATGAAACTCACGAAACTCACGTTCGATCAATGGGTCGAGACGTACAAGCCGGCAGTCAATCACCTAGACGAAGATGCGTCGTTCGATGACGGCGACGGCGGCATCATGTTCGAGACGTACGGAGAGGAACACGATTACGTGTGCTCAATGAACCTGAAGCGCCGAGTGTGGACCTACGTCGACGGCGACGATGGCACGTACGTCGTCAACGGATACGCATTCGTCAACCGAATCGGTTATTTCGTCACCGAGGTTCCTTATCCCGAAGACGAGAACTTCGAGGTCGAAGTCGACAAGTACGGCGACTAGCTCACGTCGTCGTCAAGGCGCTCTTTCAGCCCGATGATGGGGCTGGGAATGGTGCCGGCAATGCGGCCGAGTGACTTCTCGTTCTTGATCCACGACAGATCATCCTTGTCAATGCTCGCCTTGAATGCCGGGTCGACCAGCGCGTTGGCAATCTTCGTCTCAAGTTCCTTTATCCGGGACTCGAGCAGCGCAATTTTCTGCTGCAGTTGCTTGCCGAGCAGCGATTCGAGCTCGCCTTCGTCGCCGGGTGTGTCCGGCTCGGTGTCAAATTTCTTTGCCATGCAGAAAATGGTAGTCTGACGACGTGAATACCGAGGGGAACAAGGGTCGCATGCTGCTCGATGACGACCATCTGGTGCTTCAATGGCCCTACGACAAGGCCGAAGTCGACCGAATCAAGCGCATTGACGGCGCAAAATGGGATCGAATCGGCAAGGCTTGGCGCGTCCCGGTCACTTCTCTCGGCCCGGCAAGGGAATTCGCCGTCGACATCGGGCTCGACATTGACCCGGAAGTGCTCGTTCTTGATGTCCCGTTGCACAAGAACTTGGCATTCGGCGTCCGAATGGAGGGAAAGTACGTGTTCCTGAGCTTCGGGTACGACCCGGTGAAGGTTCGCAGCGTCAAACAGATACCCGGAGTCACGTGGGATGCCAAGACGAAGGCGTGGAAGGCCCCAATCTCGTCGATTACGCACGCAATCACGTGGGCCGAGCGCTTCCGGATGCTCGTTCCGGATGATGTCCGGGTCGAAGCCGGCAAGATTCAGGCCCGGATGGAAGCCGCATTGGCCGAATCACGCTCGACCGGCGCCGAAATTTCCATTGCCGGGTTTGAGAAGCTCATGCCGTACCAGAAAGCCGGCGTCGCTTACGCCAAGAATCGCCGGCGATGCTTCATTGCCGACGACATGGGGCTCGGAAAGACGTTGCAGGCCATTGCGTCGGTGGAAGAAATGCACCGGGAGTCACCCGTGTACCCGGTTGCCGTCGTATGCCCGGCGAATCTGACGCTGAATTGGGCCAAGGAGTACGAGAAGTGGCTGCCGGAGCGCCGCGTTGCCGTCGTGTCCGGGCGAAAACAGTTCCCGGAACACGGGACTTACGACGTGGTGGTGGTCGGTTACCCGAATTTGGTCGCTTGGCAGGCCCAATTGACCGGGTTGGGCGGCTACGTGTTTGATGAAAGCCACTATCTCAAGACGCACACGGCGCAACGCACGAAAGCCGCGCTGAAAATCTGTCGCCGGGCATCGATTACTGCCCCGATTCTGCTGCTCACCGGCACTCCGGTGGCTTCTCGCCCGGCAGAGTACGTCTCGCAGCTCGATCTTCTCGGGTTGCTCGACGCTTTTGGCGGCCGGATGGGCTTCTGGCGCCGGTACTGCAACGCTCACCGGGACAAATTCGGCCAACTGCGCATTGATGGCCACTCAAACCTCGAAGAACTCAACTCGACGCTGCG
>DAIPHP010000107.1:0-3857 GCA_036771295.1 Ilumatobacteraceae bacterium
TCGAACGCGAGGTACGGGTTGATCGCGCCGGCGCCGTACCCGATGAGCAGCGCCATGTGGTGCACTTCGCGCGCGTCGCCGCACTCGATGACGAGGCCCACTTTGGTGCGCTGGCGCTCGCGGATGAGGTGGTGGTGCACGGCGCTGGTCAGCAGCAACGACGGAATCGGCGCATACACCGAGTCGCTGTCGCGGTCGCTGATCACGATGATGCGCGCGCCGTCGTCGATGAAGTCGCTCACCTTGTTGCGGATGTCGTCGATCGCCGTGCGCATGCCGTGCGCGCCGTCGGCCACGCGGTAGAGACCGCTCACCACCACGCTGCGCAGGTGCGGCATGGTGCCGTCGTCGTTGATGTGGATGATCTTGGCGAGCTCGTCGTTGTCGATGATCGGGAACGGCAGCACGAGTTGTCGGCAGTTCTCCGGTGTTGCGTCGAGCAGGTTGGCCTCCGGTCCCAGCGTCGAGCCCACCGAGGTGACCACTTCTTCGCGAATCGCGTCGAGCGGCGGGTTGGTGACTTGCGCGAACAGCTGCTTGAAGTAGTCGAACAGAAGCCGCGGTCGCGCCGACAGCACGGCGAGCGGCGTGTCGGTGCCCATCGAGCCGATCGGCGCGGCGCCGGCTTTGGCCATCGGCGCGATGATCACCTTCATGTCTTCGTGCGTGTAGCCGAACACCTGCTGGCGGCGCAGCACGCTCTCGTGGCTGTGCACCACGTGCTCGCGGTCGGGCAGTTCGGGCAGCTCGACCATGCCCGCCTCGAGCCACTGGGCGTACGGCTGCGCCGCGGCGAGCGACGACTTCACTTCTTCGTCGTCGACGATGCGGCCTTGTGCGGTGTCGACCAGCAGCATGCGGCCGGGTTGCAGGCGACCCTTTCGCACCACGCGCTCGGGTGCCACGTCGACGACGCCGACTTCGCTGGCCATGATGACGAGGTCATCGTCGGTCACCCAGAAGCGGCTGGGTCGTAGACCGTTGCGGTCGAGCACCGCGCCGATGACGGTGCCGTCGGTGAACGCGACGCTCGCCGGGCCGTCCCATGGCTCCATCAGCGACGAGTGGTAGCGGTAGAACGCGCGCTTCTCGGGGCTCATCGTCTCGTGGTTCTCCCACGCTTCGGGGATCATCATCAGCACCGCGTGCGGCAACGCCCGCCCGGAGAGGTGGAGCAGTTCGAGCACTTCGTCGAAGCTCATCGAGTCGCTGCCGCCCAGCGTGCAGATGGGGAACGCCCGCTCGAGCCCGGGGATCAGCGGCGTGGAGAGCAGCGCCTCGCGGGTTCGCATCCAGTTGCGGTTGCCTTGCACGGTGTTGATCTCGCCGTTGTGCGCGATGAAGCGGTACGGGTGCGCCAGCGGCCACGACGGAAACGTGTTCGTGCTGAAGCGGCTGTGCACCAAGACCAACGCGGACTCCATGTCTTCGTCGGAGAGGTCGGGGAAGAACATGCCCAACTCGGGCGTGGTGAGCATGCCTTTGTACACCAGCGTTCGCGACGAGAACGACGGAAAGTACGTTCGCAGTTCGGCGGGCAGCTCGTGCTCGATGCGTTTGCGGGCGACGAAGAGTTTGCGGTCGAGCTCGATGCCGGCCACGGTGCCCGCTGCCCCGTCGCGCGACGAGCCTGATGCTTCGCCGCGCGCGGCGACGAACAGCTGCGAGAACGACGGCATCACTTTGCGCGCGCTCGCACCGAGGCACGACGGATCGACCGGCACTTCGCGCCAGCCGAGCGCGACGAGGTGCTCGTCGTCGAGAATGTCGACGATCGCGGCTTTTGCTTTTTCGGCCAGCGCGTGGTCGGCCGGCAAGAACGCGATGCCCACCCCGTAGGCGCCGCGCGGCGGCAGTGCGACGCCAGCCACCTTGCGCAAGAACTTGTCGGGCACTTGCAGCAAGATGCCTGCGCCGTCGCCCGTTTCGACTTCGGCTCCGGTGGCGCCGCGGTGCTCCATGCTGCAGAGCGCGCCGAGACCGGTCTGCACGATGCGGTGGCTGGCCACGCCCTTTACGTGCACCACGAACGACACGCCGCAGGCGTCGTGCTCGAAGCGCGGGTCGTACAAGCCGCGCGCCGACGGCAAGTCGTGGTTCACTCGGGCTGTCCTCTTATACGGTCGTGCTGCTGGTGCACCCACCCATCGGTGGGCACCGGGACGACGTTGGCCCGCGCGAACAGCCTACAGAGGTGGGCCGCCGTGAGTGGGGCCCCACTGCGAACCGATCAAGTCCGTAAGTGAAGCGATGTTCGGCGGAGTCTGGTCGTTGAAGAGATCGCCGTCGGTCCAGTGTTCGACCATGTGGCCCCACGGATCCAACCAGTAGTCGTAGATCTGGCTTCCCAAAATGTGGCGACCGATGCCCCACTGGTGCGTGTAGCCGCCGGCGGCGAGGTGCGTGTTGCCGCGCATGAGGTCGTCGAAGTCGGCAACTTCGAACGCGGCGTGGTTGAACGCTGCTTTGCCCGAGCCGATGAGAAACAACGTGTGATGGTCGACGTATTCGGCACCTTTGTTGCAGCGCAAGAACGCGCCGATCGACAGCGTGTCGTCGAGCGCGATCTCGTCGGAGGTCACCAGCCCGAGCCGCGATTTGTACCACGCTTCGCTGGCGCGGAAGTCGAGCACGTCGAGCACGCAGTGGCCGAGGCGCTTCACGTGCGACGGGCCGGCATCAAGCCGCAGCGCTGCGCCGGTGCGCGGCGCAGTGCCCGCAGCGTTGCGCGGTGCCGGCTTCGGGCTCGGCAGCGTGCCGATCGATCCGCGACCCGCGACCACTTCGACGCGGTGACCGTTGGGGTCGAGTGCGTGCACCATTCGCCCGCCGCCCGGGCCGTCGAGGTCTGCAGCTGTCGAAAACCCGTGCTCGCGCGTGAGCACGTCGAGATCGGCGACCGAATCGGCCACGAATGCGACGCCGGCGAACCCGGCGGTATCGGCCAGGTGCGTCACGTGCACGTAACCGTCGTCGTCGGTGCCGCGCATGTACAACGTGCGTTCGTCGCGGGCCAGCCGCTGCAGGCCGAAGGTGGCGGCGAACTTCTCCATCGCGTCGAGGTCGGGGGCGTTGAATCGCACGTAGGCGATGTCGCGAACGTTGATGGTCATGATGCCCCCGCGCCGAAGAAGTTGCCCGAAAAAAGTTCTATCAGGTCGCTTGATTGCGGCGCTTGGCGCGGGTGAAGATGAAGGCCGACGCGTCGGTGGCGCGGCGCGTGCGAACACCCAAGGCGTCGACCGCGATCACCACGACGACGGCGATCACCAAACCGGCGACTGCTGCGGCGCGCGAGCTCCACTGGTCGACGGCCACGTAGACGCCCGAGACCAGCACGGCGACCAGCGCGTTCGGGGTGCTGGCCACGAGAATGCCGGGCACTTCGTCTTTCATCACCGACACGAGCACGCCACCGCCGACGGCAGAGACGGTGCCGACGAAGACGGCGGAGATCCACGGCAGGTCGGCGCGCAGCGCGTACGCCGCACCGGTGACGGCGAACAATCCGAGTGCGAGTGCGTTGAGCAGCGACACCAGCACGCCGAGTTTCGCCACGCGCTGCCCCACCACGAGCACCACCACGATGGCGCCGAACACCGTGACGAGGTACCACGGGGTGCGAAGGCTCTCGACCGGCGTGTTGCCGACGAGCAGGTCGCGAATGAACCCGCCGCCCAGGCCCATGAGCAGGCCGAAGGTGGAGACGCCGACGATGTCCCAGTGGTGCTCGTCGTCGACCGACGCTCGTAACGCGCCGACCACCGCGTTGACACCCACGGTGAGCAGCGCAAGCCACAACGGCGTGCTCGTGGCGAGATCGGGCAAGAAATCCACTGCTGGGCGACGCTACCCCG
>DAIPHP010000108.1:0-3833 GCA_036771295.1 Ilumatobacteraceae bacterium
ACGCACTCCGTGCAACAACCGGGCGGGCAGGGCACCTCGTCGGGAGGGCAACGTGAATACGCCGGGGCCCTGGCACGGGCCGCCGTCGCCGTGGGAGTCGACGGCCTGTTTCTCGAGACACATCCCGACCCCGACAAAGCACCGAGCGACGGCCCGAACATGATTCCGCTGCACCGCATGGAAGCGTTGCTCGAGCAGCTGCTCGCGATTCGACAGGCAGTCACAGCCCGCGGGCCGCAGCCAACCACCTACTGAGGCAGACCTCGTGACCATCGAACTTCGCGCGAGCGCCAACTGATGATCCGCGTCTTCATCGGCTACGACGACAACGAATCGGTGGCCTATCACGTGCTCGCCCACTCGATCCTGCGGCACGCCACGCAACCTGTCTCCATCACGCCGCTCGTGAAGCGTCACATGGCCGACTTCTACCGCCGCGAGCGTTCGTCGATCGAGTCGACCGACTTCTCCTTCACGCGGTTTCTGGTTCCGTACTTGAGCGGTTACCAAGGCTGGTCGATCTTCATGGACTGCGACATGCTGATGACCACGGATGTTGCAGAGCTCTTCGCCCTGCGCGACGAAAAGTATTCGGTCATGTGCGTGAAACACGACTATGTCGCGCGTGACGACCTGAAGTTCCTCGGCGCGGTACAGACGAAGTACGAGAAGAAGAACTGGTCGAGCGTGATGTTGTTCAACAACGCTGCCTGCGCGGTGCTCACGCCCGAGGTGGTGGCAAAAGAGACCGGTCTGTATCTGCACCAGTACAAATGGCTTTCCGGTGACGACCGAATCGGTGCACTCCCCACCACGTGGAACTACCTCGTCGGCGAGATGACGATGCCCGGCGTGCCGAAGCTGATCCACTACACACTCGGCGGGCCGTACTTCGACGCGTATCGCGAATGCGAGCACGCGAATCTCTGGTTTGCCGAGCAGCGCTTGATGAACCACGCTGCAAAGGGCTGAGTCGCTTGTGACCTCGCCAGACGGTGCGTTCGTCTTTGCGCTCGCCGGAAAGGCTGATGCCGACAACATCATCCCGGTGGTATGGGAGCTGTCCCGAGACGGCACGAAGTGCGTCGTAGTGATCACTGATGAGGCGGTGTTTCGGTCGCAGCAGGACGCTTGGTGGGTTCGCGAGCGGCCGTCGGTGAAGTTGGTGTCGCGGGCGACCGTCGACGGTCGCCCGTCGTTCGGCGAACGAATCCGCCGGCTGTCGTGGAACCGAGCGGTGCTGCGGCGCTTCTTGCGAGCGCACCAGACGCGACTCGTCGCCATGCAATGGCGAGAAGGTGTCGCCCACGACTCGGCTGGATCGTTTCGGCGTCTCGTTCGATGGTGGTCCACCGACTACTACACCCAGTTGCAGCTCGCGGCGGGTGAACTCGGGATAGCAACGGTGGCGCTGCCGCACGGGCACTCGACGAAGACCACCATCATTCGCAGTCGTCATGTGCGCGAGCGAAGCGCGAACAACAGCGAGAAGCTGCCTTTTGCCGACCGAGACTCGTTTGCCGCGTACGTGTTCTGCTCGGCGTACCACCGCGACGCAATCGTGGAGAACTCCGACATGAGCGGGCAAAACACCCTCGTGTGGGGTAGCCCGCGCTTCAACGACGTCTGGGTGTCGAGGCTTTACGCACAAGCACCGGTCGTGACGCTGCCCTCACTGCCCGGCGCCGCAGTACGACGAGTGCTGTTCTTCGTGCCGAAGTGGCAGAACTTGGTCGACCGGGCAGCGACAATGCAGTTGATTGCTGCACTCGGTGCCGACGATCGCGTGCAGTTGGTGGTACGAGGCCATCTTCGCGCCGAAGCCGCCGCTCTCGCACCAGAAGAACGAGCCGTGCTTGAGCGCGGCAACGTGGTGCTCATCACCGATGACGTCTCCTCAGCGAGCCTGATCAAAGCCTGCGACGCGGTGGTCGACGTCGACTCGAGTATCGCGTTCGACGCGGTGCTGCTGGGCAAGCCGTACGTGCGACCTCGTTATCTGCAGGACGCATCGGTGAAGACGATCTGGGACGAGCTCGGTGGCGCCCACCAGACGTCGTCGCTCGCCGACACCGTCGCGCTGCTTTCGGCAGATGCGCTCGAACCTGCCGAGCGGCATCACACCTTTGACGACGTGGTCTTCGGAGGCGAGGGAGCGGCGGTATTGGCGCGGTATCGCGACGGGCTGCGATCGCTGGCTGCTCAGAGCCTGGTCTGAATCACCCTGCCGACGACATCGGTCGTCGGCAAAGCAGTCACGACGAGCGCCCGCTTCAACCAACGATCAGTGCCGTCGTAACGCGGCACGAACGGAGTTCGGCCGTGCACCGCGCGGTCGTTGTCGATCACCAGCAGTTCGCCGGCCTTCAGTACCACTCGTCGACTCGCGAGCTTGACTGCGGCATGCAACGCCGAGAGTGCGGATCGGGCGCGAGAAGTGGTCGCAGACATGAGCAGCTCGTCATAGACGAACGTCCAGCCGTGGTGTCGTCGAGTGAGCGGAGTGACGGCGACTCGAGCATCGGGCTCGCCGTGGGTCATGAAACTCGGGTCGACTGTCGTGACGAACTCGTCGGTCTGCAGCACGGCCAGCTGTTCGGGCGTGAGATGTTGCACGATTTCGTTCACGTCGGAGTACGTGGTGGCCGCCTGCGAGTCGCCGCGCAGGCACAGCAACACCACGTAACGCGGTTTGTGCGGGTGGAACGCGGTTTCGGTGTGCGAGCCGAGCATCACCTTCGACGACGTCGACACCTGCGCGCGCTCGGCAGCTTTCACCGGGAAGATGTCCTGGATGAGACGACCCTCTTGTTCGCGGTCGTAGCCGACTGCCCGACCGATGTCGTCAGCAAAGTGCAGCAGTGCTCGCGTCGCAGCCGGACACGCGTCGTGATCGGCGTCGGTCACCAGCGGAGTCGGCGGAACCATGCCGGTGAAGTAGTCGGCAATCAGCGTGACTGCCGACGTTGAGGTATTGGTAACGGTCGCCAGAGTCATGCAGACATGATGGCGGGGTTTGTGCTGCGAAAACCGCAGATTTGCGCGTTAGAGTGCGGCTATGACTGCAGAATCAGAAGCGTTAGATACTAAAGACCGAGAAATTCTCAGTGTTCTCAAGGATGATGCCCGAATCCCGTGGCAAATGCTCGGCGAGCGGGTGGGGCTCTCGGCCAACGCCGCCGCCGACCGCGTGCGTCGTCTCTTGCGCCGCAAGGTGATTGCACGGTTCACCGTCTCGGTCGATCAGCGCCGGCTCGGCCGTTCGCTGAGCGCCATCATCGACGCCCGCATTGCGACCACCCCGAAGTTCGACGATGCATTGCGCAAGCGCGACGACGTGGTGTGGGCGGCGCACGTCACGGGCGTGCCGGACGTGAAGATCCTGGTCGCGTGCGAGGGAACCGAGGGGTTGGACCAGTTCTTGCAGTGGCTGCACAAGCAAGGGGCCACCGACACCCGCACCGACGTGGTGCTTCGCCCCATCGTGTAGGCGGTTAGCAGTCTCGTCGGTAGAGTGCTAACGCCTTCCAGCAGGGAGGCACCCCCACAACATCCCCCGTTGACCTACCTAAGGAGACGCCGATGCCCAAGATCATCCTTTTCGACGAAGCAGCCCGCCGCGGCTTGGAAGCCGGAATGAACCAGCTCGCCGACGCCGTTCGCGTGACCCTCGGACCCAAGGGTCGCAACGTCGTGCTCGACAAGAAGTGGGGAGCCCCCACCATCACCAACGACGGAGTCTCGATCGCCAAAGAAATCGAACTCGAAGACCCGTACGAGCGCATCGGTGCAGAGCTGGTGAAGGAAGTCGCCAAGAAGACTGACGACGTCGC
>DAIPHP010000109.1:0-3811 GCA_036771295.1 Ilumatobacteraceae bacterium
GGCTCTGGAGTACCGAACGGTCGAGTTGTCGGCGGCTCAACGCGCGCTGCATCCGAGCAGCACAAAGCCGAGCGAGCGACTTCCGACCGAGCCCTTCACGGGGGTGATTCTCGCCAACGAATTGCTCGACAACCTGCCGTTTCGATTGTTCGTGCATGACGGTGGCTGGAAGGAGGCGTACGTTGCCGCAGACGGCGATCGCTTCGTCGAGCACCTCGTTCAACCGACTGTGATGCCCTCATGCTTGCCGGTGTCACCTGCGCACGGTGCTCGCTGCGCCGTTCACGATGCCGCACACGACTGGGTGACGACAGCTCGAGAACTTCTGCTGGCCGGCAGGCTCGTTGCGATCGATTACTGCACCACCACCGTGTCGATGTCGAGTCGACCCTGGAGAGAGTGGCTGCGCACGTATCGCGGGCACGAGCGGGGAGTGCACTATCTCTCGGCGGTGGGCGAACAGGACGTCACCGTCGAAGTCGCTGTCGACCAGCTGCCGACGCCCGATTTGGTTTCGTCGCAAGCCGAGTTTCTGCGTCGGCACGGCATCGATGCGCTCGTGGCCGAAGGTCGAGCCGAGTGGCAACGCGCTGCGGCACACCCTGATCTTGCAGCGATGACGATGCGCAGTCGCGTTCGAGAAGCCGAGGCACTGCTCGACCCGGAGGGTCTCGGCGGCTTCAGCGTGCTGGAGTGGAGTCGCTGAGCATCACGTCACGGCCGTCGGGCTTGCTCGTGAGCCATGCTGACGCAATCACGACACACATTCCGATGACGGAGATCGCGGCAATGTGTTCGTTGCGGAACACGGCCCCAAGCAGCAGTCCGACCACCGGAGTGAAATACGTGGGAATCATCGCTCGCGCAATCCCCGTGCGTTCGAGCAGTGTTCCGAAAGCGACGAACGCGACGCCCGTGCCGACCACGCCGAGCACAGAAACCGCGAGCAATGAAACCCACGAGAACTCGGACCGTGCGATGCCGGGGACTGCAATCGGCAACGACCACGCTGCCGCAGCAAACTGCACCCGCATGAGCAAGCGTGCGGGCGAGTACTGGGCTTGCAGGGGTCGCGCGACGTTCGCACCGACTGCGTAGCAGAGCACGGCGACGAAGAGGAACCCGATACCGCGGGCATCGGCGATCGTCTCGCCGCTCGAAGACTCGCTGCGGAGAGCCGGCAACGTGATGGTGACGATCCCGGCGAATCCGACGATGATCGCAAGGACACGCTGAAGACTCGGGGCACGTCGAACCCACAATGCAGTCACGCACGCCATGACGACGGGGAGCCCTCCGTTGACCATGCCGGCGATGCTGCTGGTGACCGTCTGTTCGGCAAGCGGAAACAGCCAAAATGGGAGGGCCATCCACACCAGACCGAGCAAGGAGATTCGAGACCAGTGTCGTTTGGGTACGGTTTCGCGCGCACCAGGAAAGAACGCCAGTGCGATTCCACCCGTGAGCGCCCGAGCCAATGGCACGACTGCGGGATCCAGATACTCGATTGCAACGGCAATGAGCAGGAATGATGAACCCCACGTGAGCGAGAGCACTGCAGACAGCATCCACTCGGCTGGCCCGAATCGCTTTACCGCGAGTTGATCACGCATATCGACTCACTAATCTCGCACATAACCACCTGAGTCACGGAGCACGCAATGGCAGCTGACAGCACACCCACGATCCAGGACCTCGGGCACGAAGACCGTCGATTTCTGCCGCCGGCTGACTTTGCCCGCCGCTCGCTCGTTTCGGACGTCTCGCTGAAAGCCGAATCAGATCGCAGTCGCGAGGACTTCTGGTCGCGTCACGCTCGCGAGCTGCTCACGTGGACGAAGCCATGGCACACCGCGTGCGAGTGGCGATTGCCGGATGCAAAGTGGTTCGTCGGCGGGGAGTTGAACGCCTCATACAACTGTCTCGACCGTCACGTCGTTGCTGGTCGAGGCGGGAAGGTCGCGTTCTATTGGGAGGGTGAGCCAGGCGACAGCCGAACAGTCACCTACCAAGATCTGCTTGATGAAACTCAGCGTTTTGCGAACGCCTTGTTGTCGCTCGGTGTCCGCAAAGGTGACCGAGTCAACATCTACCTACCGATGATTCCAGAGGCAGTGGTCGCGATGCTCGCATGCGCACGCATCGGCGCCGCGCACAGCGTGGTGTTCGGGGGATTCTCGGCTCAGGCTCTCGCGGATCGCATCAACGACGCGGCCGCCAAAGTGCTGATAACGGCCGACGGCGGCTGGCGCCGTGGCGAAGTGTTCCCGCTCAAGCCCCAAGCAGACATCGCATTGCAGTCAACTCCGTCAATCGAGCATGTCGTCGTCGTTCGTCGCGGCGCCAACGCGGTGGAAATGAAGACGGGTCGAGATCACTGGTACCACGATCTCATCAATGCCGCCGATCCGATTTGTCCTGCCGAGCCGATGGACTCCGAACAACTGCTCTTCTTGCTCTACACCTCCGGAACCACGGGCAAGCCAAAGGGCATCATGCACACGACCGGCGGCTATTTGACGCACGTCGCCACGACATTCCGCTACGTGTTCGACCACCACCCCGACACCGATGTCTTCTGGTGTACGGCAGACGTCGGTTGGGTGACGGGGCACAGCTACATCGTGTACGGCCCTCTGGCGAATGGAGCCACACAGGTCATGTACGAAGGCGTGCCGAACTACCCGTCAAACGATCGAATCTGGGCACTCGTTGAAAAGTACAAGGTGTCAATCTTCTACACCGCGCCGACGGCGATCCGCACGTACATGAAGTGGGGTGCGTCCGAACCAGACAAACACGACCTCAGCTCGTTGCGCCTGCTTGGCAGCGTCGGGGAGCCGATCAATCCGGAAGCGTGGATGTGGTACCACGAACACATCGGCGGTTCGCGTTGCCCGATCGTCGACACGTGGTGGCAGACCGAGACGGGCGGCATCATGATCAGTCCGTTACCGGGATACACCGTCACTAAGCCAGGTTCGGCGACTCACCCGCTTCCCGGAGTCTCCGCCGAGGTGGTCGACGAGTCGGGTGCGCCGATTTCGCGAGGTGGCGGCTATCTCACCTTGAATGCGCCGTGGCCAGGGATGCTGCGTGGCATCTGGGGCGACCCAGAGCGGTTCCGGCAGACGTACTGGAGCCGATTTCAGGGCCGGTATTTCGCCGGTGACGGAGCCAAACTCGACGCTGACGGATACCTCTGGTTGCTCGGTCGCGTGGACGATGTCATGAACGTGTCGGGTCACCGGATCTCCACGACCGAGGTCGAGTCGGCGCTCGTGTCTCACCCTGCGGTCGCAGAAGCCGCCGTCGTCGGAGCGAACGACCCGACGACGGGGCAGGCAATCATCGCTTACGTGATTGTCCGAGGCGGGCAGACCGTCGACGAGAAAGTGCTACGCGATCACGTCGCAAAAGAGATCGGGGCGATCGCCAAGCCAAAGACCATCTATTTCACCCCCGACCTGCCGAAGACGCGAAGCGGCAAGATCATGCGACGGCTGCTTCGTGACGTCGCGGAAGGCCGGAACTTGGGGGATACGACGACGCTCGCCGATGCATCCGTGGTGACGGAGCTGCAACGCCGAGCGCAGGAGTCGCCCGCCGAAGACTGAGGCTGCGGTCAGTCCCGAAAGTTCACGAATTGAAGCGGCAAGCCCAGGTTTGCCGACTTCAGGACCGAGATCATGGTCTGCAGATCGTCGCGCTTCTTGCTCGAAACTCGAATCGAGTCGCCTTGGGCTTGCGAAGCGACCCCTTTGGGGCCTTTCTCTTTGATCAATTTGTTGATCTCTTTCGCTTTTTCGCT
>DAIPHP010000110.1:0-3808 GCA_036771295.1 Ilumatobacteraceae bacterium
TCTGCGCCGAAGCCGTCGGCATAGTTGCAGTCACCGAATGGTCGATGGTTGAAGGCGTACTCCGCGCCCGACTCGCGGAACTCGCGGATCACCTGGTCTATGCAGCCCGGATCGACGAAGGGATTGTCGGCACAGATTCGCACGACGGCATCCGCTGCATCACCCTCTATCGCCGAAACGAACCGACCGAGCACGTCGTTGGTGGAGCCACGCTTGACTTCGACACCCAGTCGCTGGCACTCGGCGACCAGACGGTCGTCGAGTGTTTCCTGCGTGGTGGCGACGACCGTTCGGTCGACGAGAGTGCTGCGTCGTACCCGCGTGACGACCCACTCCAACACGCTGTGTCCGCCGAGATCTGCCAGCATCTTCGCCGGAAATCGCTGAGAGCCCAGTCGCGCCTGGATGACGGCGATCGTGCGCGTCATGCCTCGGCGAGATCCGACCATTGCAGCACGTCGTCGGCGGCAAGATCGCGGCGAGTCACTCGCCCGATCACTGCATCCCACGACAAAGGACTGATGCCGGTACCCGGTCGCTTGTACGTGATGTCCGACTCCGCGATGCGGTGCCCTGCAGGAAGGTCTCTGGCCACCACGATGCTGCGACGAGCGTTCTGACGGGCGATTTCTTCGCTGGCCAACGGTTGCTTGGCTCGCGAACCCAAGAGCGGCGTGAGACGGGCAACCTCGATTCGAAAATGCCGAAGATCCTCGCTCGTCATGGCGTGATAGTGGTCGTTGCCGGGCAACGACGTGTCGTGCGTGAAGTGCTTCTCCAGGATCACCGCGCCGAGAAGCCACGCCGCCACCAGTGACGGTAATCCTGGCTTGGGCACGGTGTGGTCTGAGTAACCGATCACGCAGTCCGGATATCGCGCCGCCAAGTCACCGAGCATCCACAGGTTCGCGTTCTTGTCCTCGGTCGGGTAGTTGAGAATGCAATGAAGCAGCGCGATGTCGCGGGCTCCTGCTTCGCGCAGCGTGTGCAACGCTCCGTCGACTTCTTCGAGAGTCGACGCCCCGACCGACAACACGACGGGTTTGCCCGTGCGCGCGACTCGACGCAACAACGGAGTGTTGGTGAGATCCGCCGATGCGACCTTGAAGAACGGCACCAACGGCGCGAGGAGGTCGACGGCTGCGTCATCGAACGGAGTCGACACGAAATCGATTCCGACCCGTTGACAGTGTTCTGCGAGAGCGCGATACTCCGCGGCACCGAACGCGTCGTATTTCTTGAACAGTTCGTACTGGCTGAGCGTCGACTCTTTCGAGGTATCCCAATATGCCGGTGAGTGCCTCGAGGCCAGCGTCTCCGCCTTGTACGTCTGGAACTTCGCGGCGTCGGCTCCGCCCTCTTTTGCCAGCTCGACGAGTCGCTTCGCGGTCTCCAGCGAGCCCTCGTGATTGACGCCGATCTCGGCGATCACGTACGGTTCGGCATCGCGGTCGACGAGACGCGACCCGAGACGAATCTGCGGACGGCTCATGCTCGACGCCCCTTGTGCTTTTCGTTCAGGCGTTCTTCGTGAAAATTCATCGCTGCAACGTCGTTGGTGATGTTGTCGTCGTGGCGACGGTAGCGGTACAGCGGCAGCGGAACATGGTGGATGCTGTAGCGGTCGAGAAACCGCACGCGCAAGTCACGGTCCTCGTGCCGCAGGAACGACTCGTCGTAGAGGCCGATGTCGATGAGTTGCTCGGTGCGGAACATGATTCCGCAGGCGATCGGCTCCTTCATGGCGTCTGCCCGCCGGAGCACTTCTTCTCGGTCGTCGACGAGCAGATAGTCGCATGCCGCCGCGTCGAAACCCGGGTTTTCTGCGAGAAACAGGTACAGCACGTCGAGGAACGCCGCGTTGACGTAGTCGTCGGCATCGACTCTGACGACGAACTTGGAGTGCGTCGAAGTGATCGCCTTGTTCAAGCTCGCCGGGAGACCGAGATTCTTGTCGTTGCGAATCACTCGGACGTCGGCACCGAACGTCTCGAGTATTGCTGACGTGCGATCGGTGCTTCCGTCGTCGACCACCACGATCTCGAACTGCGAGCGTGCGAACCGCTGCGCGAGCAGCGACCGCAGGCATCTGCCGATGTAGCGCTCCTCGTCGTGCGCAGCGACGATCACCGACACCAGGGCGCTCACCCGACTACCGCCTCGATTGCGGCGCGCATCTTGGCCGGGGTGGATTCGTCCATCTTCACGGTGATCGGCAGCGACACGCAGCGGCCGAGTCGTTCGGCCGTCTTCGGGAACGCCTTCGACAGCTCGCCGTGGCTGGCCACCAGCTCCGGCATGTGCGTCCACGTGCCGGCAAAGTGCCACGTCACCGCCTCGGGCAGGATCTTCGTCGACAGCCCCTTGCCGACCAGCTGTGCTCTCACTTCTCGTGCCGTCGATGCGGTCGCCGTCTCAAAGACGAGGGCGTCGGCCGTCTCGTGCGACCCAGCAGGAACGGCTCGCGGCGAGACACCGGGCAGGTCCGCGATTGCCCTCCACAACGCGTCGCGATTCGTGCGTTGACGACGAACGACGTCGTCCAGTTTGCGCAGCTGTGCGAGACCGACCGCACCTTGAAGTTCGGTCATCCTGTAGTTGAACCCGCTGCCAGAGCGGGTGTCTTCCCAGCGCGGAACCGCGGGGTTGTTCTCGTGCCCGTGGTCGTGCCATGCGGCGGCACGCTCGTAATCGGCTCGGTCACGGAACACCACCATCCCGCCTTCTCCGGTGGTCATCGTCTTTGCGAAGTCGAAACTGAAGGTGCCCATGCGACCCCAGGTACCGAGTGCGCGACCGTCGAGCGATCCGCCGCAGCCCC
This sequence comes from Ilumatobacteraceae bacterium, assembly GCA_036771295.1. Taxonomy (GTDB): domain Bacteria; phylum Actinomycetota; class Acidimicrobiia; order Acidimicrobiales; family Ilumatobacteraceae; genus F1-60-MAGs027. The sequence continues at coordinate 2,822 of DAIPHP010000110.1, forward strand.
ACGCTGCGTCTTCGATCAACACCACCCCACGACGTTCGCAAATCTCGGCGATCTCTCGCAGACGAGCCGGTGTGCCGAGCATGTGCACGGCGATCACCGCACGGGTGCGAGGAGTGATGCGGCGCTCAAGGTCAGCGGGATCCATGTTCAGGGTGTCGTCGACTTCGCAACACACGGGGACGGCTCGCGACTCGATGATCGCCTCGGCGGTGGCCACGAACGTGAAACTCTGCGTGATGACCTCGTCACCGGGTTGCAAGTCGAGCACGGCCAGGGCCACTCTCAGTGCGGCAGTACCCGACGTCACTGCCAGCGCGTGCGGAACCTTCATGTACGTGGCGAAAGCTGCCTCAAATTCACGCACCTTGTAGCAGTCGTTCCGTAACGCGTCGAACCCGTGACGGAACAGTACGCCTCCGCGGGCGAAGATGTCGTCGATCTCCGCTTGCTCTTCGGCACCGATCAGTTCGAAGCCGGGCACCCTCACATCCTCCGGAAGATGTCGATCACGCGTTGATCGGTGAGCACCGATCGAAAGTCAGCTCCGAGCGCGTTGGTGAGTGGCTTGGCGTGCACGACCGTCGCAGCAACGAGTCGTTCGAACTGCTCGTCGGTGAGTCCGGCACAGACCCCCGACGGCAGTTCGACGTTCTGCTTGGCAAGCATGGTGCGGAACTCCGCGTGCTCGACCGGATAGAACTCCTCGAGCGCATTGAGCGCGATGCAATTGGCCACGCAGTGATGCAGCCCCAGCACCACGCTGAGCCCTGCGGAGAACGGGTGCACGACGCCCACATAGCTCGTCGCGATCGCACAGCCGCCGAGATACGAAGCGACCATCAGGCGTTCGCGTGCTTCGACGCTCATCATGTCGTCGTCCAGAAACACTTGCCTGCACAGGTTGACCGTCTCGCGTGAGTACGCGTCTCCAACGGCGTTGCGGTACGAGCCGGCGAGCGCCTCGATGCAGTGGATGTAGGCGTCCAT
>DAIPHP010000111.1:0-3802 GCA_036771295.1 Ilumatobacteraceae bacterium
GGAATCTTTCGCATCGCGGCCCACGCACGCTCCTGAAATGCGGTGCCTTCGAGATGCAGCGGCACGTCGAACCGTCGACGCTTTCCGGCGAAGTACTCGCGCAACTGTCGCACGGCGCGCTCGGCATGTCGATTTGCTTTCGTGCCGCCTGCGACCTCCACCGACCGGTTCACGCGTTCGATCGCGACGATGCCCACGTCATCAGCCGTGACTCGCAGCAGCCCCACCGCAGTGCGAAGCGTCCGCTGCGCGACTTCCGACCTTCTGCTCATGCGCCAGGCGCCCTACTCACGCACCAGGCGTGGCGGGCGTGAGCGTCGCGGTGATGACCGCCTTCACGTCGGGCAAACGAGGCTGGCCTTGGCCGGTGCGATGGAGGTGCACGGCCTCGGCGTGGTACGCCTCCAGCGTCTTTCGAACCGAATCGACGGCGTAGACGCTGCCGTCGACGATCGGTCCGCGAACGCGGTTGATGACGGCTTCGACGTCTGCGCCGTTCAGCGTGCGGTGCCACTCGAGCGCGTGGGCGAGACAGAGAATCTCGTAGCGATTCGCCTCGAGCATCTCGCGGGTGCGTTCGTAGATCTCGCGCAGGCGCTTTTCGACACGTTCGCCCAGCACCGGCGACACCTTCAAGTCGTCTTCAGGTTGCTTGCCGTTGCCGCCGCTGCCCGCCCCGCCGGCAGATCCGGCGACGAGCACCGAGTGCGACGCGATGTTCTCGCCCATGCCCCAACGCGACTCCATCACCAGCGCCAAACGAGTCGCATTGTCGAGGTCGCCGCCCACGCCGTTTGTGCTGTCGCCGTCGAAGAACATGCGCTCGCCCACCAGGCTGGCGATGGAGATCTGGATGTCGTTCTCCAGCTCGGTCTTCCACTCGAACATCCGCTCGACGATCGGCACGCGGGAGACGAACCCGCCGACGTCACCGCGGCGCTCGATGGTGGCGACATCGATCTGGAAGTCGGCCTTCAACCGGTACGCCGCGATGGCGTGGCAAGCCTCGTGGATGGCGATGGCGTGACGCTCGCGATCCACGTATTCGAAACCGTCGGTGACGCCGTGCTCTTTCAGGCTCTTGGCGGCGACGATGTCGCGCCACTCGATGACTTCGCGTCCGTCGCGCAACGAAGCCATGAGACCTTCGTTGACGATGTCCTTGATGACCGCGCCGGATGCGTACGGGCTCGACGTCGCCAGCCGCTCGATGTCGGCATCGGTCAGCGTGTGCTTCACCTTGTCGAGATATCCGCGATAGGTGCGAATGCGGCCTTCACGCGACGGATATCCGACACGGAACTTGCGATCGATGCGACCCGGGCGCAGCAACGCTTCGTCGAGCGAGTCGGGAAGGTTCGTCGCCATCACGTGCAAGATTCGGTACTTCGGCGGGTTCGACGGCTTCATTCCCACCATTCGCTTCAAGCGGTTGATGAACCCGCGCGGCTTCTTCAGGCCCTGCATCGAAGCGAGGATGGCGTTCAGCGTGCCCAAGTCGCCGCCACCGCCCGGCACCACGAGCTGATCGATCTTCGGGCCGACCATGCCGTCGATCTGCCCGAGCACCACGGCCTGGCTCACCGGGCTCAGGTACGCGAGCGAATCGAGCGACGCCGGGTTGAGCGAGGAGTTCCCTGCCGTGCCGAGGCCACCGGGAAGCGACCGCGTGCTGCGCTGCGGCACGGTCGAGAGCGCCCGTCGACCGAGCACGTCGGCCTCGTCGAAGAACGCGACGACGCCGCCGTAGCGCAGCGCGAGTTTTCGCAACCTGCGATAGAGCGACTTCACTTTCAAGATGTTCACGCCGATGAACATCGCCTGGAACGCGCCCGGCTCGATGAGCACGAACGGTTTGCCCGTCTCGCCGGCGAGCGCCTCGGCGATGAGCGTCTTGCCGGTGCCTGGCGGGCCGTACAGCAAGATGCCGCCGGGCACGTAACCGCCCTTGGCTTCGATCAAGTCCGGATCTTCGAGCAGGCTCAACGTTTCTTTCACTCGAGCAACGACCTGGTCTTGGCCCCACACGTCGTCGAACGATGTCTTGATGTCCTCGGGCATCAGCACTTCGACGCCGCCCTTGGAGAGGAACCAGAAGATCGCGACGAACTGCAACACTGCGAGCAGCAGGTACGCGACGAACTGCAGGATGGTGGGCAACGCCTGCCACAGTCGCACGAGTGCTTCCATCCACGCCCGAATCGGCTCGGTGTCGAACGCCGCAGAGAACACGAACGCGCCGAGCGTCGCGATCGCGATGAAACGCACGATGCGCGCGAGGCGGTACTGCGTGAACGAACTCAGGCGGTTCCACGGCGCCTTGACGACGTTCTCCACGCGACCGACGACCGACCAGTACTTCGCCGATCGCTCGGCGACGAAATAGTGAAGCTGACGAATCACGTCGAGCGACACGAGCGTGAGAATCCACCCGTAGGAGTTGAAGGTCATTCGCACGCCGTCGCCGAACCCGATCAACGGGTTGTCGGCCATCTTGAACAGCGCGAGCAGCACGAACACCGAAACCAGCAGCACCGACACCTTGATGCGGTCGTAGACCATCAACGGACGTCGGCAACCTGGCCGAGCCTTTCGAATGCCGCGCTTGCGGCGGCGACGCGACAACGTCGGAGCGTCTGACGGTGCGGGGAGCGCGTCTCTCATTGGTTCAACCTGAAGTCTTTGGCGATGCCGTCTATCGTCGCACGGTTCGCGTTGAAGCACGCGACGCTGCAGCCAATCACCACGCCGTACACCTCGCCCTTGGCGCGATCAGCGACGCTCACTTGCAGGATGCGCAGGGTTCCGCCCTCGGTCTGCAGGTCGTACACGAGCTTCTCCCCCGACAACTTCGAAACCCTCGTGTCGGTGGGGCCCTCGCTCAACACCGCGTAACCCTCGGTGAGCGCCTGTTCGAGATCCGTGAACGCGACGGTGCGACCGAGATAATCGAGGTCGGTTTGCTCTTCGGTCGTCGGCAATCGTCGAATCACCACGCCGCTCACCGCAGAAGTCGGCTCGAGCAACGACGTCTTGCTGCCGCCGGGCGCCCAGAAGCCGTGCATCGTGAACTCCGGCTGGCTCTGCACCACTTCGGTCTTCCATTCGGAAGGCGCTTTGGTGAACGCGCCGAGATCGGCATTGCCCACGTACGTGCTGCTCACGCTGATGCTCCCGCACGAAGCCAGTACCACGAGCGCGACTACAGCAGCAACAACACGACCAGGCCGCGTCCTTCGCCGCCAGCTTCGCTCTTCACTGCGGTGCTGATTCATGGGTGTGTTCATTGAATCAGCACCGTCGGCTCACTGCACCGTTCTGGGTGGCGGAGGCGGCCCGAAGCGGTTCGCGTCGGGCTGGCTTCGCTGCAGCAAGAAGACGAGGTTCATCACGCCGGTGGCGAGCGCGACGAACAGTCCGGCAGCAAGCAGGGTGATCGCCCACGCAGACACCCCGTCGAACGCGGTCGACGGATCCCACTCCGCGCCGTCGACCACGTCGAAAGCGGTCAGAATGCCGAACGCCACGAACACGAAGATCGCAACGACGATGCCCGCGATCGGAGCCGCCATCCACCAGCCGCTGCGATTGGTGTCGTGCAGTCGTCGCACGTGCACGGCGAGACTCGGCAGCAACACGGCGAGGCTCGCGAGACCGTTGATGGTGTCGCCGAACCCCGACGTCGCGGCCTGCACGAGCACGGTGAAGAGCGTCCACCACCAGAACTCGCTGCGTCCGGCGCGCCCGGCGAACTTCGCGTAGTTGCGAAAGCCCGACTGAATCGCGGCAACGAACGACACCG
>DAIPHP010000112.1:0-3797 GCA_036771295.1 Ilumatobacteraceae bacterium
ACGTCGGTGCCGCGAGCAGACGATCAAAGAAGCCGTCTTGGATGTCGGTGGCGAGTGCCGCGGCACCGGTGACCGAGCCGAACAGCACGCCCTGAATCACCGTGCCAGCCAGCGTGAATTGCAGGTACGAGTCGACCTTCGGAAACCCCGGGAGGCTGATCGCGCGGCTGAACGCCGACGAGCCCAATGCCGCGAAGAACAGCGGGAAGATCATCGACGGCCCGACGAGCGCAGGCTGGCGAAAAATCGCCAGCGTTGAACGACGGGAGAGCGCGACCAACTGTCGCGCGGTGTCAGCGGGCCTGCGGCGCATTGTCGGCGCCCTCGAGCCGATGGCCGGTGGCCTCGGCGAACACGTCGTCGAGGCTCGGTTGGTTCAGTTCCAGGTGTTCCACGACGACTTTGGCTTCGTCGAGCGCCCGCACCACCTCGGCGACGCGTTCAGCGCCGCCCTTCAGGCCGACGCCGAGCGTGCCTTCTGCCGTCGGGCGCAGCTCGCCGAAGCGGGCAAGCACGGCTTTGGCGGCGTCGTTCTGCGTTCTCGACACGTTGATGAGCAGCGTCGGGTCGCCGACCGTGCGCTTCAAGTCGCTCGGTTTGCCTTCGCGCACGATGTGGCCGTGGTCGATGATCGCGATGCGGTCGGCGAGCTGGTCGGCTTCTTCCAAATACTGCGTCGTGAGCATCACCGTGGTGCCCTCGCGGTTGAGGCGTCGCACTTCTTCCCACAACGTGAGACGGCTCATCGGGTCGAGACCGGTGGTCGGCTCGTCGAGAAACAACACGACGGGTTGGTGGATCAACGACAGTGCGAGGTCGAGTCGCCGACGCATGCCGCCCGAGTACGTCGACACGCGACGATCGGCCGCCGCAGTCAGCCCCACTCGCTCGAGCAGTTCGCCGGCGCGCTGCTTCATCTTGCTCGAAGGAAGCCCGTAGAGGGTCGCTTGCAGCTCGAGCAGTTCGAAGCCGGTCATCAACGGATCAATCGCGGCGTCTTGCAGGGCGACGCCGATGTTTCGACGAACGTCGTCAGACTGCTTCACGACGTCGAAACCTGCGACGCGAGCGGTGCCGCCGGTCGGGCGCAGCAGCGTGGTGAGCATGCGAACCGCCGTGCTCTTGCCGGCGCCGTTGGGGCCGAGGAATCCGAAGATTTCGCCTTGGTTGACAGTGAGGTTGATGCCGTCGACGGCCTTCACGTCGCCGAAGTGGCGAGCAAGGTTCTCGGCGACGATTGGTGCGTTGGTCACTCAGTCAGTCTTGCGGACTCGTGCAGCCACCGTCGCTATCGGAGAGCATGTCGCGGCTCGGTGCGACTCGCAAGAAATCTGCGCGACTCGCCGAAAAATGAGTACGTGCCTACTGCAACGCTCGCCAGACGCGCTCGGGCGTGGCCGGCATGTCGATGTGACGAACACCCAGGTGTGCGACAGCGTCGACCACCGCCGACTGCACCGCGGGTGTCGAGCCGATCGTGCCCGATTCGCCGACACCCTTTGCGCCGAGCGGATTGCGCGGCGTCGGGGTCTCCATCGGCACGAGCGTGATGCTCGGCGCCTCCACGGCCGAGATGAATGCGTACTCGGCGAGGTTGCCCGTCTTGGGGTTGCCGTCTTCGTCGTAGACGAACTCCTCGAGCAGCGCCTGGGCCGAGCCCTGCGCGATGCCGCCGTGAATCTGGCCTTCGAGCAACAGCGGGTTCAGCACCGTGCCGGCGTCATCACACGCGACTTGCTTGAGGTGCGTCACTTTGCCCGTTTCGGTGTCGACTTCGACCACCGCGACGTGCGCGCCGAAGGGGAACGTGGCTCCGCCTGACGTGAACCGTTCGGCGATCGCCAGACCGCCCTCGTTCGCGCGGCGAGACGCGAGCTCGCCCCACGTCACTGCGACTGCCGGGGTGCCCGCCACGTGGAACGCGCCGCGGCTCTTGTCGAGCACCACGTCGGCCTCGGCCGCTTCGAGCGCCGACGCGGCAAGACCGCGGGCCAGCTCGACGAGTTTCTGCGCCGTCTGGTGCACCGCCGCGCCGCCGAGTTGCAGCGAACGCGAGCCGTAGGTGCCGAGACCCTCGGGGATGATGTCGGTGTCGCCCCAGACGACGTCGATCTTGTCCATCGGAATACCCGTGTGCTCGCTGGCAATCATCGACCACGCGGTGACGTGTCCTTGGCCGTGCGGTGACGTGCCCGTGTAGACGATCGCTCGTCCGTCAGGCAGCACTTCGATGCGGGCGTCCTCGTGGTTGGTGCCGCCGCTCGTGATCTCCACGTAGACGCTCACGCCGATACCGAGTTGCTTGCGGTCGCCGCGCTTGCGACGCTCCGCCTGTTCGCGGCGGAGGTCCTTGTAATTCGCTGCGGCGAGCACCTTGTCGAGCGCGCCTTCGTAGTCGCCGACGTCGTACGCCTGGCCGATTGCCGTGGTGTGCGGGTCGGTGAACTTGGGGATCAGGTTCTTGCGACGAACGTCGGCCGGGTCCATGCCGATCTCGGCGGCGAACATGTCCATCGCGCGTTCGATCGCCGCAGTGGCCTCGGGCCGGCCTGCACCGCGGTACGCGACGATCGGCGTCGTGTTCGTGACCACCGACTTGGTGCGGCACTCGATCTTCGGAATCGCGTACACGCCGCTGCTCATCGGGCGAGTGCACGCCGGTGCGAGCACGCCACCGACGTCGAGGAAGGCGCCGCAGTCTTGGATTGCTTCGAGTCGGTAGGCGAGCACCTTTCCGTCGCGCGTGCCGCCGATGGTGACGTACTGCAGCTGCGCGCGGCCGTGGCCGAGGGCGAGCATCGACTCGCTGCGCGTCTCGCGCCAGCGCAGCGGGCGGCCCACTGCTTGTGCCACGCGACCGAGCACGATCTCTTCTGGGTACGCAGAAATCTTCGCGCCGAAACCGCCGCCGACGTCGGGCGTGATCACCCGCACGTTGCTGCTGGCGTCGCTCTTGTTGATCTGGTCGCGCACACCCTGGGCGTGTTGGGTGGAGATCCACTGGTACAACCGACCGTCGACCCACGCCACTGCAGAGCCGCGCACTTCGAGCGGGCACGGTGCGACGCGCTGGTTGACGTAGCGGCCCTTCACCACGACTTCGCAGTCGGCGAAGAACTCGTCGCCGGTCACGTCGGGCATGCCCCACACGGTGGAGTCCACCGTGACGTTGCTGCCGGCGGCGGGGTAGAGCAACGTCGAGGAGTTCATCGCTTCTTCGAGGTCGACGAGCACTTCGAGCGGGTCGTAGTCGACGATCACGAGGTCGGCGGCGTCTTCGCCCTGGTCGGCCCGCTCGGTGACGACGACGGCGACAGGCTCGCCGACGTAGCGAACGCGGTCGCTGGCCAACAGCGTGCGGGTGACACCGGGGTTGTACGACGACGCCTCGGGCTGCAGTTTCAGCGACTCGGCGGTGTGCACCGCGATGACTCCGGGTGCGGCGAGTGCGGCGCTGGCGTCGATGCCGCGGATGTTCGCGTGGGCGAGCGGCGAGCGCACGAAGGTGACGTGCGCGGCGCCGGCGAGCAGCGGCTCGTCGCGCATGTCGTCGACGTAGACGCCGCCTGTCGTGAGGAACTTCGGGTCTTCTTTGCGCAGTACGCGATTACCGAGGATGCTTCCAGCCATGCCGCAACGGTAGTGCTTGCCGCGCGACACGCGCCCGCCCGTGCGTGGTTCGGGTCAGGTCGCAGACGCGCCCGGCCGTGGCTGGTTCGGGTCAGTTCACGGACGCGTCGGGTCGAACGTGTCGAGGTTGCCTCGTTCCACGCCCGCACGCTGGGCCTCGCGCAGCG
>DAIPHP010000113.1:0-3785 GCA_036771295.1 Ilumatobacteraceae bacterium
GGCCCTCCGCCGACGACGACGAGGTCGAATTGTTCGGCAGACACGTCTATGTACGGTAGCGGTTTGGCTGCCTCACGAGCCCAACCATTGGCGCTTCTCGCCGTCTCGTGCAAAGACAATCGTCGGTGTGCCAACCGCAACAACGAACTGCACGGTGCACGTGACGTCGTCGGCAGTTTCGGGACAATCTTCCGACCCGACGGGAGCGGTGATCTCGCCGTTGGCGAGCATCGACCAGCCCGCGAGTGGCGAAGCGTTTCCGAGACCGCTCATCGTCACGTTCACGAGAGTTCGCTCCGCCGTCACCGTCACGTCGTTCACCGTGATCGTCGAGCCGGCAATCGTCGCGGTGCCGCCGACTTTGAACAGGTTGGTGGTCGTCGACGTGTCGTTCGCAGTCTGCAGCAGTTTGGCGGTGCCGGCGACGAGGATGAGAAGCCCGCAGATCAGGCTGGCGACGATGAGCTTTCGAGTGCTCATGCCGCGAGTCTCCGTGTGCGCACGGAGTTGAGCGTACGCTGGAATCCGCGATGGGGCTCAAGAGTTTCTTTGCGCGAGGTTCGCAGACAAAAGACGAGCTGATCTCCGAACGATTGACCGCGAAGTTCGACAAGCTGCACCTCGTGACGCTCGCCGACATGCCGATGCGCGAGCGCACCACCGTGTGCGGCGAGATACGGCGAATGGCCATCAAGCCCCGCGCCGGAATTCCGGCGGTAGAGGTGGAAATCAGCGACGGCTCCGAGGATCTCACGATCGTGTTCAGCGGACGCGAACGAATCCCAGGCATCGGCCACAACCGTGGCCTCGTCGTTACGGGAGTCGCCCACATGGAAGGCGCGCGGCGCGTAATGCTGAACCCCGCTTACCAGCTGCTGCCCAAGCCCGGCCAGTAGTCGAGTCGCCCTCGTCGGGCGGCAGGTGCGAGCGAACCTAACCGACGAGCAGTTTCGACACCGCAACTTCGGCGTCTTCGGTGATGAGCGCCATCACTTCGTCGCCCGGACGAAGCACGGTTTCTTTCGTCGGCACCATCACTCGCTCGGCTCGTACCACGGCGACGATCGACGCGCTGCGCGGCAGAACGAGTTCGGAGATCGCTTTGTTCGCTGCGGGCGACGATTCGGCGAGCGTCACTTCGACGAGCTCGGCCTTGCCGCCCTTCAATTGCATGAGCCGCACGAAGTTGCCGACGGACGTCGCTTCTTGCACCAAGCTGGTGATGAGGTGCGGAGTCGAGACGGAGATGTCGACTCCCCACATCTCGTTGAACATCCAGTAGTTCTTCGGGTTGTTGACGCGCGCCACCACTCGAGGCACGCCGAACTCTTGCTTGGCCAGCAGCGAGACGACCAAGTTGTCTTCGTCGTCTCCCGTCACCGACGCCACGACGTCTGCGCTGCGGGTTCCCACCGACTCGAGCACCGCGTAATCACACGCGTCACCGAAGTGCCACTCGATGCCGTTCGACTCCGATCGCGACTGGTATTCGCGGAGCGTCGCACGATCGTTGTCGACGATCGTCACCGTATGACCGGCTGCCACCATTTCGCGAGCAGTGAACCGGCCCACGCTCCCGCCTCCGGCGATGATGACTTTCACGGCTACTCCACCGGGCCTTTCGCCAGGAACGCGTCAAGGTCGCCGACTTCCGAATTGAGCACCGCGACGTAGAGCACGTCACCCTGCTGAATCAGCACGTCGTCGTCGGCCATCAGCGCCTTGCCGTACCGACGCAACCCCACGACCTTCGCCGGGCCGGCATCGACTCGCGATACCCGCTCTCCGACCCATGCGTCGCCGGCGAGGCGTTCGACGAGCACCAACTCCGCGGTGGGGTCGGCCCATTCGACCGACGGCCGGTCGGTGACGATTCGTCGCATGATGCGCTCGGCGGTCCACTTCACCGTCGCGACGGTGGCGATGCCGAGACGCTCGTAGATTTCGGCGCGCTTCGGGTCGTAGATTCGCGCGACGACGCTCTGGATCTTGAAGCGCTCGCGCGCGACTCGGGCGATCATGATGTTGGAGTTGTCACCGTTCGTCACCGCCGCGAGCGCAGACGCTCGTTCGATTCCGGCCGCGACGAGGATGTCGGGGTCGAATCCGATTCCGACGATCGTCTGACCTGCGAAGTCGTCGCCGAGACGAAGGAACGCATCGGCACGTCGATCGATGACAGCGACGGTGTTTCCGAGCGAGGTCAACTCGCGGGCGAGCGTGCTGCCGACACGTCCGCAACCGACGATGACGACGTGCACGAACTACCATCGTAACCGCGCCGATTTCGTCGGTCGCAGTTCGAGGACGCAGCGAAATGGCACCAACCAACGTAGATCGTCGCACTGGTTGGCAGCGCTTCAAGTCGACGCTCATCGGCAAACCGATCGAGACCAATCAGGATGCTCACCATCGCTTGAAGAAGCGCGTCGCGTTGCCTGTGTTCGCCAGCGATGCCATCTCGAGCACCGCGTACGCCACCGAGGAAATCCTCATCGTCTTCTTGACCATGGCGGCGATTGGTGCGGCCGCCTTCGACAACCTCGTGCCGATCGCGATCATGGTCGTGATCTTGCTGGCAATCGTGGTCAACAGTTACCGCCAGACGATTTATGCGTATCCCTACGGCGGCGGCAGCTACATCGTCGCCAAGGACAACCTCGGCAAGTACCCGTCGCTCGTCTCGGGCGCGTCGATGCTGGTCGACTACATCCTCACGGTCGCGGTGTCGGTGGCCGGCGGAGTCGCGGCCATCATCTCCGCCTTCAACGGCCTCGCGCCGTACCGCGTGTGGCTGTGCGTCTTTTTCATCGCTCTGATCACCTACGCCAACTTGCGCGGCGTACGCGAATCCGGAGCGTTGTTCGCCCCGCCGACGTACCTCTACATTCTGAGCCTCGCCGCGCTGATCTTGGTCGGTCTGTATCGCGTGTACTTCCAAGACCTCGGTCCGATCGCCCACACCGGCGCTGTCGAGCAAGAACTGCTCGAGGGTCAGAAGGCGCTCACCATCTTCTACTTCTTGAAAGCCTTCTCGTCGGGTGCCGTCGCGCTGACCGGTATCGAGGCGATCGCCGACGGAGTGCCGGCGTTCGAGAAACCCGAGCCTCGCAACGCTGCTCGAACGCTGATCATGATGGCCTGCATCCTCGGCACCGCGTTCTTCGGGCTCAGCGTGCTCGCCAAGCACCTCGAGCCGTTGAAGGACGACGAAGGGCAGATCAAAGACACGGTGCTCGCCCAGCTGGCAGAGCAGGTGTACGGCGGGCGCAACGTCTTTTTCTTCGTAACGCAGTTCGCCACGTTCGGCATTCTCATCCTCGCCGCCAACACGGCGTACGCCGACTTCCCCCGATTGTCATCCGTGATCGCCAAGGACAGCTTTCTGCCTCGCCAGTTCACCAACCGCGGCGACCGTCTCGTGTTCAGCAACGGCATCATCTTCCTGGGCATCGCAGCGTCGGGCCTCGTCATCGCGTTCGGTGGCATCGTCAACGCGCTGATCCCGCTTTACGCAGTGGGGGTCTTCACCGGATTCACGCTCAGCCAGACCGGAATGTTCGTTCGACTGGTTCGACTGAAAGAACAGAGATGGGCGCTCAAGTCGTTCTTCACCGGGGTCGGCGCGCTGACCACCCTCGCCGTCGCTCTCGCGGTGGTCATCGTCAAGTTCACTGACGGCGCGTGGATTCCTGCCGTTGTAATCCCGTCGATGATCCTCATCTTCACCGGCATCAACCGTCACTACGTTCGCGTGAAGCAATTCCTGAGCGTGGCGGAGAAGG
>DAIPHP010000114.1:0-3781 GCA_036771295.1 Ilumatobacteraceae bacterium
GAAGGCGACGAGCACCTCGAAGGCGGTGAGGAAGAGCAGCACCGCGAACGGCAGCACGCCGATGGGGATGAGGATCCGGTCGCGCGCCTGGAACAGCGCCTCTGACAGCAACGCGAAGATCGCGAGCAGCAAGTGACCGGCCAGCATGTTGGCGAAAAGTCGCACTGCCAGCGAGAAGGGTCGAACGACGAACGTCGAGATGAACTCGATCGGGGTCACCAAGATGTACAGCGCCTTCGGCACTCCCGGCGGGAAGAGCACGGACTTCATGTAGCCGACCGGCCCCTGGTGCTTGATGCCCGTGACGTTGTAGACGACCCACACCATGAGCGCCATGAACGCCGGCAAACCCATTCGCGCGGTGGCCGGCATCTGGATGAACGGGATGATGCCCGGCACGTTGCACAAGTAGATGAAGATGAACATCGACAGGAGGAACGGCGTCCAGGCCAGGCCCGAGGGGCCCATCGTCTGCATGATGATCTGCTTCTCGATGAAGTCGATGATCGACTCGGCGAGGTTGCGCGCACCCTTGGGGGCGACTTTCGGGTCTTTGCGTGCGGCAGCGAGGAAGATCGCGATGCCGATCAACGCGGCCGCGATGCCGATGAGCACCACTTTGTTGATCGTCGGTGCGACTTCTCGCCAACGCAACAGCATGTTGATCGGCGGAAACTCGAAGGCGAGGATCAGCGAGAGGTTCATGCGTGTGCCTTTTCTGTTGAGTTCATGCGTTTGCCTTTTCTGTCGAACGGGTCGAGTCGTCGTGCTGCGACGTCACGTCGGCTGCCGAGGTCGGGCGCAGCCCGGGGAACGCCAACGTCGCCGAGACGTAACGCATCTCCCAGAACAACAGGCCGAGATGCATCACGATGAGCGTGAGACCGAGAGCCATCAGGTCGACCCACGACTCGTTGCGAACCAACATCACGGCGAGCGCGATGAGACCGAGACGCAAGACGTAACCGAACAGGGTCGCCGCCATCATCAAGGCGTACGAGATGCGCGCGGTCGTTGCCACCAGCCCGGCGGCGATCATGAAGTTGCAGAGCACCAGCGCGAGACCGTACGTGCTCGACCAGGCGCCCTCGGTGCCCCACACCAACCACGACACGCCGATCAGCACCGGCGCGGCGATCAGACCGCGCTTCACGATGTCACGGGTGATCTGCGCTTCTGGTGACGGCCCGGTATCGCGCATCGCGAGCACCGACGGGTTCACGTTGTTGTTCATCGCGAGTGCACCGCCTCGCGCCGCTCAGACTCGAGCCGCGCCATCTGCGCGTTGTAGACGTAGTAGAGCTTCACGAACTGCGCAACGAGCGCCACGATGACGAACGTGATCATGAAGAGCGGCGTCGTGCCGAGACGATCGTCGACGAACCAGCCGAGCAAGAAGAACACGAGCGTCGTGCCCGCGATCTCCATTCCCTTGCTCAATGAATCGGACTGCGTTGCCAACGTGGACACCTTTGTCTGTTGCTCGGTTATCTCGATTCACGAGGCTTGTGAACCGCAGAACAATCTAGGCGTGGGGCTCTTGTTCGACCAAATCCGCTTCGTGAACTTGTGCCTCGCCGCGTCGAATTCTCGGGTGCAACACCGTGAAGACGCTGAGCGCACTGCCGACGATCACCAACACGACGAGCGCCGAGCCGGTGCTGTAGAGCGCCGAAAACAACACCACGGTGGAGAGCAGCATCGCCCATCCCCACAGAATCACGACCGCACGACGCGGACCATGCCCCAGCTGAATCAGGCGATGGTGCAGGTGACCCATGTCGGCCTGCGCAAAACTGCGCCCGCTCGCGGTGCGGCGCACGATGGCGAACAGCACGTCCACGATCGGCACGGCCAGCACCAAGAGCGAGATGAAAATCGGCGCCAAGAAGAAGTACGTCTGTCCGTTGGCTGACTGCGTGTCGGGGTCGGCCCGGCCGCCCACCACGCTGGTGGCCACCGCCATCAACAAGCCGAGCAGCAGTGCCCCGCTGTCGCCCATGAAGATGCGGGCCGGGTTGAAATTGAACGGCAAGAACCCGACGCACACCCCGACCGCGATGATCGCGACGAGCGGGCCCACATTGGGCTGCGGCAGCAAGTTGCCCGAGGTCAGTTCGCGCGAATAGATGAAGAACGCTCCGGCTCCGATGGCGACGATGCCGGCGGCGAGCCCGTCGAGACCGTCGATGAGGTTGATCGCCTGGGTCATGCCGAGCAGCCAGAGCACGGTGATGAGCGGCACCCAGTCGTTGGAGAGCACGAACACGTCGAGAAACGGCAGACGGAACTGGAACATCGTCACGCCGAACCACACCAGCGCCACCGCCGCAACGACGATGCCCGTCACTTTCGCCGGCGGCGAGATATCGCGGATGTCGTCGACGATGCCCAAAGCGAAGATGATCGCGCTCGCGACGAGCACGCCGATGATCTCCGTGCTGTCGTCGAACAGTTGATCGAAGTCGCCGATCAGGCTCGCGCCGATCACGCCGGCAAGGATGCCGACGAACATCGCGATGCCGCCCACGTCCGGCGTCGGCACCGGGTGCATTCGGCGCTCGTCCGGGGTGGCGAGCCAACCTTGCCGGTGGGCGACCTTGATCACGAACGGCATCGCGCCGGCGGTCGCCGCCGCGGCGATGAGCCCGACGACCAGGTACGACGCGAGGCTGATCATGCCGCGCAGTGCCTGGCGCTCACGAACCTAACGATAGGCGGGAAACGCGGCGCACAACGCGGCCACCTTCGCGCGCACGTCGGCGACGATCGCAGGATCGTTGCGTCCTTTGAGCGTGGTGACGATGAAATCGGCGATCGTCGCCATCTCCCCTTCTTTCATGCCTTGCGTCGTCACCGACGGCGTACCGATGCGCACACCCGACGTGACGAACGGGCTGCGCGGGTCGTTGGGCACGGTGTTCTTGTTCAACGTGATGCCGGCGAGGTCGAGCACGGCCTGGGCTTCTTTGCCGGTGAGCTCGGCGTCGAACGGCCGGAAGTCGACCACCATCATGTGGGTGTCGGTGCCGCCCGAGACGAGGCGGAAGCCGCGAGTCGCCAACGCTTCAGCCAGCGCCGCTGCGTTCTTCACGATCTGGTGGGCGTACTCGCGAAACTCTGGTTGCAGCGCCTCGAAGAACGCGACGGCTTTGGCCGCCACCGCGTGCTCGAGCGGCCCGCCTTGTTGACCCGGAAACACCGCTTTGTCGATGGCTTGCGCGTGCTGCTTGGTCGTGAGAATGCAGCCGCCGCGCGGGCCGCGCAGCGTTTTGTGCGTGGTGAACGTGACGACGTCGGCGTGCGGCACCGGGTTGGGGTGCGCGCCACCGGCAACGAGACCCGCCAAGTGCGCGATGTCGAACATCATGTACGCACCGACCTCGTCGGCGATCTTCTTGAACGGCTCGGGCTCGATACGTCGCGGATAGCTCGTCGTGCCCGCAACGATCATGCGCGGTCGATGCTCGTGCGCGAGACGGCGTACTTCTTCGAAGTCGATTCGTTCGTCGTTGACGCCCACCTTGTACGACCGGAAGTCGTAGAAGATTCCGCTCGCGTTGACCGGCGAGCCGTGCGTGAGGTGTCCGCCGTGGTCGAGGCTCAAACCCAGCACCACGTCGCCGGGCTTCAACATCGCTTGGTACACCGCCATGTTCGCGCTGGCGCCGGAGTGCGGCTGCACGTTGGCGTGCTCGGCGCCGAACAACTTCTTCACTCGCTCGATCGCCAGCGCCTCGATCTCGTCGACCACCGCGTTGCCGCCGTAGTAGCGCTTGCC
>DAIPHP010000115.1:0-3757 GCA_036771295.1 Ilumatobacteraceae bacterium
TGCTGCGGGCCCATGTTGATGATCATCGACTGGTCTTCGCCGACGTCGCCCTGCACTTCAGAGAGCGCCGCCGCGGCGCTCTCGCTCATGCGCAGTACCGCGCCAGCCTCGCGCATGAGTGCCTTCTGCGAGATCTCGCGACGCGACTTGAGCTCTTGGCCGCCCTCGCTCGTGGCTGCGCCGGCCGACGCGTCGATCGTCGTCATGACGCCGCCCCTTTGAACTGCACCGGGATGCGGCCCTGTGCGTAGTCCTTGCGCAACGGATGACCGTCCCAGTCTTCTGGCATGAGGATTCGCGTGAGATCGGGGTGGCCGTCGAAACGGATACCGAACATGTCGAACACTTCGCGTTCCATCGCCTCGGTGCTCGGATGCACGTCGAACAGCGACGGCACCGAGTCTCCGTCGGCGACCTGGAGTCGCAGTCGGACTCGCTCACGGTCGGTGATCGACAGCAAGTTCACGACCACCTCGAACCGCCGGGCGACGATGCCGCTCGGCACCACGCGCGCCGGATTCGCCAAGTAGTCGACGGCGGTGAGGTCGACGCACATCGTGAAGCCCGACTCGTACAACGCGGTGACGACCGCGAGGTACGAGGTGTCCTCGACGAACAGCACCTGCTGGCCGTTCGACTCGTGGGCGACGACTCCCTGCATCCCGACGGCGACCGGCACGGCGACTACCTGCGATCCAACGTCACCGGCGTCGTGATGCCGGCCGGAATCTCTTGGATGTGCACGTTCGCGCCAGCACCCGACTCGGCGCGGCGACGCATGATTTCTCCGTCTTCGATCAACTGGTGGAGCGTCTCGATCGCATGGATCAACGTCTCGGGTGTCGGCGGGCAACCCGGCGCGTACACGTCGACCGGAACGATCTGGTCGACACCCTGCACGATCGCGTAGTTGTTGAACATTCCGCCGCTCGACGCGCAGACGCCCATCGAGATCACCCACTTGGGTTCCATCATCTGGTCGTACACCTGTCGGAGCACCGGAGCCATCTTCTGGCTCACGCGTCCGGCCACGATCATGATGTCGGCTTGGCGCGGCGAGGCGCGGAACACCTCCATGCCGAATCGCGCGAGGTCGTAGTGCGGGGCACCGGTTCCCATCATCTCGATGGCGCAGCAGGCGAGACCGAAGGTCGCACCCCAGCTCGATCGTGAACGCGACCACTTCACCAGGTCTTCGACGCGACCGGTGAGGAAGTTGTGCTTGATGCCGCCGAGACCGTTGTCGAGCACTTCGCGAACTGCACTCATGCGGCACCTGCTTCAGGGGCACGGCGTCCGTCGAGGCCAACAATTTTCACGCCGTGCACTCGCGCTTGTGCGGTCACGACGTCGGCGACGGGCAGGTCCTTCTTGAGCGGACCCCACTCCAAGGCGCCGCGTGCAACCATGTAGACGAACGCCACGAAAAAGACGGCGCTGAACGCGACCATCTCCCAGAAGCCGAACGCGCCGAGCGACTCTCGGGCGATGGCGTACGGATAGGCGAAGATGATCTCGATGTCGAACATGATGAAGAGCATCGCGACGATGTAGAACGACACCGGAAAGCGCTCCGGCGATTCTTTGCTCGGCACGATGCCGCACTCGTACGGGGCGTCTTTGGCGGTGTTCGGGCGCTTCGGGGCGAGCAGCTTCGACGCGACGAGCGAGAGCACGCCGAACACGATGGCGAGTGCGGTCAGCACGACGATCGGCAGGTACTGGCCCATCGTCACCCCCGACTGCTCGGGATCAGACCTTCTCGAGCTCGCGAGCGCGAGCCAGATTCTCGCGCAGCATCAGGTCGCGACGGTGCAGCAACCAGCACAAGATGACGAAGACGATCAGCGACCCGAGCGTGATGAACATCGCCGGCTGGCGACGATTGCCGAGGTCGCGGACGATGTGCACGTACCGGCGCTCCTGGGTCTCGTCGACCTTCGGTCGCGCAGGCGCGCGGCCCGGCTCGACGCGTTGCGGCACTACGGGTGCGACTTCGACCAGAGCGAATCGCGGCTCATGCATGAACGCAAAGAAATCGAGCGTCTCGTTGATCTTTGGCCAACGCTCGCCGCCGCGGTCGAAGACCGCGACCGAAACGAATTCGCCGGCGGCGAATTCGTCAGCCTGGTTGATCAGCAAGTCGTCCGATGCGGCGACCGCTTGTCCGCGCTGCGGGTCTGACTCGTCGAGACGGCGCCATCCCTCCGACTCGAGTGCTGCGGCGACCGTGGCTGCATTCTCGGTGGCGGTACCGGTGAGCTTCAGGGGCTGCTCGAGAATCTCGACCTGTTGGAACAACTCTCCGTCGCGAATGATCGTCGCTGGTTCGGCGGGCTTCCACGTCGGCATGCGTCCCTGCAGACCGATGCCGTACGTCCACCAGATGGCTCCCATCGCGGCCATCCAGCCGAAGAGGGCGCCGAGGATGACGAGAAACCCGAGTCGCGCCCCCAGGTTGGTGCCCACGACCAGGTACGTGCCGCCGATCAAGACGACGACGGAAATCAAGACGACGACGTAGCCGCGAAGCTGCGGTTCCCAGTTGATCGCCAGCAACGAGAGGAAATTCACGTCAGAGTCCTCGCACGTATTCGACGATGGCCTTGATCTGGTCGGGCGTCAGCATCGCGCCGAAACCCGGCATGCGGCCGCCGCCTTGGCCCTGCTCGCCGTACTTCTTGCCGTACTCGCTGCCAGCCGCGATGAACGCGATCATTTCGTCTTGGTTGGGGAACTGGCGAATCGTCGAGCCACCGGTGAGGTTCGGTCCGAACGCGCCGCCGCCGGTGATCTGCGGCTCGCCGTACGACCAGCCTTTGGTGTGGCATCGCGCGCACGAGTAGGCGCCGGCGCCGAGATCGAGGTTGAACAACGCCTCGCCGACGCTGCCGTACGTGCCGTTCTCGACGAGACGCTCGGCTTCGGCTTGGATTTCGTCCTGGTTCTTCTTCGGCAACGTGCCGCCGTCACACATGGTGGCCTTGTCGTCGGGCGACGCGCAGTTCTCCCGCGGAATCTGGATGCTCTTCAGGTAGTCGAGCACCGTCTGGATTTGTTGCTCGTTCATCGGACCACCGCCGACGAGGCCCCAGGCGGACATCGGCGAGAACGGACGACCGTAGTTGAGGATGAAGCGGACTTCTTCTTCGCTGTAGCGCAAGTAGATGTTGTTGATCGCGGGCGCTTTCCAGTTCACTGCCTTCACTTCGCCGGTCTTCGGGTCGGTCACCGCGAACGACGCGACGCCGCCACCGCCGTTCATACCGCCGTGGCAACCTGCGCAGTTGAAGCCGCCGTCAGCAGTCGAAGCGAACAGTCGGCCGCCCCAATACTCGAACTTGTGCTCGAAGTCTTTCTCGGCTCCGGCCTGTCGGCCCGGTTCCAGGATCCAGTAGAGCGGCAACGTCACGGTGATGACCGCGAGAAACGCGAGACCGAGCAACTGCGTGCGCTCGAGCTTCTTGCCTTCGAGCACCTCGTCGTCGTAGTACGGCTTGCGGTTGGCCGCCAATTCGATTTCCGAGCCGATTTCAGCGCGACTCGATCGGATGTTGAAGAACGCGTACAGCGCCCAGCCGCCGATGGCGACGACGAGCGTGATCCACGCGAGCGTCGTGGTGACATCAGCGAACACTGGAGTCATCGGCTCAGTGGCCTCCCGCGCCCACGCAGTGCGGGCCTTCGGCCTCTTGGCCGGTGGTGTTCGTGCCGATCGCCGGGCCGCCGAAGACCGCGCCGGTGTCGATCACGACGT
>DAIPHP010000116.1:0-3714 GCA_036771295.1 Ilumatobacteraceae bacterium
ATGCTGTGCCGCGACAAGTGCGGCTACTGCACGTTCGCCCAGCCACCGGCGCGCCTAGAGAACCCGTACCTCTCGCCCGAGCAAGTGCTCACCATCGCCAAGCAAGGTGCGTCGCGCGGTTGCCACGAGGCGCTCTTCACCCTCGGCGAACGCCCCGAATTGCGCTACGACGTGGCGGCCAAGTGGCTGCGTGACAACGGCTACGACTCGACCGTGCACTACCTGCACGACATGGCAAAACTCGTGCTCGACGAGACCGGTCTTCTCCCCCACGCCAACGCCGGCGCGCTCTACAAAGACGAGCTCGCAATGCTGCGCGCAGTGTCGCCCTCGCAAGGCATGATGATCGAAACGCTGCGCGACGATCTCGAGTGCCACCGCGGCGCACCCGACAAAGTTCCGCAGCGACGCCTGGACACGCTCGAATTCGCCGGCGAACTGAAGATTCCTTTCACCACCGGCATCTTGGTCGGCATCGGCGAATCGAGGGCCGACCGCATCGCCGCGCTCGAGGCCATCGCGGCGTCGCATCTGCGTCACGGCCACGTGCAAGAAGTGATCGTGCAGAATTTCTTGCCCAAGCCGCGCACGGGCATGCAACACGACGCCGCCTGCGACCCAGACGAGTACCTCTGGTCGATCGCCGTCGCACGACTGATACTTCCGCCGGAGATCCACCTTCAAGCCCCGCCGAACCTGAGCGACGACTTCGGCGTGCTGCTCAGCGCGGGCATCGACGACTGGGGCGGCGTCTCGCCGGTGACGGCCGACCACGTCAATCCCGAGCGCCCTTGGCCGGCGCTCGACCGCCTGCGCGAAGTGACCGAGGCGGCGGGTCGCGCGCTCGCGCCGCGCCTGACGGTGTACCCCGAGTTCATCGACGACGTCGGACTTTCGGCGACGCCGAAGTGGATCGACGCATCATTGCGATTCCGCGTGCTCGATCGCAGCGACGCAGAAGGCTTCGGCCGAGATGACCCGGGCGCGATCTGGCCGGAGAAAGTCACCGCCGCCGACGTCGTTCACGACGGCGCCGAGGTGATCCTGGTCGGGCATCGCTCGACGCAGTGGTATTCGGGCGCCAACAATCCGCCGCCCGCCCTCGTTGGCGGTGCCGTTGCAGGTCGCGCGACGAGCGGCCCGTCGCTCGTGGCACGATCGCGAAAACTGCACGGCCCGGTCGGCGAAGTGCTGCGCGGCGTGGAGATCGGCGACGAACTCGGCGAAGACGAAATCGTCGCCCTCTTCCGGGCTCGGGGCCCCGAAGTCGTCGCGGTTGCCGCGGCGGCAGACGCCGCGCGAGTCGACGCCGTCGGCGACGACGTCACATGGGTGCACAACCGCAACATCAACTACACCAACGTGTGCACGTTCAAGTGCAAGTTCTGCGGGTTCTCGAAGGGGCCGCTCAGCCTCAACCTGCGAGGCACGCCGTACCTGCTGACGCTCGACGACATTGCCGCTCGTGTGCGCGAAGCTCGCGAGCTCGGCGCCACCGAAGTCACGCTGCAGGGCGGTATTCACCCCGACTTCGACGGTGACTATTACATCGACGTCACGCGCGCAGTGAAACAGGCGGCACCCGACATTCACGTGCACGGCTTCACCGCGCTCGAGGTCACCGAGGGTGCGCGACGCCTCGGCGAGTCGCTCTCGTCGTATCTCACGAGACTGAAGGAAGCCGGCTTGTCGTCGCTGCCGGGCACCGCGGCAGAGATTCTCGATGACGAAGTTCGTGCGGTGCTGTGCAGCGACAAAGTCAACACCGAAGAGTGGCTCGAGGCTCACCGAGTCGCACACAGTGTCGGTCTGCGCTCGAACGTGACGATGATGTTCGGTTCCATCGAGTCGCCACGCGCCTGGGCCAGGCACATCGTGCGCACTCGTGCGTTGCAGAAGGAGACTGGCGGGTTCACCGAGTTCGTCGGGCTGCCGTTCGTGCACATGGCGTCACCGATCTACTTGCAGCACAAGTCGCGACGCGGGCCCACCTTCCGCGAAACGCTGCTCGTGCACGCGGTGGCACGGCTCGCCTACCGCGGAGTCATCGACAACATCCAGGCGTCATGGGTGAAGATCGGCGTCGAAGGAACTCGTCAGCTTCTCCAGGCCGGCTGCAACGACGTGGGCGGCACGTTGATGAACGAGAACATCTCTCGTGCCGCCGGCGCTAGCCACGGCCAAGGGATGACACCCGATGACTTCGTTTCGTTGGTGGAACCGCTCGGTCGGCCGTTGCGCCAACGCACCACGCTGTACGCCGTTCGCTAGGCCAACGCAGCCCGGGCATGCTCGATGTCGATCTGCAACTGCGACTTCAACTCGTCAATGCCCGAGAACTTGCGCTCGCCCCGTAAGAAGGCATGGAACGACACCCGCACTCGCTTGCCGTAGAGATCGCCGGAGAAGTCGAGCAGGTGCGCTTCAAGCAGCGAGTGGTCGGCACGATCATGGAAGGTTGGTCGACGACCAAGGTTGACAGCGGCGTCGTGCCGGCTTCCGTCTTCGAGGGTGACTCTCGCGGCGTACACGCCGTCGGCAGGCAGGCAAATTGACGAATCGATCTGCACGTTCGCGGTCGGAAACCCGATCGTTCGTCCGCGCTGGTCGCCCGGCACCACGAGCCCGCGCACCTCGTGGTCGCGCCCGAGCATCTCCGCGGCGCGACGCACGTCGCCTCCCGCGAGTGCCCGACGAATCGCCGTGCTGCTCACCGGCTCGTCGACGCCGTCAGCTCGCGCAATGAGCCTCACCGGCAGGACCTCGTAGTCGTGCTGGGTTGCCATCTCGCGCAACAACTGCACGTTTCCGCCGCGCTTGTGCCCGAAATGAAAGTCTTCGCCCACGATCACACCGCGCACGGCAAGCGCGTCGACCAGCACGCGCCGAACAAAATCGGCCGGAGCCTCGGTTGATTGAGTCGAGTCGAACGGCACGACCAACGTGGCGTCGACGCCGGTAGAAGCCAACAATTCGAGTTTTTGTTCGGCGTCGGTGAGCAGTTTCGGCGCAGACTCCGGCCGCACCACCGAGGCTGGGTGACGGTCGAACGTGACGACCACGCTGGCGGCACCGAGCTCGGTCGCCCTGGCTCGCACTTGCCCGATCACCGTGCGGTGGCCGAGGTGCACGCCGTCGTACGCCCCGATCGTGACCACGCAGCGACGATCACCAATGGCGTCAACAACCGCCCGTCGAGTGGCGTTATTGACGATCTTCACGCGTCGTCACGCTAACGCTGCGGGCATCACGACTTCGGGCTTCCAGCCCGAGCTCGCGCGTCGATACACCGCGATCAACTCGTTTCGCTGGTTCAACACGATGCGACACTCACCCTCGCGACCGTCAAGCTCTCCGAGCGTGTCGAAGGCACGACCGTTGCGAACTTTCGCAGCAGTGTCGTCGTCGACTGACACCATGGTCACGTTCACGCCGTCGAGATGCGCCATCGTCGCCACCGCCGACCGCAGCGGGGCTTCGTCGATTGACGAGGGGTCGTGCGATGCACCGACGACGAAGTCGCCGATCGCGCGTCGGCGAAGATTGCGAAGATGCGCGAACCCGCCGAGCGCCTCGCCGAGATCGGCGGCGAGCGTGCGAATGTAAGTGCCCGACGAGCACGTCACGTCTATCGCCACCACCGGGTTGCCGTCGACTCGCTCGACCTCGTCACCGACGACGAAACGGTGGATGGTCACGGGTCGCGGCGCACGC
>DAIPHP010000117.1:0-3684 GCA_036771295.1 Ilumatobacteraceae bacterium
TGCTCGCCGCCGGCGCGATCATCGCAGCGCTCCCGACGCTGATCGTGTTCTTCGTCTTGCGCAAGCAATTCGTCTCTGGGTTGACGCTCGGCTCGACGAAAGGGTGAGTCGCATGGTGCACCTCGTGCACGACGCTGTGTCGGTCGTGGTCGACGTGTCGGGCGGCGTGCCGACGATCGTGCACTGGGGTGCCGCGTTGTCGTCGTCAGACGCCGCGACGTTGACCGCAATGACCACACGACCGACCACGCACGGCTCGCTCGACTCCGTGCCGCCGTTGCAGATCGTTCCGCAGCATTCGCTGGGTTCGCTGGCGCGACCCGGCCTGCTCGGTCACCGGCCCGGCGGCCGCGACTGGTCGCCGCGTTTCACCGAGTGCGAGGTCGATGCCTCCAGTCGCTCGGTGGTCACAGTGTCGCACGATCGCGCGGCACGACTGCGGCTCGACACGCGGATCGAACTCACCGACGCCGGCGCTCTGCGGGTGAACGCCACCGTCACCAACGAGGGCGACACGCGGTTCTTGCTCGACGCGCTCACCGTCACGTTGCCGGTGCCGTCGAGTGCGCGAGACCTCACCACGTATTCAGGCCGCTGGTCGCGCGAGTCGGCGACGCATCGCCAGACCATCGACCACGGTGCGTGGACCGCCGAGAACCGCACCGGTCGCACGTCGCACGAGTATCCGCCCACGTTGTGGTGGAGCACGACCGACGCCCGCGAGTGGTCGGGCGAGGTGTGGGGATGCCATCTCGCCTGGAGCGGCAACCATGCGTTGCTCGCAGAAGTGATGCCCGACGGTCGTCGCTACGCGCAGCTCGGCGAACTCTTCGCCCCCGGCGAGGTGTGCCTCGATCCGGGCGCGTCGTACGCCACGCCCTTCGTCGTCGGTGCCTACTCGCCCCGCGGCTTCACCCCGGCGTCGTGGGTGATGCACGATCACGTGCGTGACGCGGCACGAGGTGCGAGTCCGCGGGTGCGCAAGGTGTTGCTCAACACCTGGGAAGCCACGTACTTCGACCACGACACCGAGAAGCTGAAGGCGCTCGCCGACGCGGCCGCCGACATCGGCATCGAGCGATTCGTGCTCGACGACGGCTGGTTCGGCGCGCGACGCAACGACCGCGCAGGGTTGGGCGACTGGGTGGTGTCGAGCGAGGTGTATCCGAACGGTCTCGCGCCGCTGATTACTCACGTGCGTTCGCGCGGCATGGACTTCGGCATCTGGATCGAGCCGGAGATGGTCAACCGCGACAGCGACCTCGTGCGCGCGCACCCCGAGTGGGTGCTGCACTCGCCCGACCACGAACCGGTGATGGCTCGTCACCAGCTGCTGCTCGACCTCACCAACGAAGCGGCTTACGCCCATATATATGGTCAGCTCGACGCGCTGTTGCGTGACCACGACATCGCATTCGTGAAGTGGGACATGAACCGTCCGCTCATCCACGCCTCGGCCGCCGACGGGGCGGCAGGCGCGCATCGCCAGACCCGCGCGTTCTACCGATTGCTCGACGCATTGCGTCGCGCGCACCCGAACGTGGAGTTCGAGTCGTGCGCCTCGGGCGGCGGACGCATCGACCACGCCGTTCTTTCTCGCGCGGTGCGCGTGTGGACGAGCGACTGCAACGACCCGCTCGAGCGCCAACGCATCCAGCGCGGCACCGGCATGTGGGTGCCCAACGAGATGCTCGGCATGCACGTTGGTGCCCGCGTGTCGCACACCACCGGTCGCGCCCAGAGCATCGAGATGCGCGCGCTCACCGCGATGTTCGGCTGGATGGGCGTCGAGTGCGACCCGCGCAAGCTCGACGACCACGAGCGGGAAGTGCTGCGAAGCGCCATCGCGCTGCACAAGCAGCACCGTACCCTCCTGCACGGCGGGCGCACCGTGCGTTTCGATCTCGACGACCTCACCGCGCTTGCTCACGGTGTGATGTCGACCGACCGGACGGAGGCGTTGCTCGCCTACGTACAGATGGAAACGTCGCCGTGGTTGGTCGTGCCGCGCTGGAGAATCAACGGTCTCGACCCCGAGCGCACGTACACCGTCGCGCATCTGCCGCTCGGGCGCCTCGGGGGCATCGGCCACACGTTGCCCGCGTGGATGAACGAGCCGGTGCGTTGCACCGGTCGAGAACTCGCGGTGGTCGGCGTGCAGCCGCCGAGCATGTGGCCCGAGTCGGGCATGCTCGTGCATGTTCGCTCGTAGCATTATTCCTCGTGCCTGAGCCGATTTCGCGGGAGACTGTCGCCAAAGTCGCGCGTCTGGCCCGTCTCGATCTGACCGACGCCGAGATCGAGCGCATGACCACCCAGTTGGCCGGCATGCTCGACCACTTCCGCGACGTCGACGCGCTCGATTTGTCGAAAGTGGAGCCGATGAACCAGCCGATTCCGCTCTCCAACGTGCTGCGTGACGACGTCGAAGCGCCGTCGCTCGACCGCGACGAGGTGCTCGCTTCGGCGCCCGCGGCGCAAGACGGCAGGTTCCGCGTGCCGCCGATCATCGGGTTCGAGGAGTAACCGGTGGCCGCGCGACGAGCCTCGGCGAACGGTGATCTGCGATGACGCAGCGTCGAACCGTAGTCGACATCGCCGCCGGTGTCTCGAGCGGCAAGCTCTCCGCCTCGTCGGTGCTCGAGGAGAATCTTGCTGCCATCGACTCGCGCGAAAAAGAGATTCACGCGTTCAATTTGGTGACCGCCGAACGCGCGCGCGAACGAGCCGCACAGATCGACGCCGACGTGAAGGCCGGCAAGAACGTCGGTCGCCTCGCCGGTGTCACCATCGCCCTCAAAGACAACATGTGCACGCGCGGGGTGGAGACCACGTGTTCGTCGAAGATCCTCGCCGGGTGGAAGCCGCCCTATGACGCCACCGTCGTGCGTCGTCTCGCCGACGAAGGCGCGGTGTTCGTCGGCAAGACCAATCTCGACGAATTCGCCATGGGCTCGAGCACCGAGAACTCGGCATTCGGCCCGACTCGCAACCCGCTCGACACGTCGCGCGTGCCCGGCGGTTCGAGCGGCGGCAGTGCCGCGGCGGTCGCCGCAGGTTTCGCCGCCGCCTCGTTCGGCAGCGACACCGGCGGCAGCATCCGCCAACCTGCTGCGTTGTGCGGTTTGGTCGGCGTGAAGCCCACGTACGGCACCGTCTCCCGCCAGGGTCTCGTCGCGTTCGGCAGCAGCCTCGACCAAATCGGGCCGTTCAGCACCACCGTCGCCGACTCCGCGTTGTTGATGGAGGTCATCGCCGGACACGATCCGCTCGATTCGACGTCGATCCCGCAGCCGGCACCGTCGCTCATGAACGTGCTCGACAAAGGCGTCAAAGGCATGCGCATCGGCCGCATCACCGACATGCCGGAGGGTTCGTCCCCTGACGTGCTCGCGCGGCTCGAAGCCGCGTTCGAGTCGTTGCGCGCGGCCGGCGCACAGATCGTCGACGTGAAGATGCCGTCGATGTCGTACGGCCTCACTGCGTACTACTTGGTGGCCCCGGCCGAAGCGAGCAGCAACCTCGCGCGATTCGACGGCGTTCGCTACGGCTTGCGCGTCGACGCGAAAGACCTGAACGCGATGTACGGCGCAACCCGTGCCGCTGGTTTCGGCGACGAAGTGAAGCGTCGCATCATGCTCGGCACGTACGCGCTGTCGGCCGGCTACTACGACGCCTACTACG
>DAIPHP010000118.1:0-3539 GCA_036771295.1 Ilumatobacteraceae bacterium
GTTGTGGTGAATCTGCAGGGCGAGCGTGCTCTTGCCCGAACCCATCGTGCCGAAACTGAAGCGCAGAGTCGCCATCGGCCGTCTCTAGTTGGCCGAGAAACCGCGCAACGGCAAAGTGGGTCGCTGCAGCCAGTTGTCGTCGAGATATTTCGCGACGCCGTCGATCGCATGGATCGTGTAGGCGTGGCGCGGTTTGTCGCTCGTGTTTGCAGCGGAGAGATGCGGCACGGCGCCGTCGAGCAGCACCAACGTGCCGCGCTTGGCTTCGAGGCACACCAACGAGTCGAGCGGGTACGGCTCGGGGTCGATCACGTCGGTGACGGTCGCGGTGCGCGACTCGTTGAGTCTCGAGCGAGAGCGAACCGGCAAGCGATGACCGCCCGGAACCGCCCACATGCAGCCGTTCTCGCGAGTCGCATCGTCGATGGCGAACCAGAATCCCACCACCGTGCGGGGTTCGGTCCACAGGTAGGTGTGGTCGGTGTGGCACGTGACTTCACCGCCGATGTGGGCCTGTTTGAAGATGTACATCGACTGCAACAGCAACGGATCGCTCATGCCGATGTCGTGGGCCACCGCCGCGAGCTCCGGGGTGCGGCTGAACGCGTCGAACACCGGGTCGAGGTCGTGCATCGCGTGCCCGAGCTTGTTGAGCGACAAGTGCGGCTCGGCACGCAGCCGGCCGCGTTCGTCGAAGGCGTCTTTTTCGAAAAAGCAGCGGATCTGTTCGCCGCTGGAGAGGAAGTAGTCGTCGCTCGCGTGCAACGGCTTGCCGTCGGCAGTGAAGACCGTCGCTTGGTCGGGCGACGGCACGTGCTGTTTGGCCAACTGCAGCGCACGCTCGCGCAATTCGAGACAGCGATGAGCGGGCACGAAGTCGGGCACCACGAGGAAGCCGTCATTGCGAAACGCCGAGATTTGTTCGTTGGTGAGGTAGCGGCCCATGTCAGGTCATCCGTTCGGGTTCGAGAACGTGGATGCTTCCGGAAACGCGTGAGGAATGAGGTCGGTCATCGGCCGCGGCACGCCGTCGACCTCGACGAGCAAGCCGGGGCCACCGTGCTCCCAGAGCAACTGCCTGCAACGACCACACGGCGTGACCGGTGCGCCGTTGCCCAGCGTGCACACGGCGACCAGTCTCCCTCCGCCCGAGCGAACGAGCTCGCTGACCATTCCGCACTCCGCACACAGGGTGAGACCGTACGAGGCGTTCTCGACGTTGCAGCCGGTCACGATGCGCCCGTCGTCGACCAAACCGGCGGCACCGACGTGAAACTTCGAGTACGGCACGTATGCGCGCGCCATGGCTTCGCGGGCGGCGTTGCGCAAGGAGTCCCAATCGATCGCTGCCATCGCAGGCAACGATAGCCAGTCGGAGCGCCGCGGGACTCGGCCGTCGTCAGCGGGTTCGTTCGAGTTCGTGCAGCACGAGGCCGCTGCTCTTTCGTACCCACAGCCCCGCCCCCGCCTGCACGAAGCCGCGTTCGAGTCGCGCTCGGTACCACGAGCCGCTGCGGAGGTGGGCGTTGAGATCGGTCGAAGAGCGGTCGACGGTGTGCTTGGCGTCGAAGCTCGTGAGTGCGTCAAAGTAAAGGCACGTGCGGGTGGCGGCGGTGAGGTTGCGCAATGCACGCTCTGCCGCGCGATCATCGAGGTACTGCAACACATCCATGCAGACGACGAGGTCATAGGGACGACTCGGTCTCCACTCTGCGATGTCGCGCAACTCGTGACCGTATCGCTTGCATGCGTGCTCGCTCACGTCGGTCGAGAGAACGCGCACGCGCGGGTGCATGCGGCGGTACCAGCGGCTCCAATGACCCGGACCGGCACCGACTTCGAGCATCGATCGAATCGAACCGCCCCACCACGAGACCATCTCGTGCGTCGCGGCAGCCAAGTGATCGACTTCGCTCATCGAACGCACCGGTTGCTTGCCGTAGTAACGCGAGAAGTACCGTTCGTCGAACCGAGAAGTTTTCACACATCGTGTGTAGCAGCGCGGCAAGTAGCCTTCCAACCGCAAGCGATCCCCGAACGAAAGGCGAAGTCGACCATGTCAGTGTTCTCCGTGAAAATCAAGGGACTCACCGCCGGCGACGACGCACTCGGCAGCGTGGCCAACAAGGTCGTACTCGTGGTGAACGTCGCGTCGAAGTGCGGGCTGACGCCGCAGTACACGGGGCTCGAAGCGCTGCAGAAAGAGTTCTCCGGGAAGGGGTTCAGCGTTCTCGGCGTTCCCTGCAACCAGTTCGGCGCACAAGAACCCGGCACGGCCAGCGAGATCGCTACGTTTTGCTCCACCAACTACGGAGTGTCGTTCCCGATGACGGAAAAAGTCGACGTGAACGGCCCCGGTCGTCATCCGCTCTACGAAATGCTCACCCCGGTGAAGGACGCCGAGGGGCACTCCGGTGACATTCGATGGAACTTCGAGAAGTTTCTCGTCGGCAAGAACGGCGAGGTGATCGCACGATTCAGCCCGATGATCTCGCCCGACGACGAGACGCTCCGCTCGGCCATTCGCGCCGCGCTCTCCTGATCCGCTCGCGAGTGCCCTGACCATGCGGATGCCGGCGGAGTTCGCGCCGCACGAGCGAACGGTCATGTGCTGGCCGACGAGAGAGAGCGTTTACGGCGAGCACATGGCCGCCGCGCGACGCGCGCACGCCACGATCGCCAAGACCATCAGCGGCTTCGAGCCGGTGACGATGATCGCGAACCCCGACCAAGCGGAAAACGCGGCCTCGCTCTGCGGCAGCGGCGTCGAAGTCGTCGCTCTGCCGATCGATGACTCGTGGTTTCGAGACAGCGGACCGATCTACGTGACTGATGGCAAGGCACGCACGGGCACGTGCTGGACGTTCAACTCCTGGGGCGAGAAGTTCTTGCCGTACGACAACGACGCAAAGATCGCCGCCGCCTGGCTGCGATCGCAGGGAGACGAGCCGCGCATGGTGGACATGGTGCTCGAAGGTGGTTCGATCACGACCAACGGCGCGGGCACGCTCGTGACCACCGAGCAGTGCTTGCTGAACAAGAACCGCAACCCCACGCTGTCGCGAGCGCAGATCGAAGCACGACTCCGTGAAGAGCTCGGTCAGGAACGCATCGTTTGGCTTCCGCACGGCTTGCATCTTGATGACGACACCGACGGGCACGTCGACAACGTCGCCGCGTTCGCCTCGGCAAGCGTGCTCGTGATGCAGGGCTGCGACGACCCGCACGAGCCCGACCACGAGCGGATGCTCGAGAATCGCCGCGTCGCCGAGAAAGCCGGCCTCACGGTTCGTGAAATTCCGGTGCTTCCGTTCAGTCATGTCGACGGTCGCCGCGTCGTGGTGCCGTACCTGAACTTCTACATCGTGAACGGCGGGGTCATCGTTCCGGTGTGCGGGCACGCGGCCGACGACGACATGCTCGCGCTCATCGCCGAGTGGTTCCCGGGTCGTCAAGTCGTCGGTCTCGACGTCGGCGAAATCCTGGCGCACGGCGGTGGCGGCATCCACTGCATCACGCAGCAAGTACCCGCGATCTAG
>DAIPHP010000119.1:0-3503 GCA_036771295.1 Ilumatobacteraceae bacterium
TTGTTGACGGAGGCAAGGGATGCGCGAGGTGCCGCCACGACCTTGAGCCTACGAAACGACCTCGAACCCAAGAAGCCGGCCTGCGCTACCGTTCACTCGTCATGGACCTCGGCATCAACGGGCGCACCGCCGCAGTCGCGGCCGCCACCGCAGGTTTGGGTCTCGCATCTGCGCGGGCTCTCGTCGAGGCAGGGGTGAAGGTAGTCGTCTGCGGTCGTACGCGCGACCGTGTCGATGCCGCGGTGAAGTCGCTGGGGGAGAACGCCACAGGTGTGGAGTGCGACGTGTCGACCGCCGACGGTGCGGCGATGTTCGTCGAGCTGGCCCGCGAGCGACTCGGCCACATCGACATCCTCGTCGCGAACGGCGGCGGCCCGAAGCCGGGCAACTTCGCGTCGCTGAACGTCGACGACTATCTGCCTGCCCTGCAGCAGAGCCTCCTGTCGGTGGTCGCCATGTGCGAGTCGGCCGTGCCGGCGATGCGCGAGCGCAAGTGGGGTCGCGTCGTCGCCATCACCTCGGTGTCGGTGCGACAACCGATCGCCAATTTGATCTTGTCGAACACCGCCCGTGCTGGCGTCACCGGGTTCTTGAAGACCCTCGCCCGCGAAGTAGCGGGCGACGGTGTCACCGTGAACTCGGCGCAGCCCGGCATTCACGCCACCGATCGCATCACGCAGTTGTACGGCGCGTCACCCGACGCGGTGCAGATGGGCATTCCGGCAGGCAAGGTCGGCGACCCCGCTGACTTCGGCAAGGTAGTGGCCTTCTTGTGCAGCGAGCCCGCGCGGTTCATCACCGGCGCTCACGTGCCGGTCGACGGCGGCAGTTACGCCGGCTTGTTGTAGCGCGTTACTTCGACGCTTCTTCGAGCGCGCGTCGCACGAGCACTCGTGCCAAGTGCTGGCGGTATTCGATGCTCGCGTTCAAGTCGGCCTGCGGGTCGGCGTCGTCGGCGGCGAGTGCCGCGGCGTCGGCGATCGACGCGCCGTTGCTCAGCGCGGCGCTCACCGATGACGCGAGCACCGGAGTCGAGCCCATGTTCACGAGCGCGACACCGCTCGAGCCGTTGTTGCGCCACGCGGCCACGCCGACGATCGCCCAGTCTTGGGCGCGACGGTTGAACTTCTGAAAACTCCAGCCGCCCTTCATCTTGGGCACCTTGATCTCCACCAGCATCTCGTCGGCGGCGAGCGCGCTCTCCAAGAATCCCTTGAAGAAATCCTTGGCGGCGATCTCGCGTTTTCCTTTGGGGCCCTGCACCACGTAGGTGGCGCCGAGCGCCAGCGTGGTCGCGGGAAGGTCGCTTGCCGGGTCGGCGTGGGCGATCGAGCCGCCGATGGTGCCGCGGTGTCGAACTTGCGAGTCGCCCACGTGGCTGGCGGCGTGCGCCAAGAGCGGCACGTGTTGCTTCAGCACCGGAGACTTCTCGACGTCCATGTGGCGGGTGAGCGCACCGATGGCGACATGGTCGCCGGCGTCTTTCACGTAGGAGAGGTCTTTCACGCGTCCGATGTCGACCAACACCGTCGGCTGCGCCAGTCGCAACTTCATGAGCGGAATCAAGCTGTGTCCGCCCGCCAAGAACTTGGCTTCGTCGCCGTACTGGCCGATGAGCGAGATCGCCTCGTCGGCTGAGCTTGCTCGCTTGTATTCGAACGGTGCGGGAATCATCGTCGGCTACTTCTTTGCCGCCGAAAGCACCGACTTCACGATGTTGTGATACCCGGTGCAGCGACACAGGTTGCCTTCGAGGCCGAGTCGAACTTCTTCTTCGGTCGGGTTCGGATTTTCCTTGAGAAGACCGATCGCCGCCATCACCATGCCGGGTGTGCAGTAGCCGCACTGCAAACCGTGGTTCTCCATGAACGCCTTCTGCATCGGGTGCATCTCGCCGTTCTTTGCAAGGCCCTCGATCGTCGTGACGTTGCCGCCGTCGGCTTGAGCGGCGAGAATCGTGCAACTCTTCACTGCCTCACCGTCGAGATGCACCGTGCAGGCGCCGCAGCTCGACGTGTCGCAGCCGATGTTGGTTCCGGTGAGTCGCGCGTTGTCTCTGATGTAGTGAACGAGCAACGTTCGCGGCTCGACGTCGTGAGACTGTGGCGCCCCGTTGACGGTGATGGAGATTTTCATGGCGTCCTCTTCGACCCCTGTTCTACTACGCGAAGCAACGTCGCGGTCGGGGCGAGGGCGACGTGCGCCTCAATCGCTCAGTTTTCGCAGGTTTCGTACGGCAAAGGTCAGCGTCATCGCGGCCATCACGACGATGGCGAGCAGACCGCCCCAGACGGCGTTCCACGACAGGTGGTCGGCACTCGACTCGTTGACCAGGCCCACGCGCGAGAGGCGCAGGATGTTCGTCGCCGGGTTGACGCGCGCCACGGTGTGCAGCCAGCCGTCCATGATGCTGAGCGGCACTTGCGCCGACGAGAGGAACATCACGAGGAAGATCGACAGTTGCATGATCGCCGCCGCACGCATGTCGCGGAACTTGAAGGCAAGACCGAGACCCCATCCGGCGCCGATGGTGGCCAGGCCGAGCGCGGCGACGTACAAGCACAGGACGCCGAGCACGCCGCCGGTGAAGCGTGCGCCGAGCGCCACACCGAGCACGATCACGATCGTCGTCACCATGGTGATGCGAATGAGCGTGCCGCTCAGCGGCCCGAGCACGAGCGACAGCCGCGACGTCGGCGACATGCGCAAGCGGTCGTAGAAGCCGGTCTCGAGGTCGCGAATCGCGGTGAAGCCGAGCCCGACGCCGCCGAACGCCGCGCCCATCATGATGCCGAGCGGCATGTACCAGTTGATCGAG
The DNA here is from genome assembly GCA_036771295.1 of Ilumatobacteraceae bacterium. Lineage (GTDB taxonomy): Bacteria > Actinomycetota > Acidimicrobiia > Acidimicrobiales > Ilumatobacteraceae > F1-60-MAGs027. Next base: position 2,819 of record DAIPHP010000119.1, read on the forward strand.
CGATCGGTGGGGAAGCCCGGGATTTTCGTGACGGCAAAGAACGTTCCGGCGAACACGATCATGTTGAAGATCGGCATGGCGAGCGCGGGGAAGAACGCCGACGGCAAGCGTCGGATGGTGCGAATGCTGCGCTTGGCGAGAATCAACACCGCGCTCATCGCTGTGCCAACCGTGCAGAGAGTTGTCGCAACGCGAGCAACGTGGTGAGAATCGCGATGCCGACCGGGATCGCGAGCGTCTGCGACATCGCGGTCGCCGACACTCCGTCGATCGCGAGCGAGCGTTGCCCTTCGACCATGTACGAGATGGGGTTGAGGTCGGCGATGCGCCGGTAGACACCGCTCATCGTTTCGCGCGGGAAGAACGCGCTCGACAAGAACAACAAGATGAACAACACGGGAAACGTGCCCTGCACGGCCTCTGCCGAGCCGGTCTTCAAGGCGACGACCGACATCAATGCGCCGACGGCGAACGCGGTGACGAACCCCGCGACGACGATCGAGAGATAGCCGACGACGCCCGCCTCGACGTACACGCCGAAGGGCAGCAGGGCGAGCAGGAACACGAGTGCCTGCATCGCGCCGAACAACGAGCTGCCGGCGAGACGACCGAAGAGAATCGACGTGCGCGACGTCGGTGCCGCGAGCAGACGATCAAAGAAGCCGTCTTGGATGTCGGTGGCGAG
>DAIPHP010000120.1:0-3468 GCA_036771295.1 Ilumatobacteraceae bacterium
CCGCGGTGAGAGTTGCGGTGAGGCACATACCCACGCTCGTGTGGCATGACCACACCTACGCGAGACAAAACACACCGCTGCGACCCCATCACCCTCTTGCAACGAGAGTGGAGCCGGCTCACCTACTGCCAACAAACGTTGGACCGAGTGAACGAGTGGCGACTCGTCGACCGCCGGCTGCACTCACTGGACGAGTTGCTGTGCCTCGCCGGCTATCACGGCGCAAAGCACGACGAGCAGGCCGATCGTGTGCTGGCGGAGATCGTGCGCCACGCGCGCAACGACCAACTGGCCGCCCGAATCGTTCTGCAGCGAGTGTTCCCGCCGATGCTCGCCATTGCGCGAAGACGCGGGAGAATTCGCACGCTCGGCTTCGACTACGCGTTCAGCCTGGTGTTGTCGCACGCGTGGGAGGTCATTCGTACCTACCCCATCGAACGACGACCGGCGAAGATCGCCGCCAACATCGTTCGCGACATCGAGTACTTCGCGTTCGTGCGGCGTGAGCGCAAGCGACCGAAGCACGACCGCATCGACGACTGCTGGGACCTCGTCGTCAACTACCACGCCACCGACTCGCACGGCAGGGTGCTCGAGCGCGGCGCCCGCGAGAACGAGCCGGACACCGAGACACTCGTACGTGACGTGCTGTCAGAAGCTCGCGACGTTCGTCTCTCGCAGTCCTCGCTCGAGTTGCTCGAACAACTGCGTTCGATCAGCATCGAGGAGTACGCGCGTCGACACGGCGTGACCGTGCGCACCGCCCGCACTTGGCGACGAAAAGCGGTCAGCGAGTTGCGTGCACGAATGCAGTATGCGGCGTGAGCTTCGTGGTGCGAAGTCGCAGGCTGTTCAGCACCACGAAGACACTCGAGAACGCCATGGCGAGACCGGCCCACATGGGGTTCAGCAAGCCGAGCGCGGCGATCGGAATCGCAGCCGTGTTGTAAACGAACGCCCAGAACACGTTGGCGCTGATGGTGCGCAACGTCGCTCGCGACAGAAGAATCGCGTCAGACACGAGCCGCAGGTCTCCGCTCACGATCGTGAGGTCGCTCGCGTTCATGGCGACGTCGGTGCCGGTACCCATCGCGATGCCGACGTTTGCCTGGGCGAGTGCCGCGGCGTCGTTGACCCCGTCCCCCACCATGGCCACGGCGTAACCGCGTTGCTGCAGATCGGCGACGACGCGAACCTTCTCCTCCGGCAGCACGCCGGCGATCACGTGTTGTTCGTCGGCCTCGATGCCGACTTGTTTCGCGACGGCGAGTGCCGTGGCTTTGCTGTCACCCGTGAGCAGGATCGGTCGCAGACCCAGCTCGCGCAACGCTGACACCGCCGCCGCGCTGTTCGCCTTCGGACGATCGGCGACCACGCAAACTCCGCGCACCGTTCCGTTCATCGCCACCAGGACGCCGATGTTGCCGTCGGCTCGGGCGGCTTCGATCGCTTGCGTCATCGCAGCGGGAATCAACACGAGCTTCTTTCTGAACAGCGTCTCGTTGCCGACGAGCACGCTCGAACCCTGCACAACGCCGATGGTGCCCATGCCGGGGAGATTCTCGAACGACTCGACAGGAGCGAGAGAGCCGAGCTCGGCTCGAGCCGCCGACGCGATCGCGCGTGCCACCGGATGCTCGCTCGCGTGCTCGAGCGCTCCGGCATGCAGCAAGACATCGGACCGCGAAGCACCTTCCGCACAGACCACGTCGACGAGCTGCATCGATCCCGTGGTGATGGTGCCCGTCTTGTCGAACACGACGGTGTCGACACGCCGCGTGCCCTGCAACACGTCGGCACCCTTGATGACGATTCCCATCTGCGCGGCACGACCGCTGCCCACCATCAGCGCGGTCGGTGTCGCCAAACCCAGGGCGCACGGACAAGCGATGATCAACACGGCGACCGCGGCAGTGAAGGCTTGAGAGAGGTCGCCACGCCACCACCACCAAGCACCGAACGTGACGATCGCGATTGCGATCACGGACGGCACGAACACGCTGCTCACCCGGTCTGCAAGCTTCTGCACGGGTGCCTTGGTGGCTTGGGCGTCGCGCACGAGTTTGGTCATCTGCGCGAACGTCGACTCGGCACCGACGCGAGTTGCTTGCACGACGAGCCGGCCCGTCAGGTTCACGGTCGTACCTGTCACGTTCATGCCGACCGTGACGTCGACGGGCACACTCTCACCGGTCAACATCGACACGTCGAGCGACGAGCTGCCCTCGCGCACCACGCCGTCAGCGGCGATGATCTCGCCGGGTCGAACGACGAAGACGTCGCCGACTCGGATCGTCGAAGCATCGACGAGAACTTCTTCGCCGTCGCGCAACACCGTGGCGTTCCGAGCGCCGAGCGCAAGCAAGGATCGCAGGGCGTCGCCGGCACGACGCTTGGCGCGCGCTTCGAAGTAGCGACCCGCCAACAAGAAGATGGTGACGGCGACAGCGACCTCGAGATAGATGTGGTCGACGTCCATCGATGCCATGTCCATCTCGTTGTGATCGGAAGCATTCCCCCACACCATCGCCCACACCGACCATCCCATCGCAGCGATGATGCCCAGGGAGATGAGCGTGTCCATGGTCGTCGCGCGATGCCGCGCGTTCATCGCGGCAGCTTTGTGAAACGGTGCCGCCGACCACACGACCACGGGCACCGACAGCGCGAGTGCCCACCACTTCCAGTTGTCGAACTGCAGCGCCGAGATCATCGACATTGCGACCACCGGAACCCCGGCGATGATCGACACGGTCAACCTCGCGCGCAACATGGCGACACGTTCGAGGGTTTCTTTGTCGAGCATCTCCGGCGTGGTGTCTTGCAAGAGACGGGCTCCGTAGCCGGCGTTCTGCACTTGGGCGATGAGGCGTTCCGTCGAGACGTCACCGGTCACGGTGACGCGGGCCGACTCCGTGGCGAAGTTGACGGAAGCCGAGACTCCGTCGATTTCGTTGAGCGCGTTCTGAATTCGCGTCGCGCATGCACCGCACGTCATGCCGGAGACGGAGAGATCAATCTGCTCAAGGGTGGTCATGTGGGTCGCCCGGGGCTCGAACCCGGGACCTGCGGATTAAAAGTCCGTTGCTCTACCAACTGAGCTAGCGACCCGAGGGCGGATCGAATCTCGCAACGCTCCGCGCTGCCAGGGCCGAACCGACCAGCGTCTCAGGCTAGTTGGAGATGCCGAAGTACGAGCGTGCTCGAAGCGTTCGTTCAGCCGAACGCACGAATCGGTCGCACGTGGAACGGGTTGAAGCCGCCGTCCTTGCGCGGGTCACCGTTGAGCCACTTTTCACGGTCGAATTGTTGGCCGTCGATCCACAGCTGCGTCCAGGCGGTTTCGTTGTTGTATTCCGACGACGTCCAGTAGAAGCCGCGCGTGAAACCAAACGAGTTGTTGCCGGTGAGGTCGTTGTCGGTGAGCGCGAGCACGTTGTACAACGCGTCGAGTTCGTCTTTGCTCGG
>DAIPHP010000121.1:0-3346 GCA_036771295.1 Ilumatobacteraceae bacterium
CCCGGGTCGGCGCATTCCCACGACGCGGTGGCGATCTGGCGCCAGAGGTCGCGCGCCTTCATGGTGCGGATCGTGCGACCGTCTTTGACGGCCTTCAGGTCCCAATCGCGGTCTTCTTTGACGGCCTGCATGAACTCGTCGGTGACGCGCACCGAGTTGTTGGCGTTTTGGTACTGCACCGAGAACGAGTCGGCGCCGTCGAGATCCATGTCGAAGCCGGCGGCCGCCAGCGCACGAGCCTTCTTCTCCTCGCGCGACTTGCACCAGATGAACTCTTCGACGTCGGGGTGGTCGACGTTGAGGATCACCATCTTGGCTGCGCGGCGGGTCTTGCCGCCCGACTTGATGGTGCCCGCCGAGGCGTCGGCGCCGCGCATGAACGACACCGGGCCGGAGGCCGTGCCGCCACCCTTCAAAATTTCGGCGCTGCTGCGGATGGCGGAGAGGTTGATGCCCGAGCCCGAGCCGCCCTTGAAGATGATTCCTTCTTCGCGGTACCAGTTGAGGATGCCGTCCATCGTGTCTTCGACCGAGAGGATGAAGCACGCGCTCGCCTGCTGCGGCACGCCCTTCACGCCGATGTTGAACCAGACCGGGCTGTTGAAGGCCGCGCGCTGGGTGACGAGGATGAACTTCAGCTCGTTACGGAAGGCTTCGGCCTCTTCGTCGTCGACGAAATAACCGCCCTGGATGCCCCAGTTGGTGATGGTGTCGGCGACGCGGTCGATGACCTGACGAAGCGACGTTTCGCGCTCTGGTGTACCAAGAGTGCCGCGGAAATATTTTTGCGCGACGATGTTGGTCGCGTTCAGCGACCACGACTCGGGGAACTCGACGCCGAGCTGCTCGAAGGCGACGCTGCCGGTCTTCCAGTTGCTGATGCGGGCGTCACGCTTTTCCCACGTGATGGTGTCGTACGGGTGAACATTGGGTTGCGTGAAGTGTCGACGGATGCCGATCGAGAGACGCTCCGGAGCGATGGACATTGCATTGCCTTTCGTAGTAGGTGGGGACTTGTTCTAGTTGAAGTTGATGCGTTGACGGTGGACTGTGTTCTTGGGGGACTGCCAACCATAGTGGTTCGGTGTGAAACCACTAGGGATAGTAGAAAACAGCCCGAAATTGCGAGTCCGCCCACAACCGGTAGCGCCAGCCTACAGGCGTGAAATTCGGGTCGTGGTGGATTTTTTGGTGAATTTTCGGTCGCGCGCGAAGAAAGTTACGCAGCCGCAACACAGCGGTACAAATTTCGCAAATCGCGTCGCGACGAGCGTCAGGCGGTGGCGACTGAGGCGAGCGAGACGGGGATCCCGTTCAAGACCGCGTTGCCTGACAACGGGTCGATCGCCTCGTGGTCGGTGAGCACGTTCGAATTCACGCCCGCGTACTCTCGCGCCACCGATTGGCGGGTTCCCGGTTCGTCGTGCCCCCACCCGTGCGGCAAACTCACGACGCGCGGTCGGATGCCGTCGGTGATTTCGGCCGGTGCGACGACGCTGCCCACTCGGCTGGTCACGCGCACCGGGGCGCCGTCCACTACTCCGAGTCGAGCTGCGTCGTCGGGGTGAATTTGCAGGGTGCAGCGGGGCTTGCCTTTCACCAGCACCCGGATGTTGTGCATCCAGGAGTTGTTCGATCGCAGGTGTCGACGCCCCACCAACAGCACCTGGTCGGGGTCATGCTGCAGCGAGGCTCGCAGGCGGGGCACGTCGGCCAGCAGCTCGGGCGGTGCGAGTTCGATCTTGCCGCTCGGGGTGCGCAGCGCCTCGGGAATGCGCGGCACCATCGCGCCGAAATCGACGCCGTGGGGATTGCGCTTCAACATCGCCACGCTGACCCCGTCGGGGTTGGCACCGAAGCCCTCGCCGAACGGCCCGATGCGCAGGGTGAAGTCGAGAATGCGGTCGGGCCCACGCAAGGAGCCGTTGGCTGGGCTGCTCAAGGCGTCGTAAATGTCGTCGGCGTTGCGACCGGCGATGACGCTGGTGTCGTCGCGCACGGTCGAGTCGATGATCGAGCGAATCGTCACGTCGTCGACGGTCGCCGGGTCTGCCGCGGCCCCGAGCCCCTGGGCGATACCGGCGAGACGAGCCAAGATTTCCCACTCGTCGGGTACGCCCGGCGGTAGGTCGAACACCGGCTCGCTGTAGTTGGCCACGCTGCGCATCGCGAAGTTGAGCAACGCCAAGTCGTAGTGGCTTCGCTGCAGATGGGAAGGCGGCGGGAGAATCACGTCGGCGTGCCGCGACGTCTCGTTGAGATAAATGTCGACGCTGACCATGAAGTCGAGCGAGTCAAACGCCTCGGCGAGTTGCGAGGTGTTCGGCGTCGATCGCACGGGGTTGCCACCCACCACCACCATCGCGCGAATCTGCCCGGGGCCGGGCGTGAGGATTTCTTCGGCCATCAACGCCGCGGGGTACTCCCCCAGCGCTTCTGGAAAGCCGCGCACCCGGGTTTTTCCGCGACCGGTCTTGAACCCTTTGCCGATGCCTTTCTTGCCTCGTGTCGTGGGGCTGGCCGCCACCGGCAGCGGGAACATCGCTCCGCCGACGATGTCGAGATTGCCCGTCACCACGTTGAGCACGTCCACCAACCACGACGCGGTGGTACCGAAGGCCACCGTGCAGGTGCCGATGCGCCCGTACACCGCCGCGCGCGGCGCGTCGCACAGTTCGAGGGCGATTCGTCTGATCGTCGCGGCGTCGATGCCGACGGCGCGCTCGACGCGCTCGGGCGTGAACTCGGCGAGCGCCGCGTGCGCTTCCTCCACGCCGTTGAGGTGTCCCGCGAGGTGATCCCCTGGCTCTGCGCGACCTGCCTCGAACACTGCGCTGACCATCGCGGCAAGCAACAACGCGTCGGTGCCCGGGCGAACGGCGAGCCACTCGTCGGCCGACTCTGCCGTTCGACTGCGACGCGGGTCGACCACCACGATCTTGCCGCCGCGCGCGCGAATGGCTTCCAGTCGTCCGGGCCAGTCGGGTGCGGTGGCGAGGCTGCCGTTGCTCGCGTACGGGTTGGCACCGAGCATCAGCAGGTAGTCAGTGCGGTCGAGGTCGGGCACCGGCACCGACACCGGGGTGCCGAACATGAACCCAGCCGACACTTGTTTGGGCACTTGATCGACGCTGGAAGCGCTGAATCGTTGGCGGCTGCCGATGGCCGACAACAGCACGCGGTTGAAGGTCATTGCCGCCAGATTGTGCGCGCCTGGGTTGCCGAGATACGCGCCGATTGATTCGCGTCCGTGGGTGTTGATCACCTGCGTGAGACCGCGGTCGACGACTTCCCACGCTTCGTCCCACGACACTTCGACGTGCTTGCCGTCGCGCTTCACGAGCGG
>DAIPHP010000122.1:0-3301 GCA_036771295.1 Ilumatobacteraceae bacterium
GGTCGCGTTCGTCGGCAGTCTCGGTCATGAACACCTACTCACAGCGTAAGTGCTGACGGGTCGGCACTCATAGACTTCTCAGGCGTGAAGCGGGCGTTGCTTTCGGCTGTATTCGTTTGCTTGGCGGCCGCGGGCTGCGCGACGAACGAAGTCGAAAGCCGAGTGACCCTCGGCTTCACGCTCGAGCCGACGAGTCTCGACATCAGCGGCACTGCCGGCCAGTCGATTCCGCAGGTGCTGCTCGACAACGTGTACGAAGGGCTGCTGCGCGTCGACGAAGACGGCCAGATCGTGCCCGGCCTCGCGGAGTCGTACGAGGTCTCTGACGACGGGCTGCGCTACACGTTCACCGTTCGCGAAGCGAAGTTCCACGACGGAACCGCGCTCTCCGCCCAAGACGTGGTGTGGAGCCTGAATCGCCTGCTCGACGACAAGGCGACCGACATCCTGCCGACGCAACTCGCGCAGTTCGCGAAAGTCGAGTCGGTCACGGCAAACGGCTCGGTCGTCACTCTCGAACTCAGCGAACGCGACAACGACCTTCTCTACAACCTCACGCAGCGCGGCGGAGTCATCTTCAAGAAAGACACCAGCAACTTCGCCAACTCGGCGATCGGAACCGGCCCGTTCACCTTCGGCGAGTGGGACAAGGGCAACAGCATCACCCTCAAGCGGTTCTCCGACTATTGGGGTCGTCGCGCCGACACCGACACCGTCGTGTTCAGGTACTTCGCCGACGCAACCGCACTCAGCAACGCGATGCTCGCCGGCGACATCGATGTGATGACCACCGTGCAGTCGCCGGAAACGCTCACCGTGTTCGAGGCTCGCGACGACCTCAAAGTACTGAGCGGCTCCACGAACTGCGAAGTCACCCTGGGAATGAACAACTCGCGGGCACCCTTCGATAACGCCGCCGTGCGCAAAGCCGTTCGACAGGCGATCGACAAATCGGCGCTGATCGACACCGCCTGGGGCGGCTACGGCATGGAAATCGGCAGTTTCGTGCCGCCGACCGACCCGTGGTTTGAAGACCTCACTGGCGTCGCCCCGTTCGACCCGAATGCCGCTCGTGACGCGCTCGCCAAGGCCGGCGTGAAACAAGGAACCCCGGTCACGCTCGACCTGCCGCCCATCAACTACGCCACCAACTCCGGCGAGTTCATCGCAGCCGCCCTGAACGACGTCGGCTTCGCGGTGACCATCAAGCCGGTCACGTGGGAGGAGTGGCTCGATCGCGTCTTCACCAAGGCCGACTACGACCTCACGATCGTGTGCCACATCGAACGAAACGACATGGCGATCTACGCGAACCCCGGGTACTACTTCCGCTTCGACAACCGCGAGTACCAAGACCTCGTCGCCGCCGCAGGTACCGCCGACACGCCGAAGGCACGAACCGAGTCGTTGCGAGCCGCCGCGCGGATTCTCTCCGAACAATCGGCCAGCGACTGGCGCTGGCTCATGCCGAACTTGCAAGTGGCGCAGCGAGAGATCGCGGGAATCGTGAAGACCTCCGTCGGCGACTCGTACTACGTCGCCCGCATCGAACGCGTCTGATTGCGCAGTGAGATGAGCGGCGTCGCGCGCCGGCTCGGTTCAGCACTCGCCGGGGTGTTCGCGTCGACGGTGTTCGTCTTCGCGGTGCTTCGAGTTTTGCCGGGCGACATCGCCACCGCTCGCCTCGGTACCGACGCCACGCCCGAGGCGTTGTCGGCCCTGCGCGAGCAGTACGGGTTGAACCGTTCGCTCTTCGTGCAATACATCGACTGGCTGGGCGACGCGCTGCGCGGCGATCTCGGCAGTTCCTTGATGACGGGCGACTCGGTGCGTTCAGAGATCTTCTCCCGCCTCGACGTAACGGTGCCGTTGGTCGCGCTGTCGTCGCTGCTCGCGGTGCTCGTCGCGATGCGCGTCGGGCAGCACTCGGCGATTCGCAGACGGAAGATCTCCGGGCTGTTGGCGAGCGCACTGGCGCAGGTCGGCCTCGCCGTTCCGACGTTCGTGGTCGGTGTCGGTCTCATCTTTGTCTTCGCCGTGCAAACTCGCCTGCTGCCCGCCGGCGGATTTCCCACCGATGGCTGGGGTCGGTTCGTCGATGCGACCCGCTCGATGGTGCTTCCGGTGCTGACGCTGTCATTGGCGCAGTCGGCCATATTGGTGCGCTTTGCGAGGTCGCAGTCTCTCGACTTCGTGGCGTCCGACGCCTACCGCACCGCTCGCGCGGCCGGCCGCACCGCCGACCAGGCGCTCTCCACCGCGACACGACTCGTGTTGTCGCCGGTGCTCACCGTCACCGCACTGCAACTCTCGACGTTGCTGACCGGGGCGGTCGTCGTGGAGACGGTGTTCGCGCTGCCCGGGCTCGGGTCGATGACCGTGCGCGACATCGCGAATCGCGACGTCACCAAGGTGCAGTCGACGTTGTTGGTGCTCGTCGCGACGGTGTTCGTGATTCGACTCGTCATCGAATCCGTCAACGACCGGCTTGATCCGCGCAGGTCGGCATGATGCGCCATCGATCGCTCACCGTGGGTGCCGCGATCTGCGCGACGATGTTCGTGCTCGCGGCGTCGAGCAACGTGTGGACTCCATACGACCCGTTGACCATCGACGCCACGGCAACCTTCGCCGGGCCGTCAGTGCAGCACCCGTTCGGCACCGACCAGCTTGGGCGTGACGTCTTGAGCAACATCTGGCAGGGTGCGCGAACCTCGCTCGTTGCAGCAGTGCTCGCTGCCCTGCTGGCGATGCTGTTCGGCGCGAGCGCCGGCATCGTCGCGGCGACGTCTCGGCGCTGGGTCGACGACATCATCGTCACGGTAGGAACCGTATTCGTCGCGTTTCCGGCGCTGCTGCTGGGGTTGCTGGTGGTCGCGGCTCGCGGGCCGTCGACGACGTCGTCGGTGCTCACCATCGCGATTGCCACCGGAGCTTCGGTCGTCGTCGTCACCCGTAGCGATGCCGCCGACATCATGCGAGCGAACTACGTGACGGCAGCCCGTTACTGCGGGGCGTCGACGTGGTCGATCGTCAAGCGGCACGTGGCACGAAATCTTCTCTCGTCGCTCGTCGTGCAGGCGACGGGTGCGGCGTCGATCGCAGTCGTCGCCGAGTCGACGCTCAGTTACCTCGGCCTGGGCGCGGTTCCCCCGACGCCGTCATGGGGTCGAATGCTCGCGTCGACGCAGCAGTACCTGCTCGTTCACCCGCTGCTCACCCTGTGGCCGGCGCTCTTCATCAGCGTGACGGTGCTCGGCATCAGTTTGTTGGGTGACGGCTTGCGCGAGCGACTCGACCC
>DAIPHP010000123.1:0-3297 GCA_036771295.1 Ilumatobacteraceae bacterium
TGATCACCAACACCCGCGGCGCAGAGAACGTGATCGAAGCCTGCGTGAAGCACGAAAAGCGACTCCTGCTCGCCTCGACGAGCGAGATCTACGGCAAGACCGGCAAGATGCCGATGTCCGAAGACGACGACCGCGTGCTCGGCTCGACCACCATCGCGCGCTGGGGATACTCCACCGCCAAGGCGATCGACGAACACTTGGCGCTCGCGTACGCACAGCACGGCCTGCGAATGTCGGTGGTTCGCTACTTCAATTCGTACGGGCCGCGACTCGACCCGAAGGGTTACGGATCGGTCGTTGCCAACATGATGCGCCAAGCACTCGCCAACGAACCACTCACCGTGCACGGTGACGGAACACAGACCCGTTGCTTCACCTACGTGGAAGACACCGTCGAGGGCACGCTTCGCGCCGGGCTCGACGCCAAAGCAGAAGGCGTCGTGTTCAACGTCGGTAACGACCGCGAAACGACGATCAACGACCTCGCGGCACTGATCATCGAGATGACCGGATCACGGTCGACGATTCGCCGTATGTCGTACGAAGAGCGCTACGGCAAAGGGTTCGAAGACACCAAGCGACGAGTGCCCGACGTCCGCCGTGCGGCCGACCTGCTCGGGTTTCGAGCGTCTGTCGAGTTGCGCGACGGGCTCGAGCGCACGTTGCAGTGGTGGCGCAACACCTACCGATGATTCGCGTCGTCCACGTCCTGACGCGCACGAACATCGGCGGGCCGTCGGTGATGTTGGTCGACCTGCTCGACGGGCTCGACCGTGATCGGTTCACTCAGTCGGTGGTGCGCGGTGCACCGGTCGCCAGCGAGGGTGACTATCTCGCGGGGCGAGCGATCTCGGCGGAGGTCATCACGGTCGGCGATCTGCGCCGGTCGCTGGGCATCGTCGGTGAAATCCGCTCGTTGTTCGCGTTGATTGGAGCACTGCGCCGGCTGAGACCCGACATCGTGCACACCCACATGGCCAAAGCCGGAGTGATCGGCAGGATCGCCGCCGTGATCGCCCGTGTGCCGGTGCGGGTGCACACGTACCACGGGCATCTCCTGCACGGCTACTTCTCGCCTCTCGTTACTCGAGCGTTCACTGCGATCGAACGGCTCTTGCGTGCCGTGACGACCCACGCGTTGGTGGTCGGTGCAGCCACGCGGCGCGACCTGTTGCAGGCACGAGTGGTGAGCGAGCAGCGTTCGTCGGTGATATTGCCAGCGACCAAACCGATGAAACGACACGACAAGGCACAAGCACGTGCGACGCTCGGCTTGCCCGTGCACGGCGTGATGATCGGGTTCGTCGGTCGCCTCACTGGCATCAAACGTCCGGACCGATTCGTGAGGCTCGCGGCGGCAGTTCCACACGCCACCTTCGTCGTAGTGGGTAACGGACCGCTCCACGACGACACTCGCCGCGACGCCGCCGCACTGGCCAACGTGATGTTTCTCGACTGGCATGACGACGTGTCGCTCGTGTTCGCGGCGATGGACGTGGTGGCGCTCACCAGCGACAACGAAGGCGTACCGCTCTCGCTGATCGAGGCTGCAGCTGCCGGAGTACCCGTGGTGTCGACGGACGTCGGGGGCGTAAAGGAAATCGTCGAACACGACGTCACTGGTCTCGTCGTACGAGACGAGCAGGCACTCGCTGACTCCGTCAAGCGGCTCGTGGACGACACCGCGTTGCGAGAAGCGATGAGCCGCCGGGCTCCGCTGCACATCGCAGAACGCTGCTCGATGCAGCGGTATCTCTCCGATCACGCGTCGTTGTACGAACGCCTCACCCAGCGTTAGTCAACCGCACGAGGGTCGCTGACGTGCGGCGTCAGAGACGCTCGCGGTGAATGCCCGGCGTCCCGCCGGCATTGACCGCGTCGAACACCATCACGCCGCGCTTCGACAGCGCATCGAGCGGCCAGTCGCCGCCCACGAGCACTGCCACGAGCTGGGCATCGGTGTTCTCGACGTCATCACGGCTCACGGACGTGAGCGTCTCGTTGCCGATGCGAACGCTCGGCACGTGCGGGTCGCAGTAACTGACGATCGAACCGCGCGCCCGCAACAGCTCCATCACGTGGATGGCGCGTGAGTTGCGCACGTCGCTCACCCCGCGCTTGAACGCCGCTCCTAGGCACAAGATTTTTGCGCCGCGCAACGAGATCGACTTCTCGTTGAGCACGTCCTGCATTCGAACGATCACGTAGTTGGCCATCGCATCGTTGACGTCGGCAGCCAACTCGATGAACCGAGTCTGAAAGTCGTACTCACGCGCCTTCCACGCCAAGTAAAACGGGTCGACCGGGATGCAGTGCCCGCCCGGGCCGATACCTGGGTAGAACGCCTGGAACCCGAACGGTTTGGTGGCGGCTGCGTCGATCACGCTCCATACGTCGATGCCCATCTCGTGGCACAACTGGGCGAGCTCGTTGACGAGGGCGATGTTGACCGCCCGGTACGTGTTCTCGAGCAGCTTCGCCATTTCGGCGACGTCTGGCGACTCCACCGTTCGCACCAGCGTGGGGTCGTCCATCAACGAGAGCAAGAGCGTCTTGGCAAGGTCGGTACAGGGCGGCGTGAGACCGCCGACGACTTTCGGGGTGTTTCGTACGTTCCACTTCGTGTTGCCCGGGTCGACGCGCTCGGGCGAGAACGCCAAGTGAAAGTCGACGCCTGCTCGCAGACCGGTCTCTTCGAGAATCGGCCGGACGAACTCGGTGGTCGTGCCGGGGTACGTGGTCGACTGCAACACCACCAACATGCCGCGCCGCAGCACCTTGGCCACGGTGCGCGTCGCCGACTCGACGTACGACAGATCCGGTGTCTTGGCTTTGTCGAACGGCGTGGGAACACAGATGAACACGGCGTCGCACTCGGAGACGTCGCTGACCGATGACGTCGCGCGAAACGCGCCTTTCGCCACGAGCGGCGCGATACGAGACGGTGCGACGTCGTCGATGTGGCTCGCGCCCGCGTTGAGGCCTTCGACCACACGATCCGCGACGTCGAAACCGAAGACGCGATACCCCACCTCTGCGAACGAGATCGCCAGCGGGAGACCGACGTACCCGAGACCGATGACACCGACGGTTGCTTCTCGCGCGGCGAGACGTGTTGCGAGCGAGTCAGTCATGTGCGAAATGCCGTCGGCGGCATCGCGACGACGACAATGTCAGGTTATTGCGTGGGCGAGGGGGGACTTGAACCCCCACGTCCTTAACGAACACTGGCACCTGAAGCCAGCGCGTCTGCCATTTCGCCACTCGCCCGAGTGAAGCACCCTCACGCTACCGACG
>DAIPHP010000124.1:0-3249 GCA_036771295.1 Ilumatobacteraceae bacterium
CGCTGCATCCAGATGAAGAACGCCATGATCAAGAAGAACGGCAGCAGGATCGGGATCAGGTTGGTGAAGAAGTTGCCGGTCGGCGTGGAGTAGTCGTAGTCGACGCCTTGGTTCTTCAACAGCTGTTCGTCGGCGTCAGACAGCGAGATGGCACCGGTGGTGACGAACTCTCGGCCGTCCTTCAGCGTTCCGGTGATCTGGTTGTTGAGGTTGTTGATCGTGATCTCGCGAACTTCGCCACCCTCGACGAGCTCGAGAAACTCGGTGTAGGTGAACTGAGCGCGCTCGGGGGTCGGCATGAGACGCGGCCCGACCAACAACAGCACCGCGACGGCGACGAGCGCCCAGACGGCCCAGCGCGGCATGCTCGGACGTTCGCCGTCACCCGAACCGCGGAACTTGTCTCGCGGAAGTTTGGGTCGACGCGAAGGTGACGGTGGTGGAGGCGGGGGAGGGAGGTTCGCCATGTCGTCATGCTAAGGCGGGGTGCGCAACGGAAATCCACCGATGTTCACCGTGAAATCGGTACTTTGGTCACATGCGTCGTCGTTGTTCGCGCGCCTGCTGCAGTGAGACTGCGACGATGACTCTGACGTACCAGTACGCCACTGCCACCGTGTGGATCGACGACTTGTCCGACTCGGTCGACCCGCACGCCTACGACCTGTGCGAACGTCACGGTCAGCGGTTCGTGTCGCCGAACGGCTGGCGTCTGGAAGACCGTCGCAACCGTTTCCGCGTGGTGTTGCCCAGCCAGCTCGCCGGCTGAGCGACGTGTCGAAACCCACCTGGGACCCGCCGTTCGGCGAGCGTCCCTACGGTGAGCGGGTGTTTGCCCACGAAGTGCCGCACGCTGCGACGCCGCGCGCTCGTTACACGTTCGCGTGGGTGATTGGCGGTTGGATCGCCGCGTACGCCGCCGCGACCGCCCTGCAAGTGATGCTGGTGACGGTCTTCGACGTGTCCGAAGACGTCGCGTCGCAGCCCGATTGGTTCTTGCTCGCCGGCGCGCTGAGTTTGTGGGTGCCGCAGCTCGCGTTGCTCTACGTGTTCACCAAGCGTGCCGGCACGGGCTCGTTCGTGCGCGATCACCGGCTGTCGTTTCGTGTCGTCGACCTGTGGGGCGTGCCGATCGGCGTGTTGTCGCAGGTGCTGCTCGTCGGGTTGGTGACGTGGCCGTTTCGGGAGTGGTTTCCGGACACCTTCGATCCTTCGAAAGTCGAGGACCGCGCCCGCTCGCTGTACGACTCGGCGCAAGGCCCGTGGTTGTTCGTGCTCGGGTTCATCGTGGTGATCGGCGCCCCGTTCGTCGAAGAGCTCGTGTACCGCGGTTTTGTGCAGGCCGGCTTGCAGAGCCGCATCAACGACATCGTGGCGCTGGTGGCGACCGCGTTGTGGTTCGCCGCGATCCATGGACGGGTCGCCGAGATGCCGGGATTGTTCACGTTCGCGGTCGTTCTGGGCGTCACGTTTCACATGACGAGGCGGCTTGGCATGCCCATCATCGCTCACCTAGCGTTCAATGCGACGGGGTTGGCGTTTCTCGCGCTGACCTAGTCGCCGAGTTCCTCCGCCACGAGCCACTGACGACTTCGTACCTCCCATGACCACCCCGCCCGACGAGCTGCACGAAGAAGAGCTGTCCGAGTCCGGCGCCGTGCGTCGCCGCGTGGTGTCGCCGCGCGACCTCATCTATATAGAGAGACGCACCCAGCTGGCTCTGGCTGCCGGGGTCATTCTCTTCACCACGCTGATGGTGTTCTTCACGCTGCAGCCTTCGCTGATCTTCCGCAACAACACGCCGACCGGCGGCGACATGGGCGCCCACGTGTACGGCCCGGCGTACTTGCGCGACCACTTGCTTACGAGTTTCCGGCTGAGCGGGTGGAGCAACGACTGGTATTCGGGGTTGCCGATCTACCGCTTCTACATGGTGGTGCCGGCGTTGTTCATCCTGGTGCTCGACCTGGTGTTGCCCTACGGCATCGCGCTGAAGCTGGTCGCCGTCGCGGGGCTGCTCGCGCTGCCGCTGTGCACGTGGTTGTTCGGCAAGCTCGCGCGGCTGGCGTTCCCGATCCCGGAACTGCTGGTGGTGGCGAGCACGCTGTTCTTGTTCGACGAGAGCTTCACCATCTACGGCGGCAACATCGCGTCGACGATGGCCGGCGAATTCTCGTTCTCGATCTCCCTCGCGCTCACCGTGCTCGGGTTCGGCGTGTTCATTCGCGGGCTCGAAGCCGGCAAGTGGCGCGTCGCGTCGACGGTGCTGCTCGCACTCGCGGCGCTGTGCCACGGCATCGTGTTGCTCTTTGCGTTCCTCGGCTACGTGCTCATCTTGGCGATGCACCGCGACCCGGCGAAGTGGAAGTTCGGTCTGCCGGTCATCGGCACTGCGGTGATGTTGTCGGCCTTCTGGGTGTTGCCGTTCGTGCTGAACCACGGCTACATGACCGACATGAAGTACGAACCGCAGCCGACGGGCTTCGGCGAGTCGTTCATCGACATGTTCTTCCCGCTGCACACCGTGTTCGACGTGATCGTCACCGGCTTTGCGGTGATCGGGTTTCTCTCCGCGTTGTGGCGGCGCAACAACACCGCGTCGTGGATGGGTATTTACGGGGTGGTGCTCGCCATCGGCGTCTTCGTCGCGCGCGAGAGCCTGCCGATCATCGGGCTGCTGTGGAATCCGCGCATCCTGCCGTTCTTCTATCTCCTGCGCTACATGCTGATGATGGTCGGCATCTA
This sequence comes from Ilumatobacteraceae bacterium, assembly GCA_036771295.1. Lineage (GTDB taxonomy): Bacteria > Actinomycetota > Acidimicrobiia > Acidimicrobiales > Ilumatobacteraceae > F1-60-MAGs027. Next base: position 2,746 of record DAIPHP010000124.1, read on the forward strand.
CGAGACCGTGGTCGCGGTCGCGCGCTTCGCGAGTCTCGAGCACGCCGCTGCGCGCGTCGCCAAGACCGGCGAAGAGCAGACGCTCTCGCCCTCGCCGCGCGGCCGGCTCAGTTTCAACGTGGCCACGGCCGTCGTGGTGTCGGTGTTGTGCGTGAGTGTGATCGGTTTTCGGTTCCAAGAATTGCCGTTCGCGTCGATACGTACGGCGGCAGACGGCAGCGAGCGTTACGGCATCGGGCCGTTCAGCGTGCCGCGATCGAACGACGGTTTCGTCGACGGCTGGGCACGTTGGAACTTCACCGGTTACGAAGGCAAGAACGCCTACGGCGAGTACCGCGCGCTCGTCGAGACGATGAAGCAGATCGGCGAGGATCCGCGCTTCGGTTGCGGTCGTGCGTTGTGGGAGAACAACGGCGAACTCAACAAGTACGGCACGACGATGGGCCTCATGTTGCTGCCGCACTGGACGGACGGCTGCATCGGCAGCATGGAAGGTCTCTTCTT
>DAIPHP010000125.1:0-3227 GCA_036771295.1 Ilumatobacteraceae bacterium
CGAGCGACCACCTTCGCACCGCGCGCGCGAAGGGCCTCACCAAGCGACAGTCGCTCTTCCGTCACGGCTTGCGAGTCGCCATCTCGCCGATGGCAACTTTCTTCGCCTACGGCTTCGGTCTGCTCGTCGCCGGTGCGGCGTTCACCGAGACGATCTACGGATGGTTCGGCATGGGGCAGTGGTTCATCACTTCCGTCGGCAAGAACGACATCAACTCGGTGACTGCGGTCGTCACCTTCACTTCGGTACTCGTGCTGTTCTCCGGCTTCTTGGCTGACGTCGTGCTTGTCGCGCTCGACCCGCGAGTGAGGTCGCGCTGATGGCCGGCACCACCACCGCGGCCGGCGCAGGCACCGACGGTCTCGCCGTCGAGCGGTTGTCGCGCGGCGCGCTGATTCGCCGACGTTTCTTCCGCAACAAGCTGGCGGTGTTCGGTCTCGTCATCATCGTGCTGATGTTCGTCGCGGCGTTCGCGGGGCCGTACTTCAGCAAGTGGAGCTACTACGAAAACGACATGGAGAACCTGCTGCAGCCGCCGTCGAGCGAGCACTGGTTCGGCACCACGATGGTCGGTGTCGACGTGTTCGCTCAAACCATGCGCGGGCTGCAAAAGTCGTTGATTATCGGGCTTCTCGTCGCGGTGTTCTCGACGAGTCTTTCGGCCTTCATCGGCTCGGTCGCCGGCTACGTGGGCGGGCGCACCGACCGCGGGATCATGTGGGTGGTCGACGTGCTGCTCGTCATTCCCTCGCTGCTCATCTTGGTGATTCTGTCTCGCTACTACCAAGGCAAGTCATGGCTGCTGTTGGTGGTGGGTCTCACGATCTTCGACTGGATGATCACCTCGCGAGTGGTGCGAGGGCTCGCCATGAGCTTGAGAGAACGCGACTTCGTGCGCGCAGCGCGTTACATGGGAGTGCCGACCCGCAAGATCATCGCCCGTCACTTGCTGCCGAACATGGCGTCGATCATCATCATCGCCGCGACGCTCAACGTTGGCGGCGCAATTCTCGGTGAGACCGGTCTTTCGTACTTGGGCTTCGGCGTGCAAGCACCCGATGTGTCGCTCGGAACGCTGATCGCCGAAGGCACGGGTGCGGCGCTCACGTATCCGTGGTTGTTCATGTTCGCCGGTGCGTCGCTCGTGCTCACGGTGCTGGCGGTCAGCTTCATCGGTGACGGTCTGCGTGACGCGTTCGACCCGGGTTCGTCAAAGAGCAAGAAGATCTAAATGAACAACGCCGACATCCGCCGCAACCTCATCGAGATCCGCGACCTTTCGGTCACCTTCCCCAGCGAAGCCGGCACCGTGCGCGCCGTGCGCAACGTGTCGCTCGACATCCGTGCTGGCGAAGTGCTCGGCATCGTCGGAGAGTCGGGCTCGGGCAAGACCGTGATGTCGCTCTCGATGATCGGCCTCCTGGCCGAGAGCGCCAACGTGACCGGCACCATCACCTACGACGGCGTCAACCTTCTCAGCCTCGACGACAACGCGATGTCGAAGTACCGCGGCAAAGACATCGCGATGGTCTTCCAAGACCCGCTGTCGGCGCTCAACCCCGTGCACACCATCGGCCGACAGATTGCCGAAGCACTCCATATACATAGCGACATCTCGAAAGAAGCCGCGTTGCAGCGCGCAGTGGAGCTGTTGGAGATCGTCGGTATTCCGCGCCCGGCCGAACGCGCGCAGTCGTACCCGCACGAGTTCTCCGGCGGTATGCGCCAGCGCGTGATGATCGCGCTCGCCATCGCTAACCAACCGAAGGTGATTCTCGCCGACGAGCCCACGACGGCGCTCGACGTGACGGTGCAGGCGCAGATTCTCGACGTGCTCAAGACCGCCCGCGACATGACGGGCGCGGCCGTCGTGCTCGTCACGCACGACCTCGGTGTCGTGGCTGGTCTGGCCGACCGCGTGGCCATCATGTACGGCGGCAAAGTCGTCGAAATCGGCAACGTCGACGAGGTATACGCCTCGCCGGCCATGCCGTACACCATCGGTCTCTTGCGTTCGATTCCGCGAATCGACGGGGCAGAGTCGAGCCGACTCACCTCGATCGACGGAGCGCCACCGTCACCCGTGGCATTGCCACCTGGTTGTGCTTTCGCACCGCGTTGCCCGGCGGCGGCCCCGCAGTGCGACGCGGCCGTGCCCGAACTGGTGGCGTTGTCTCCGACGCGCATGACCGCCTGCGTTCGCCAGTCGGAGATCGCCGGTTTGCAGTCGAGCGGCAAGCTCTATGTCGACGGCCCGCGCCACGTGGCGTCGCAGTCGTCGGGCGACTCGGTGGCGCTCGAGGTGCGCAGCCTGAAAAAGACCTTCCCGTTGATGAAGGGCTCAGTGTTGCGACGTCGCGTCGGTTCGGTATTCGCCGTCGACGGAGTCGACCTCACGTTGCGTCAGGGTCGCAGCTTGGCACTCGTCGGCGAGTCCGGCTGCGGCAAGACCACCACGTTGCTCGAAATTCTGAACATGGTCGCCCCGGAGGCCGGCTCGATCACCGTGCTCGGTCGTGACGTCGCCGAACTTTCGAAGAAGCAACGACTTGAAATGCGCAAAGACCTGCAGATCGTCTTCCAAGATCCGTTCGCGTCGCTCGACCCGCGCTTGCCGATCGGCGACGCGATCGCCGAGCCGCTCGACAACTTCGGTATGTCGAAAGCCGAGCAGAACCAGCGCGTGTTGGAGCTGCTCGAGCTCGTCGGCTTGCAGCGAGACCACGCGAGCCGGTACCCGAGCGAGTTCTCCGGCGGTCAGCGTCAGCGCATCGCCATCGCGCGTGCGTTGGCCTTGAACCCGAAAGTCATCGCGCTCGACGAGCCCGTGTCGGCACTTGACGTGAGCGTGCGAGCCGGCGTGCTGAACCTGCTCGCCGAACTGCAAGAGAAGTTGAATCTTTCGTACCTCTTCGTCTCGCACGACCTTGCCGTCGTGCAACACGTGGCCGACGACATCGCAGTGATGTACCTGGGTGGCATCGTCGAGTCGGGCCCCGTCGAAGAAGTCTTCGCACGTCCGCAACACCCGTACACGCAGGCGTTGCTGTCAGCAGTGCCGATCCCAGACCCGAAGATTGAGCGTGTTCGCAAGCGAATCATCCTGCAAGGTGACCTGCCGAGCCCGGCGAACCCGCCGACTGGCTGCCGCTTCCACACTCGTTGCCACGTGCGCGCGACGCTGTCGCCGGAACTTGCCGCCAAGTGCGTGAGCGACCGTCCTGAAC
>DAIPHP010000126.1:0-3210 GCA_036771295.1 Ilumatobacteraceae bacterium
TGGTACCGTGGCTCGAGTTCGCGGGTCGTCCCGAGTCGCGAATCACGCCCCGTGCGTTGACTGAAAGGACCCCATCATGACCGAAGCCGTCATCGTCGCCACCGCTCGCAGCCCCATCGGGCGCGCCAACAAGGGCTCGCTCGTCGACCTTCGTCCCGATGACATGAGCGCCCAGATCGTTCGCGCGCTGATGGCCAAGGTTCCGCAAGTCAAGCCGGACGACGTCGAGGACCTGCTCATGGGTTGCGGTCAACCCGCCGGAGAAGCGGGCTTCAACATCGCGCGCATCGTGGCGGTGCTCGCCGGCCTCGAGAATGCTCCCGGCGTCACGGTCAACCGTTACTGCTCGTCGAGCCTGCAGACCATCCGCATGGCTGCTCACGCGATCAAGGCGGGCGAGGGCGACTGCTTCATCGCCGCCGGCGTCGAGACCGTCAGTCGTTACGCCAGTGGTGCGAGCGACATGGCTCCGAACCCGATCTTCAAGAAACCCGGCGAGCGCACGAAGGCTCGCGCGGCGGGTGGTCAGCCAGCGTGGGCGCCGCAGCAAGGTATCCCGGACATGTACATCGCGATGGGGCAGACGGCGGAGAACGTGCGCGAAATCGAAGGTGTGACTCGCCAGGAGATGGACGAGTTCGCCGCACGCTCGCAGCAACGCGCTTGTGAGAACGTCGACAACGGGTTCTTCGAACGCGAGATCACACCCGTCACACTTCCTGACGGCCGAGTGATCAGCAAAGACGACGGCCCGCGCGCGGGCACGACGGTCGAAGGACTCTCAGGTCTGAAGCCAGCGTTCCGCCCGGACGGACAGATCACCGCCGGCAATGCGTGCCCGCTCAACGACGGTGCCGCCGCGGTGCTCGTGATGAGCGACACCAAGGCAAAGAAGCTCGGTCTCACGCCGCTTGCTCGCATCGTGTCGTCGGGTGTGTCGGGATTGAACCCCGAAATCATGGGCCTCGGCCCGATCGAGGCGTCACGTCAGGCGCTGAAGCGTGCCGGGATGACGATCGATCAGATCGACCTCGTCGAGATCAACGAGGCGTTCGCCGCGCAGGTGATTCCGTCGGCCAAGCACCTCGGAATTCCGATGGACAAGCTCAACGTGCACGGCGGTGCGATCGCTCTCGGTCACCCGTTCGGCATGACCGGAGCGCGCATCATGACCACGCTCATCAACGGCCTGCAGCACCGCAACAAGCGTTTCGGGCTCGAGACCATGTGCGTCGGCGGCGGTCAGGGTATGGCGATGATCGTGGAGCGCCTGAACTAAAGGGTTCTACGGGCTCGCGTCGGGCTGACTTGGCGAGCCGGCGCGTTCAGCGTCGGAAGTCGTCGAGCACGGCCGTCGAGAACTCGGGCCAGTGGGCGAGTGCCCACTCGTCGAACTCGCGCCCGGTCAGCACCGCGCAAGCGACATCGGCGATCGGGTCGACCCACACGAAGGTGCCGCTGCCGCCGAAATGGCCGTACGTCGCCGCCGAGTTCTTCGGTGATGTCCAGTGCGGTGCCTTGGTGCCGCGAAGTTCCGGGCCGAGCCCCCACGGGCAGGGGTTGAAGCGCCCGACACCAGGCACGATGCCCTCGAGGTCGGCGAATTGCGGCGTGACGGCCTCGACATAGGTGTCGCGAGAGACGAGGCGAGGTCGCCTGATTTCGGCCACGAACAGCGAGAGGTTCACGATGTCGAGGCGCGCGTCTTTTGCGGCGCTGCCCGACTGCGGGCTGGCGGCGATACCGAGCGGCGCGAACACTGCCTCGTCGACGTACTGCCAGAACTCCATCTCGCTTCGCTCGGCCAAGTGCGCGGCGGCGAGCTCGTACCCGGTGTTCGAGTAGATGCGTTTTGCGCCGACGGCACCGACGGGGGAGTCACCCTCGAACGGGTAGCCGCCGGCATGCGCGAGCAGGTGCCGCAACGTGCACCCTTCAGCGCCGACTTCGTCGTTGAGCGACACCGTGCCCTCTTCGCAGGCGACCAGGACCGCCCAGGCGGTGATCACCTTCGTCACTGAAGCAAGCCGAAACTCGCGCGACTCGTCGCCGTGGTAGTGAATCTCGCCGTTGCGGTCGATGACCGCGGCCGACACGTTGTCGACGGGCCACGTATCGAGGAGTTCGAACGCCCGCACGGCGAGCGACGCTAGTTGCGCGGTGCTACTTGCCGCTGCGAATGAGGTCGGCGACTTGGAAAGCAAGGTCGATCGACTGGCGAGCGTTGAGCCGCGGGTCGCACACCGTTTCGTAGCGCACGTCGAGGTCGTCTTGCGACACGGCTTCGACGCCGCCGAGGCACTCCGTCACGTTCTCGCCGGTGAGCTCGATGTGGATGCCACCAGGCCAGGTGTTCTCCGCGCGGTGCGCGGCGACGAAACCGACGATCTCGCGCAGAATCGAGTCGAAGTGTCGCGTCTTGCGACCATTGTCGGCCGTGAAGGTGTTGGCGTGCATCGGGTCGCACGCCCACACCACGGGGTGGCCGGCGTCGCGCACCGCACGCAGCAACGGGCGCAGCGATGCCTCGACGTTGTCGGCGCCCATGCGCGAGATGAGCGTGAGTCGGCCTGGGACTCGCTTGGGGTTGAGCGCCTCGCACAGCGACAGCACGTAATCAGCAGTGGTGGTGGGGCCGATCTTGACGCCGATCGGGTTGCCGACGCCGCGCAAGAACTCGATGTGTGCACCGTCGAGCTGGCGCGTCCGCTCGCCGATCCACAGCATGTGTGCCGAGCAGTCGTACCACTGGCCGGTGAGCGAGTCTTGGCGGGTGAGCGCTTCTTCGTAGCCGAGAATCAACGCTTCGTGCGAGGTGTAGACGTCCACTTCGTGCAGCGCACTGTGGCTTTCGGTGTCGACGCCGCAGGCCCGCATGAAGGCGAGCGCACGCTCGATCTCCGCGGCCATCTGCTCGTAGCGCTGACCTTCGGCGCTCGTCGAGACGAACTCCTGGTTCCATGCGTGCACGCGGCTCAAGTCGGCGAAGCCGCCTTTGGTGAAGGCGCGCAACAGGTTGAGCGTGCTCGCCGACTGGTGGTACGCCTGCACCAAACGCTGCGGGTCGGGGATGCGGGCCTCTTCGTGCGCGGCGGGGTCGTTCACCATGTGACCGCGGAACGACGGCAGCTCGCGCGAGCCGATCTTCTCGGTGGCCGACGAGCGGGGCTTGGCGAACTGTCCGGCGATGCGACCGACCTTCACCACGGG
>DAIPHP010000127.1:0-3113 GCA_036771295.1 Ilumatobacteraceae bacterium
AATCGGGCGTTCCGTGCACGGAACCGCCGACGCTCGTCACCGACTTGGTGACGTTCTTGATCCAACCGTGGGCAGTGTTCTCGTCGAGAGCACCGCTGACGATGATCATCAGCTCATATGGACGCATTACTTGACTCCCTTCGGACACGACCCGGCGGGTCGTGGCCCCGTGAGGGGCAGGGTGGATAGGGCTTTTGAGCGTACCGTCACCTCGTCATCGTGCCAACGGGCTGTCACACGGATGTGTGACCGGGCCTTCAGGCGCGGCGGCGAAGTTGCGTTCGTTTTCGCGAGCGTGGTCGCGCCCCGCCGCGCGGGGCCGACGCGAGCAGATGGTGCCATTCGCACGACAAGCACACCTCGACGACGTACGACGTGTAGTGCTCCGCCTTGCGGTCGAACGCCCGTAGCTCGTCGCCCGACGTGATGCACCGACCCGACCTCGGCAAGCGCGGCCCGAAGAGATACGTCACGTTGCGCAAGCTGCCCTGCGCGCAGATCGGGCAGGGCGTGCGCCGCACCGTGCCGTAGTGGCGCCCGGCGCGCACCAGGTCGCGCTCGGCGTCGCACGCGTCGCGCAACGACACGTCGCCGGCACGCACGCGTTCGATGAACGCGCGGCGCATCATCCGGTAGTCGATTGCGGCATCACGAGCGACGAGTGCGGGGCGCGACATCGCCCACGACCGTAGTTCGTCAGCGCGAGTCGCGCGAAGCCCACCACGCGTCGAGGCGACGACGGATCTCCTCTTCGCCGAGCAGTCCTTCGTCGAGACGAATCTCCATGAGGAAGTCCATGGCTTCGCCGACCGCGCGGCTCGGCTCGATGCCGAGGTGCGCCATGACGGCAATACCGTCCATCTCCGGTCGCAACGCGGCAAGTTCTTCTTTCTGCGCCAGCTCGTCGATGCGCGACTGCAGTTCGTCCATTCGACGGTTCAACGCGTCGACTTTGCGTTCGCTGCGGGTGGTGCAGTCGCAACGCACGAGCACGTTCAGCTCGGTGAGCACGTCGCCGGCATCGCGCACGTACCTTCGCACCGCCGAGTCCGTCCAGCCCATTTGGTAGGTGTGAAACCGTCCGCTGAGAAACACGAGTTCGGACACTTTTCGGATGTCGTCGTTGGAGTAGTGCAGCTCGCGCATGCGCTTGCGCGTCATCTTCGCTCCGACCACCTCGTGGTGGTAAAACGTCATGCCCTTGCCCGGCAGCACTTTTCGCGTGCGCGGCTTGCCGATGTCGTGGAACAGCGCGGCGAGCCGTGTGATGCGGAAGTCTCCCGGCATGTCGGAGCGCACGTTTTCCACCACGGCCAGCGTGTGGGTGAGCACGTCCTTGTGGCGGTGAATCGGGTCTTGTTCCAGCGACAACGCCGGCAGTTCCGGGAGAAACTTGTCGGCCAACCCCGTCTCGACGGCGAGTCGCAGGCCGAGCGTGGGCGAATCGGTCACCATCATGCGGTCGAACTCGTTGCGCACGCGCTCCGCCGACACGATCTGCAACCGGTCGTTCATCGACTTCACCGCCGACACGAGCGCCGCATCGGGTTCGACGGAAAGCGTGGCCACGAAACGAGCCGCCCGCAACATGCGCAGCGGGTCGTCGTTGAAACTCTCCTCTGGCGACAACGGAGTGCGCAAGCGGCGAGCCATCAGGTCGTCGAGTCCGCCATGCGGGTCGACGAGCTGCGGTGACGCCGCGGTCAACTCGAGCGCCATGGCGTTGATCGTGAAGTCGCGCCGCGAGAGGTCGGTCGTGACCGAGTCGGAGAACTGCACGTCGGGCTTGCGCGAGTCGGGCGAGTACGCCTCTGCGCGGTGCGTCGTGATCTCCAGCGTGCGGTCGCCCCGTTTCGCGGCGATCGTGCCGAAACGCTCGCCTTGCGTCCACACCGCGTCGACCACGCCGTCGATGATCGACTTCACCTTGTCAGGACGGGCGTCGGTCGTGAAGTCGAAGTCGAGCGACGCGACGTCGCGACCGAGCAAGAGGTCGCGCACCGTGCCGCCGACGATGTAGAGACGGTGCCCCGCTCGTGCGAACGCGGCGGTGAGCGGCGCGAGTTCTGCGACCACCGCATCGAACCGCGCCGGCTGCACGAACTACAGGTTACGGAACGACCACGCCACTAGCGTTCGAGCGTGTCGGCAGTCGTGTTCACGCCGCGTTCAGATCGACGCGCCGACGAACGCCGAATCCGCAGGGTGTGCAGCGTCGTCGCGCGGCCGAACTCGACCGTGTTTCGCACTCCGGCGCTCGCCGATCACGACGCTCGCTGGTTCGTCGAGCGTGGTTTTTCCGAGGTGCAGTCACTCGTCATGTTGCGACGCGACACGGGGCCCTTCACATCACACGTCGAAGCACCCCGATTGTCGCATTACTCGTGGCGCAAACTCGCCTCGCGACGCAACGACTCGGTCGCTGGCGCCGTGCTGCGACTCGACGAGACGGCGTTTCCGTCGCCCTGGCACCTGACGAAGGATGCGTTCGGTCGCGCTTGTCGAGCCACCGACGACCACGTCGTGATCGTCGCCCCCGAACCGACCGACTCGCTCCGTGGCGAGCTCGGTGGTTTCGCGCTCGTCGGCCGCACGGCACAAAGCGCCTACCTGCAACGGTTGGCGGTGCACCCCTCGGCACGTCGACGCGGCGTCGCGAGCCGTCTCGTGCGCGACTGTCTCGCATGGGCGCACGACGGCGGGGCGACCGAACTCTTCGTCAACACCGAACCGTCGAACGAACCGGCGCTCCACCTGTATCGCTCGCTGGGGTTCGTCACCGTGCCCGAACGTCTGCGCGTGCTCGAACGCGAAGCAGGTTGATGTTCGTGTTTCGACGTCGCAAAAACGCAACACCTAGGAGAGATTTGGCGGTGCGGTTCTGCGTGGTGGTCGCCATCGCGCTCGCGTCGATCGTGGCGCCGGCCACGCCCTCACTCGCCGTCGACTACCGGCTCGAAATCGTGACGGGCAGCTTCACCACCCGAGTCGGCGAACGGGTGATTCTCACCGTCTCGACGCCAAATATCCCCGACATCGCCCGCTTGCTCACCGATCCGACGGCAAGCGCGCTCGCCGAAGTGAGCGCACCCCTCGTGTCGCGCGAAAGCGTG
>DAIPHP010000128.1:0-1221 GCA_036771295.1 Ilumatobacteraceae bacterium
CCGGCAACACGGTCACCTACAACGCGACCGAGTCGAATGCCTTCCAGAACAACCTGTCGCAGTACCTGCAGGGAACCCCGGACGACGCCTTCCAGTGGATGGCCGGCTTCCGCATGCAGTTCTTCGCCGAACAGGGATTGCTCGTCGATCTCTCCGACGTGTGGGACAAGATCGGCGACCAGTACGCAGAGTCGTACAAGATCGCGTCGACCGGTCTCGACGGCAAGCAGTACTTCATTCCGCAGTCGTGGTACCCGTGGGGCTTGCACTTCCGTAAGTCGATGCTCGCCGAACTCGGCATCGATCCGGATGGCGTCTACAACTGGGACGATTTCATGAAGATGCTCGACGGCATGAAGTCGAAGGGCCTCATCGGTTTCGCCGCCGGCAACAAGGGCGGCTGGGAAGCGATGGGCACGTTCGACATGCTGAACGCGCGCATCAACGGCTACCAGTTCCACGTCGACCTCATGGCCGGCCGCGAGAAGTGGACCGACCCGCGCACGGCGGAAGTCTTCAAGTACTGGGAAATGTTGGTCCCGTACATGAACGACAACGTGCTCGACCTCGAGTGGGACGGCGCGATGCAGCTGCTGCTGCAGCGCAAGGCCGGCGCCATGCTCATGGGTTCGTGGTTCGGCGGCAACTTCAAAGAGCAGTCGGATGCCGACTACGAAGACCTCTGGATCATTCCGTTCCCGGAGATCAACCCTGAGCACAAGCGCGACACCATCGACGCGCCGATCGACGGCTTCTGCGCCGCCAAGAACGGCTCGAACAACGAGGGTGGCAAAGACTTCCTCGCCTTCGCGGGCGACATGGAAGGCGTCCAGGCGATGCTCGACACGGGCGTGCCGATGACGTCTGCCAACAAGGGTCAGGACACGTCGACCTACGACGCGTTCCAGACGCAGCAGTTGGCGGTCATGGCCGAGGCGAAGTACATCACGCAGTTCCTCGACCGCGACACCCGACCTGACTTCGCTGGACCCGTCGTGGGCCCCGCGTTCCAGAGCTGGTTCAAGAACCCGAAGGACGTCAACAAGATCCTCGAGAGCCTGCAGGAGCAGTGGGACGCGCTCCCGCCGCTCTGAGGTTCACGAATCAACGTCGCTAGCTCTTTGCAACGCGAGTTGATCGGGTCATGAGTTCGTCGGGGAGGGGGGCAGAAAGGTCGCGGAAACCGAGGGGGATTTGTAAGGGGAGAAGGCGAGGCCAAGG
>DAIPHP010000128.1:1231-3047 GCA_036771295.1 Ilumatobacteraceae bacterium
GTGGTTCCCTATTCACGGCCGCTTTCTCTTTTCAACGCGTGTTTTTGGGGTCTTGTGTCCGGCGGCTACTTGGCCTTCACGGTCTCGTCGCCGACGTGCTTTTTCTAGGGGAGACCGGCTGACCCTCGGCCTGTTCGTCGGTGTGCCGACGTTCCTGCACCTCGTCTTGGTGTGGATTCCCGCCGTGCTCACCATCTTGCTGTCGTTCACGTTCTGGACGGGCATCAATTTCGGCGACATCACCTGGGCCGGGTTGGACAACTACACCAACATTTTCTCCAAGACGCCGGCGTTCTACGACGCGCTGCGCAACAACGTGATCTGGCTGGTGTGGTTCGCGTTGATCTCCACGCCCGCCGGCGTGCTGCTTGCGTACCAAATCGACCGCCAGATTCGCGGCCACCGCTTCTACCAATCGGCCTATTACTTTCCGGTCGTCTTGTCGCTCGCCGTCACCGGAATCATCTGGAACTTCATGCTGCGCTCGGACGGTTTCATCAACGGCATCCTCGGTCGCGACATCGACAACGCGATCTCGTTCTTCGGCAACTACGACATCAACATCTACGTGATCATGGTGATCGCCTCGTGGCGCCACGTCGGTTACATCATGCTGTTGTACCTGGCAGGCCTGAAAGCGATCGACCCGACGCTGCGCGAGGCAGCCGCCATCGACGGCGCCACCGAGTGGGAGACGTTCCGCAAGGTGATCCTTCCCGCGATGCGCCCGGTCAACATCATCATCGTGGTGATCACGATCATCGAGTCGCTGCGCGCCTTCGACATCATCTACGTCATCTACGGCACCAGCGCCGGCCTGCCGATCCTCGGCGTGCTGGTGTTCCAGAACATCGCCGGCGAGGGCGCGTCGATGAAGGGTGCGGCCTACGCCGTGATCCTCTTCATGCTGTCGATCGGGCCGATCATCGCGTACCTTCGACAGCAATTCCGCGAGGACGTGTCATGATTCGTTCTCTGCAGGCGGCAGGCTCATGACGGTCACGGCACCCGCGCGCAACAGCCAAGTGCTGAAAGACCGCATCATCACGACGTTCATCGGCATCTTCGCGTTGCTGTGGATCTTCCCGCTCGCCTGGACGGTGTGGAGCTCGTTCCGGCCGTACAGCGAGATCCGCGCCCGCGGCACGTTCTCGCTGCCGGAGCGATTCGGGTTGTTCAACTACACCGACGCCATCGACCGCATGGAGCTGCCGACCTACCTGTGGAACTCGTTCGTCATCACGGTTCCGGCGGTCTTCCTCACGCTGCTGTTCGGAAGCCTGATCGCGTTCGTCGTCTCGCGGTACTCGTTCCGGTTCAACGTCGGCATGCTGCTGTTGTTCACCGCCGGCAACCTGCTGCCCGCCCAGCTGGTGTTCATCCCGGTGTTCAAGATGTACCTCAACATCGGCGACCTGGTCGGCGACCGTCGGTTCCTTTTCGACTCACCGTGGGGAGTGGTGCTCATCCACGTCGCGTTCCAGATGGGCTTTGCCACGTTCGTCTTGTCCAGCTACATGAAGACGATCCCCAAGGAGATCTCCGAGTCGGCGCTGGTGGACGGGGCGTCGGTGTTCCGCCACTACTGGAGCGTGATGTTGCCGCTGCTTCGCCCGCCGCTCGCGTCGTTGGCGGTGCTCATGACCACCTGGATTTACAACGACTTCTTCTGGGCGTTGGTGCTGATGTCGACCGACCGCAAACGCCCGATCACGTCGGCGTTGGGGCGATTGACTGGAGAGTTCGTGACCGATTACAACCTGCTCGCCGCCGGCGCGATCATCGCAGCGCTCCCGACGCTGATCGTGTTCTTCGT
>DAIPHP010000129.1:0-3036 GCA_036771295.1 Ilumatobacteraceae bacterium
CCGAGCGCAACGGCGGACTGCTCGACGACTCGCGGCGGCGTGACGAACTGACTCGTTCGTTGCTGGCCGTGCTGACGTAGAGCCGTCAGGTACTGTCGCCACGATGTCCAACGATCCCTCCGACGATCTCGAACGTCAGCTTGCACGCTGGAGCACCGCGCTTTCGTCGATTGCACGCACGGGTCTCGCCTTCACCGAGAACCTTTACGAGCGGGAGCGCTACGAAGAGGTTCTGCACGTAGCGGCCGACATCAAGGCGCATCTCGAAGAAGCCGGCGACTCACGGCGGGAACGTGCCCACTACGTGCAGGAGTGGCTCGACAACGTAGGCGAGGGAATTCCCGGATACGTGACTCCGAAGGTGGCGATCGGCGCAATCGTCGGAAACGATGACGGCGAGATCCTGCTCGTCAAACGCGTGCCGTCAGGAGTCTGGCTGTTCCCCTCCGGCTGGGCCGACGTCGGATACTCCGCGGCTGAGGTAGTCGTGAAAGAAGTGAAAGAAGAAACCGGAATCGATGCTGTGCCGGTGCAGCTGCTCGGCGTTGTCGACGGTATGCGAATGGGTTTCACCCGCTTCGGCATGTACATGTTGATGTTCCACTGTCGCGCGGTCGGCGGAACGTTGACACCGCACCCTTTGGAGACGGGTGGCTGCGGCTGGTTCTCGCGCGACGACTTGCCGCAACCCTGCGTCGGCGCAGAGTGGTGGGCCGACAACGCGTTCGCGGCGATCGACGGCCGAGCCGTCAGTGCGACGTTCGATCCGCCTCGCGAACCGATGTGGCGAGGCGACTCGACACCACCGCAGTAGGTGCTCGGTCGAGACTTACTCTGAATTTTGCTCGCGCAAGAAGCGTTCGACTTCGTCGACCAAGCTGGCAGCGTCATCATCCTGCGGTTCACTGCCGAAGTCGAGCTGCAATTGGTCGTCGTTCACTTCGTCACTGAGGATCATCCCGGAGTCGGTGGCGTTCTCGAGGCGCTCGACGTACTCGACCAAGTCATCGTCTTCATTCACCAGGGTGTTGACCTGCTCTTCGTACCGCTCGATGAGATGCATCACGGCACCGACCGGTGCCGGTGTGCCGATCATCTCGCACGACCGGCGCATGAGCGCCAGCGAAGCCTTCGGTGACGGAACCTGCGACGCATACGCCGGCACGGCAGCCCAGAGCGATGCCGAGGGCATCGCAGCTCTCGAGAACACATCGTGCAGCACGCCGATGATGCCGGTCGGCCCTTCGTAGCGAGATTTCCGCAGGTTGAACCGTTCGATGAGCTCGGCATCAGTGGACGTGCCGATGAGTTGCACCGGTCGTCGGTGTGCGACATCAGCGAGCAAGGCGCCGAGAGTGAGGTACATCTTGGCGTTGAAATGCTCGGCGATCGCGACCATGTCGCCGGCAAAGCGCTTCCACTGCAGGCTCGGTTCCGGGCCGAGCGACAAGATGACGTCGCCGCCCGCACCGCTGACGTGCCAGAGCGTGACGGTGGGCCACATGATCTTTCGTTCGCCGTTGTCACCGAGTCGAACGTGCGGTCGGATAGTCGCGAAGTCGGTGTACGGCTCCGGATTGATCTCTGCTAGCGGGGTCGCCGACCAGCCTTCGATCAGATGTCGTACGGCGCTGGACGCGGCATCTGCGGCATCGTTCCAGCCAGTGAACGCACTGAGAAACATCGGATTTCGAAGCGTCGGCTTCGACAACCAATGCACGGAAGCCGGTGTCGCCATTGCGACCTGAACCCTATCCGAGCGGTACGCCTCGAGACATGCGCAGGGGTACAGTAAACGAGCGATGTCGATGTTGCGAGTCGAACCAGTGCAAACGGCGGACGCAAAGATCATCGATGCGTGTCACCGCTTGATTCCGCAGTTGTCGTCGTCGAGTCAAGCCATAACACGGAGCGAGCTCGAGGAGATCATCTCATCAGACGCGACGGTGATGTTTGCGGCCCAACTCGGCGATGACGTAGTCGGGCTGCTCACCCTGGCGGTCTTTCGTATCCCGACCGGAGTTCGAGCTTGGATCGAAGACGTGGTCGTCGACGAGAGTGCTCGAGGAAAGGGCGTCGGAGAAGCCTTGAATCAGGCAGCACTCGCCGAAGCCAAGCGGCGAGGGGCGAAGACCGTCGATCTCACGTCTCGCCCGAGCAGAGAAGCGGCCAATCGGCTCTATCAGCGAATCGGTTTCGTTCGCCGTGATACCAATGTGTATCGCTTCGATCTCTGATCGCGCAACATAGGCCGCTCGGAGTTGTTGCCGGCCCGTCATGCTGTTTCCCGAATCTGGCGTTGAAGAGATCGCCCCAGGGGCGCTGTTGTTTCGCGGTGCCGCCGAAGGGGAAGCCGGCAGAATTCTTGAAGAAATCGACTTGATCGTTGCAAAGTCACCCTTGCGTCGCGTAGTGACGCCGATGGGCAAGCCGATGTCGGTCGAAATGACGAACTGCGGCAGCGTCGGCTGGGTCTCTGATCGATCTGGCTACCGGTACGAGACCCTCGACCCTGTCTCGGGTCGACCATGGCCGAAGATGCCGGCGAGGTTTCGTGAGCTGGCGACTCGAATGGCCGAGAAGGCCGGCTACCAGCGATACCTACCGGATGTTTGCCTCATCAATCGTTACTCACCCGGAAGCAAGATGGGTATGCACCAAGACCGAGACGAACGAGACTTCTCGCAACCCATTGTGTCGGTGTCGCTCGGGCTGCCGATCACGTTCAAGTTCGGTGGATTGCGTAGGACGGATGCCAGTCGCTCAGTGGTGTTGCACCACGGCGACGTCGTGGTGTTCGGCGGCACTTCGCGCCTGGCGTATCACGGAGTCGGAACGCTTCGAGCGGGCAACCACCTGCTAACCGGTGCTTGTCGGTTCAATCTGACGGTTCGGAACAGTTGTTGAGGCACTCATAGTGGGGCTGCTATCTGATTGACGGAGTCTCGGATCCGATCGTTCAAGTTGTCTCATTCGAATCATGTCAATAATTGCGATACCCATAAGAGGCATAAACGGAATGTTCTGTCGAAACGA
>DAIPHP010000130.1:0-3017 GCA_036771295.1 Ilumatobacteraceae bacterium
ACCCGAACGCAATACGCGTCGCGTATCGCGCAGATAGAGGAACGAGTCTTCGTGACGCAGGTGGGTCAGCAACGAAAACATCGACACCATGTCTGCAGCACCGTCAGCGAGCGGAATCGTCAACCCGTCGACATGCACGAAACGAAAGCGTGGGTCGTTGCGCATCTTGGAGAGATGATTGAGCAGCGGCTCGGAAATATCGGTGCAGAGGTATTAACCCGTGAACGAATCGGGCAACGACAACGCGAGCCGTCCCGAACCACATCCGACATCGACGAGCATTCGACAGTCGTGCAAGCCGTACTGTGCCAAGAGCGCAGCCTCCAACCGGCCGAACTTGTAGAACGACTCCCACGACGGCGAGCCGACGGCGACTGCATAACCGACGTCACCGATGCGCGACTCAATTTCGATCATGATGTTTTGGCGATAATCGTCGCGCGCCGCCTCGAATTCGCTGCGTTTGGAACCGTACATAGCCACGAGTTTCTCGCTGATGCCGGGCATGCCGGTGACTCGCTCGATTCGCTTTCGCCCCTCTTCGGTCGCCAGGAGTTTCATGAACCTGGTTCGAAACCACATCCGATCGTCGGCAGAACCTTTGCCCGTCGCTTTGACACGAGCCTCGATGAAGGCGGTGAGCACCGCCGTGTCGTCAACTTGCGATTTCACGCTGCCCCCAATCTGGGACACTAGCCAAACTCGTCACACAGGAACTGGATGCCCGCTTCGCGCGAGTAGTCAGGCGAGGTGCAGTAGTCCGTAGACGAGCGACTCTTCGAGCGCGCGCCACGAGGCTTCGATGATGTTCGGCGACACGCCGATCGTCGTCCACGTGCGATCGCCGTCGGTGGCGTCGATCAACACGCGCGTCACCGCGCCGGTCGCCGACGACGAGTCGAGGATGCGCACCTTGTAGTCGGTGAGGTGCACGCGCGAGAGCTGCGGATACTGCTTCAGCAAGCAGGCGCGCAACGCCGTGTCGATCGCATTCCCCGGGCCGTTGCCCTCCGAGGTGTGCACCTCGCGCTTCTCCCCGACCCACACCTTCACCGTCGCTTCGGTGGTGAACGTGCCGCTGGTCGACTCGTCGGTGATTACGCGCATCGACTCGACGGAGAAGAACTCCTGCTGCCAGCCGGTCGCGCGGCGCATCAACAACTCGAGCGACGCGTCGGCTGCCTCGAAGTGGTAGCCCTCGAACTCGAGCCGCTTCAGTTCGTCGAGAATCGAGCTCAGCACCGCGCCGTCGACTTTCAACTTCAACTCTTCGGCCTTCATCGCGATGGTGGCGCGCCCGGCCATCTCCGACACGAGGAAGCGCGTGCCGTTGCCGACCAACTCTGGCGACACATGTTCGTAGGCGTCCTTCGCTCGCGCAATCGCCGACACGTGCAGTCCGGCCTTGTGTGCGAACGCCGATGCGCCGACGTACGGCGCCTGCGGGTTGAGTGGACGATTCAACACTTCGGCCACGTGGTTGCTCACCGCGGTCAGACGCTCGAGTCGGCCGGCGGGCAGGCACTCGTATCCCATCTTCAACTGCAGGTTCGGGATGATCGTCGTCAGGTTCGTGTTGCCGGTGCGCTCGCCGAGACCGTTGAGCGTGCCCTGCACGTGGCGTACGCCGGCGCGCACGGCGGCGAGCGAGTTGGCGACCGCGCAACCCGTGTCGTCGTGGCAGTGGATACCGATGATTGCGTCGCTGCCGACATGCTTGGCGACCGCGGCGACGATCGACTCCACTTCGTGCGGCAGCGAACCGCCGTTGGTGTCACACAAGACGAGATGCGTCGCGCCGTTCACGAGCGCCGCCTCAACCACGCGCAGCGAGAACTCGGCGTTGCGCTTGTAGCCGTCGAAGAAGTGCTCGAGATCGACCATCACCATGCGGCCGTGGCCGTCGAGATACTTCACCGAGTCGGCGACCATCGCCACGCCCTCGTCGAGCGTGGTCTGCAGCGCGGTCTCGACGTGGTAGTCCCAGCTTTTGGCGACGATGCACACTGCGCCGGTTTCTGCGTTGATGAGGTTGCGCAGTGTGGCGTCGTCGTCGACCTTGCCGGCCGGGCGGCGCGTGCTGCCGAAGGCGACCAGTCGCGAGGTGCCAAGTTTCAGTTCGCGCTTGGCGCGGGCGAAGAACTCCTCGTCTTTGGGGTTCGCACCGGGCCAGCCGCCCTCGATGTAGTGAACGCCGAGGTAGTCGAGCTGTTCGGCGATGCGCAACTTGTCGACCACGCTCGCCGACACGCCTTCGACTTGCATGCCGTCGCGCAGCGTGGTGTCGAACACCTCAACATGGTTGGCGGGAAGAACGAGTCGCGCGGTCATCGTGTTCGCGCTACTTCGCCAGTTCGCACCAGTGGGAATACTTCTTTTCTTGGCCGCGCACGGCGCGCGCGTAGGTGGCGGCGATCGCGCGGGTCATCGGGCCGGGGCACGGAACCTCGCGCTCGTCGACCGAGCGCACCGAGCCGACTTCGGCGGCAGTGCCGCACACGAAGATTTCCTCGGCGATGTACAAGTCGCTGCGCGCGATGTTGTCGACGCGCACTTCGTAGCCGAGGTCGCGCGCGATCGTGCTGACGCTCGATTGCGTGATGCCCTCGAGCGCGCCGGCTGACAACGGCGGAGTCAGGATCTTGCCGTGGCGCACCACGAAGATGTTCTCGCCGGTGCACTCGGCGACGAGCCCGTTCGGCGCGAGCATGATCGCCTCGTCGTACCCGGCCTTCAATGCTTCCACCTTTGCGAGTGACGAGTTCACGTAGTTACCGACGGTCTTGGCCGCAGGCGGCATCGTGTTGTGGTCGTGGCGAGTCCACGACGAGATCTTCATCCGCACGCCTTTTTCCACCGCGTCGTCGCCGAGATACGCGCCCCACGGCCAGCACACGATGGCGACATCCACCTTGCACGGCAGCGTGTTGAGGCCCATCTCGCCGTAGCCGTAGTACGCGATCGGTCGCACGTAGCAGGCGTTCAATCCGGTGGACCGCACGGTGGCCTTGGTTGCT
>DAIPHP010000131.1:0-2916 GCA_036771295.1 Ilumatobacteraceae bacterium
CGCTCAGCGACGAATACTTCGTGAAGCGCAAGCTGTACCCCAACGTCGACTTCTACTCAGGGTTGATCTACCAGGCGCTGGGCTTCCCCGTCGAGATGTTCACCGTGTTGTTCGCGATCCCGCGCATGACCGGCTGGCTCGCCCACTACGCCGAGCTGCTGCGTGACGACGACCAGAAGATCTCGCGCCCGATGCAGTGGTACACCGGCGTCGACGCGCGCGACTACGTGGCGATCAACAAGCGCAAATAGTCAGGCGCGGTTTGGCGCCGCGAGTGCGACAGTGTCCGGAGATTAGGCGCGGATGACGCGCTGGTAGTGCACGAACTCTCGCCACACGCGAAAACCCAGCGATTCGTAAAGGCGATGCGCCCCGGTGGGGTTGGCTGAGTCAACGTCGAGGGCCGCGAACTGCATGCCTTCTTCGCGGTACTTCGCGAGCGCCGTGGCGATGAGCTGCGAGGCGACGCCGCGACCGCGCCACTCGGCGAGCGTGCCGATGTTGTCGATCCAGGCGTACTTTGCGCCGAGTAGTTCGTCGTCGTTCTCGAAACGGTGCGTGATGAGATGACCGATGATCTTGTCGTTGCCGTCGACGGCGAAGTACGACCAGTCGGGTCGCGAACCGAAACCTGAGGTTTGCGTCGCCCACCACTCTGGAGGCGTCGGCGTGGAGCCCCAGTGATCCATGAACGCAGCGTTCTTCACGTGACGGGCTTCTTCGTTGCGGGCGAGATCCCACGGAACGACGCGGAATGCGTCGGCGGAGCCTGCAACGGCGTCTTGCGGTGTAGCGGCGGCCGCGGCGGTAGGTGCGCGACGAGCGGGAGTCGGCTCGCTCAGGTCGGCACGAAGGTCGGCAAAATAGCGAATCGGCTCGAGCCCGAGGCGCTCGAACAACCGAATCGCCGACGTGTTCACGCGCGTGGCATCGACTCGCAGGTACTTGGGCAAGTCGTTGCCCGACGACTGCAACAACTCAGTACCGCGCTCGAGCCCCCACTCAAGCAAGCGACGACCGATGCCCTTGCCGCGATCGTCGGGGTGCACGGTGCCGAACACGTAGCAACGCTCTTCGCGCACCGTCGAGCGAAGATTCACCATGTACACCGCGCCGACGAGACGATCGTCGTGCCACGCGGCGAGCGTGTCTACTGGCAGATCGACGGGCATCGACTCGAACTCTTCGCGAAGTTCTTCGCCCACCACGTGTTGCGCGCGACCGTCGACGATTGACGCCGCATTCAGCAACGAGGCGAACGAGTCGTAGTCGGTGTCGCGAAGCGGGCGGAAGTCAAGAGTCATGGTGAAGCGAGAACGACGGGAGCGTGCGACGCAACGACGCTACCGAGCGACGTCGACGACGATCTTGCCGACGTTGGCGTTGGCTTCCATGTGCTGGTGAGCCTGCACGATCTGGTCGAACGTGAACCGCTTGTCGATGATCGGCTTCAGCACGCCGGCGTCGAAGTCGGGCAACAACGCTTCGGCAAACGCCTGCGACACGGCGATCTTCTCTTCTTTCGGTCGCGGGCGCAGCACCGTGCCGGTGATCGACGCTCGCTTGGGCATGAGCGACGCCACGTTGAAGTTGGCGGACGGGCCGGCCATGGTGCCCACCTGGATGATGCGGCCCTTCAACGCCAGGCACGCCACGTTGCGAACGGTGTAGTCGCCGCCGATTACGTCGAGCACCACTTCGACTCCCCTGTTCGAGGTGAACTCGGCGACCGACTTGGCGAAGTCGTCCTTGGTGTAGTCGACCACGAGGTGCGCGCCGAGATCGCGACACGCCTGCACTTTGCTGGTGGAACACGTGACGATGATTCGCGCGCCGATGGCCCGGCAAATCTGTATCGCGGCGGTGCCCACGCCGGACGCGCCGGCGTGCACGAGGGCGGTCTGCCCCGCCCGCAAGCCGCCCTGCAGCACGAGGGCGTCCCACGCGGTGATGAACACCTCGGGGATCGCCGCCGCATCACTCAACGACATGCCGCGCGGCGTGCGCATGGCCTGCGCGGCCGGGATGACGAGATACTCGGCGTACGCGCCGCCCGAAACGATGCCCATCACGTGGTCGCCGGGCTTCCAGCGCGACGCGCGGCGGTGCGTGACGTCGCCTGACGTCGGCGCCTCCACCACTTCGCCGGCGAACTCCATGCCCGGGATGTCGTGCGCACCCGGGAACGGGTTCGGGTAAAGACCGCGGCGCTGCAACAAGTCGGCGCGATTCAGCGCGGTCGCGTGCACGCGCACCAACACTTCATCAGCGGCAGGCACGGGCACCGGCACTTCGGCGATGCGCAACACCTGCGGCTCGCCGAATTCGGTGAGCACCACTGCGCGCATGGTGGCGGGTGCGTGGCCGGTCATTGCGAGATGCGACCGGTCATTGCGAGATGCGACCGGCCGGGCGGTTAGGCCTTGGCCATCTTCTCTTGCAGGCGACGGTCGATAGCGGAGAGGAACTCTTCCGTCGTCAACCACTTCGTGTCTTTGCTGATGAGCGCGGCCAAGTCTTTGGTCATCTCGCCGCCTTCGACGGCCTCGATGCACACCTGCTCGAGCGTGTTGGCAAAGTGCGTGACCGCCGGCGTGTTGTCGAGCTTGCCGCGGTGCGCGAGACCGCGAGTCCACGCGAAGATCGAGGCGATCGGGTTGGTGCTCGTCTTCTTGCCGGCCTGGTGATCGCGATAGTGACGCGTCACGGTGCCGTGCGCTGCCTCGCTCTCGAGCACGCGGCCGTCGGGCGTGGTGAGCACGGAGGTCATGAGGCCGAGCGAGCCGAAGCCCTGCGCGACGACGTCACTCTGCACGTCGCCGTCGTAGTTCTTGCAGGCCCACACGTAGCCGCCTTCCCAACGCAGCATGCAGGCGACCATGTCGTCGATCAAGCGGTGCTCGTAGGTGAGACCGG
>DAIPHP010000132.1:0-2850 GCA_036771295.1 Ilumatobacteraceae bacterium
GTCGTCGGCGTCACCATGCGACTGTGGGGCGGCGAGAGCGACACCGGTTGCTGCTCGGTGAGCGACGTCGATGACGCACGCCGAGTGGCGCAGCAGTTGCGCATCGATCATCTCGTCTTCAACTTCTCCGAAGACTTCAACGCGGCCGTCGTCGACCCGTACGTCGACGCGCACCGAGCCGGCGTCACACCCAACCCGTGCATCGAGTGCAACCGACACCTGAAGTTCGACCGACTTTCTCAGCGGGCGCGGCTGCTCGGCTTCGACGCTGTGGCCACCGGACACCACGCGCGAATCGAGCGCCAGCCGAGCGGCGTGTGGCGGGTGGTTCGCGGTGCTGACTCGGCGAAAGACCAGAGCTACGTCGTGCACATGCTCGACCAGCGCGAACTCGCCTACACGTTGTTCCCGGTCGGACACCTGACGAAAGCGCAGGTGCGCGAACGTGCGAAGGAACTGGGGTTGCGAACCGCCGCCAAGCCGGACAGTCAAGACGTGTGCTTCATCAGCAAGACCGGCGGTCGCGAGACGTTCCTCGGGCACCGCATTCCGTTTCGTTCGGCCCGCGTCGTCGACGAGACGGGCAACGAACTGGGTTCGGTGGACTCGGTGGAAATGGTGACGATCGGTCAGCGCCGCGGTCTGCGGCTGCCCGGCGGTTCTCCGAAGCAATTCGTGCTCGAGATCGACGTCGACGCGCGAACGGTGGTGGTGGGCGACGAGGCGCGACTCGCGCGCGAGGAGATCGCGGCCCGTCAGGTGACCTGGAGCCACGAACCGTTGGCTGTCGGCAGCGAGGTCATGGTGCAGACGAGCGCCCACGGCCAGGCTCGCGCCGCGGTGCTCGAAGAAGTGGGCGACGCGACGTTCGTTGCTCGTTACCGCGAGGCGCAGCGCCGCACGGCACCGGGGCAGAGCGTCGTGCTCTACGACGCCGACGATCGCTGCGTCGTCGCCGGGGGAATCGCCCGCTAAGCGCGGTTCGCGAGCGCCTCGTTCGGCCGCGAAGGGGCCACGAGCAGCGAAGTGACGTGCAGTCGGTCGAGCGTGCGGCTGACTCGTGCGCCGAACTGCGAGAGCGACACGTCGTGCGGGTGGGAGAGCACCAGCTCGAGCGGCGCACCCCACGTGGTGCACGTGGCGTCGAAAGCCTCGGTGCCGGAAGACACCGGTTGCAGGGCGCGAACGTCGTGGTTGCGAACCATGAACGTGTCGCGCAACACCAGCGGGTCGTGTACTGCGATGCCCGCCGGCACGAACACGAGCCACCGTCGTGCCAGCACCACGCCCCGGCGCAACGAGAAACCCAGCAGCACGACGAACACCGCGGCCGCCACGCCGGCGGTGACGAGCGTGTCGGCGTGCACAGCGACGGCCGCGGCCGCGGCGACCGACACCCACAGCAGGACGACCGGCAGGAGCACCGAGACGGGCGGGCGCAGCAGGTGTCGGCGTTCGTGACCGTACGCCGCAGCCTGCGCGTGCGTGGCGCCGTACGCGGAGGTGAACACGACGGCCGTGACGGCGACGTGGATGACCGCGCCGACAACGGCACCCCACGTCGCGTCGCTGCCGGCGTCGGCGAGTATCCACGCCGAATGCAGCGTCAACAGCGGTACGACGAAGCGGCAGGTCGTGAGCGAAACCGGGTGTGCCAGGAGCACGGAAAGCGCCACCGCCGCCCACGCGACCCAGACCATCCACACCGAAAGTGCCGACGCACCGCCGCCGTCGAGCGCGCCCGGCACCACGGCGAGCGCCAACCATGCGGCACGAACGGCGTTCGTCACGCACGCATCCTACGAACTGCGATTTCCGTGCGTCGCCCGCGATCGACGAGACCCCCGAACGGTAAAGTTCAGGCGTGGCACCGTCGAAGCGCATCGTCGCCCGTGCCGAAGAGCTCCGCGAACTGATCGCGTATCACAACGATCGGTACTTCGGTGCCGACGACCCGGAAATCTCCGACGCTGACTACGACGAGCTCGTTCGCGAACTTCGCCAGATCGAGCGCGAGCATCCGGAGCTCGTGCCGACCCAGTCGGTGCTCGACGTGCCGGGGGCGGCGGCCTCGACCACGTTCGCGCCCGTGACGCATCGTGTGCCGATGACGAGCCTCGACAACGCGATGGACGACGGCGAGCTGCGTGCCTGGGGCGAACGAGTGGCAAAGGGGCTCGACGGTGAGCCGACTCGCTTCGTCTGCGAGCTGAAGATCGACGGTCTGGCGCTCAGCCTGCGCTACGAAAACGGCGCGTTCGTGCAGGCCGCCACGCGCGGCGACGGCAAGGTCGGCGAGGACGTCACCGCCAACGTGCGCACGATCGGCGAGGTGCCTGCGCGCGTCGCTGGCCCGTCGGCACCGGGCGTGCTCGAGGTTCGCGGCGAGGTGTACATGTCGAAGTCGGCCTTCGAGCGCCTGCGCAACGAGAAGCTGCGCGAAAACGAGTCGCGAACCGCGGCAGGCAAGAAGCCGCTGCCCGTGCCTGCCAACCCGCGCAACGCCGGTGCGGGCAGTCTGCGGCAAAAGGACGCCGCAGTCACCGCCACGAGAGAGTTGTCGTTCTGGTCGTACCAACTCGGCGAGGTGCAGGGAGTGCCGCCGTTCTCGTCGCACCACGACACGCTCGAGTACCTGCGATCGTGCGGCTTCCCGGTGAACCCTGAGGTGCGCATCGTCGATTCGTTGGATGACGTCGCGGCGTTCTGCGCGCACTGGCAGCAGCACCGCAACGATCTCCCGTACATCATCGACGGGGTCGTCGTGAAAGTCGACGACCTCGGGCAGCGCGAGCGCCTCGGCTACACCTCCAAGGCGCCGCGTTGGGCCGTCGCGGTGAAGTTCCCGCC
>DAIPHP010000133.1:0-1444 GCA_036771295.1 Ilumatobacteraceae bacterium
CCGCCCCGGCGGGAACATGCTCGGTCACTAGGTTGCTCATCATGACGACACACCCGAAGATGTTCAAGCGGGCGTTGGCAGCGGTCGCAGTTGCGGCGACGTGCATCGTCGTGACGATCGGGGGCGCGACCATGACGAACGCCGCTTCGGTCGGCGGAAAGTGCGCGAGAGCAGGACAGACACAGAAGACGAGGACCGTCACGCTCGTCTGCAAGCGAACGGGCGGAAGACTGCAGTGGGTCAGAACCAGCTCGGGCTCGGGCTCAGGCTCCGGCGCGTCCACCGCGCCTTCGACAACCACAACGACGGTGTCGGTCTCCACGACGCCGACGGCCGCGTGCAAACTGCCCGTCGCAGACGGCCGTGGTGACGTCTCCATCGGAGGGTGGCCCCGCATCGCAGAACGCTCCAAGACCACGGGGACGGTCGTGGCCACGGTGATCATGGTCGATTTCCCGGATGCCCCGGCAACAATGACGCCTCAGGCCGCGTTCGCAAAAATCAGCGGCGCGACGGCCACGTTCAGCGAGATGTCGTACGGGCGCTTGAACTACGCGTTCAATCCCCAGTTCAAGTGGTACCGCATGAGCAGCCCGTCGACGCACTACGCGCCGCTGAACGCCAGCTTCGTCAAGCACCGGTCGTACATCGCCGAAGCCGCCGCGCTCGCCGACGCAGACGTCGACTTCAGCTCGACCGACAACATCGTGATTCTCGCCAACCCGGATGCCCGAGGGCTGGGCATGGCGGGCCCCGCGTTCGCCGCCATCAACGGCAACGGCATCACCCTCGACGGCAAGTACGTCTCCAACGGCGCGACATCGGCGTACGACCTCAACACGTGGTCGTCGATCTGGTTGAACCATGAAATCACCCACGCGTTCGGATTGGTCGACGTCTACGCGGCGACTCGCGACAACGCCAACAACGCCTATGACGGACACCGACACGTGGGTGAGTTCAGTTACATGGGGCTCTCGAGCTTCGACGGAAACGCACCCAGCTTGTTCGCCTTCGAACGCTGGAACCTCGGATGGCTGGACGATTCGCAGATCGTCTGCTCTTCGGCGAAAGAGATCACGCAGCTCGTCACTCCGGTGCAATCCGCCGGCGGCATCAAAGCCGTCATCGTGCCGCTGACCGCCACCAAGGCGCTCGTCGTCGAGAGTCGACGCGCACTCGGGCTCGACCGCAGAATCGCCAAACCCGGCGCTCTCGTGTACACGGTGGACTCGAGCGTGCAGTCCGGTCTCGGGCCGGTGAAGGTGTATCCGAGCGCGGTAGCGAGCGACCCGCGGTTTCTGTCGGCGCCGCGCGCGGCCGGCGAGAGCGTCACGGTCGAGGGCATCACGGTCAGGGTCTCCAGTGCATCGAGCGCCGGAGACACCGTCGTCATCACACGCCCGTAACACTCACTCTTCTCAACGTCGACCGCTCGCGCTTC
>DAIPHP010000133.1:1544-2808 GCA_036771295.1 Ilumatobacteraceae bacterium
GCGGCGCGTCAGGCGTTGACGATCGCCTGCACCAAGCCGGCCACGAGTGCCGCGCGCTCAGGCATGAGATCGAGTCGCACGTGCTCGGTCTCGGCATGCGCGCCGGCACCGACCGCACCGAGGCCGTCGAGGGTCCGCACGCCGACCGCGGCGGTGATGTTGCCGTCGCTGCCGCCGCCGACGGCGACGCCCTGCAGTCCTGCGATGCCGTAGTCGCGCGCGACCTTCTCAGCCACCGCGAACAACTCTTTGGTCATCGATTCGTGCAAGGGCGGGCGGTTCATTCCCCCGCTCACTTCGACTCGTGCGCCAGCCAGCGTCGCAGTGAGACGCGACATCTCGCGCTCGAGACGATCCTTCTCCTCGGGAATCACGCAGCGGACGTCGACGGCGATGGTCGCAGAATCAGGCACGACGTTGTCGGCGGTGCCAGCCTTCGCAACAGTCGGCGTCACGGTGGTGCCGAGTTCGGGTTTGGCGAGAGCCGCTATGCGCGGTACTTGGGCGGCGAGTTCGACGAGCGCATTGATGCCCTTCTCGGGCTCGAGCCCCGCGTGCGCTGCGCGGCCAGTGATGCTCACGTTGAACGTGCCCGTGCCTTTGCGCGCGATCTTGAGCGCGCCACCGTCGGCACTCGGCTCGAGCACCAGCACCGCGCCGGCCGCCTTGGCGCGTTCCTCGAGCAAGGCGCGCGACGCGTGCGAACCGACTTCTTCGTCGGCGGTGATGAGAATCTCGGTGTGGTACCACTCCTTCACTGCGGCGACGCCGTAGATCGCCTGCACGATGCCGGCTTTCATGTCGAAGATTCCGGGGCCGCGGCCGATGTTGCCCTCGCGCGAGAACGACCGCCGTGCGACGGTACCGAGCGGAAACACCGTGTCGTGATGCCCGACGATGAGCACCTTGGTGTCGTTGCTGCCTTTCCAGTGCACGTGGGGGCCGCGTTCGGAGTCGACGATCGTCGGAGGCTTGCCGAGCACACGCGTCATGAGGTCAGCAAGAAAGTGGGCGCTTCGCTCGAGGCACTCGCGCTCGAGGGAGGGTGACTCGACGTTCACGAATTTCTCGAGGTCGACGATCATCGCGTCGCGCTGCGCGTCGAGGGCCGCCCGCACTTCGGCGGCGCCGCGGTGGTCATTCTCGCCGAGAGGCATGCGCCTTCATTCTGTCGGAGTGCCCGGGGCGGGACTCGAACCCACACGACGATTTCTCGTCAGGGGGGTTTAAGCCCCCCGCGTCTACCATTCCGCCACCCGGGCGA
>DAIPHP010000134.1:0-1582 GCA_036771295.1 Ilumatobacteraceae bacterium
CGGTCGACTTCTATTTCGACACGATGTGCCCGTACGCGCACCAGACGTCGTTGTGGATCCGCGAGGTGCAGCGACTCAGCGGCCTGCGGGTGAATTGGAAGTTCTTCAGCCTCGAGGTCATCAACCATGTCGCCGGAAAGAAGATGCCCTGGGAACGCGACATCGCATACGGCTGGACACCGCTGCGAATCGCGGCGTGGCTACGACGGGTCGACAACGACCTGTGCGGAGCCTGGTACCTAGCAAGCGCCAACGCGTTGCACATCGAAGGTCGACGGCCGTACGAAGCCGACACCGCCCGCGAACTCCTCGCCGACATCGGTGCACCACGTGACACGTGGGAGAAGGCTCTGGCGGATCCCACGACGCACGACGACGTTCGCCACGACCACGATCATGCCGTCGGCACGCTCGGCGGCTTCGGAGTGCCGATCATCGTGCCGGCCACTGGTCGGGCGATCTTCGGCCCGGTCATCGTGCCGGCGCCGACGGGCGACGACGCGATGCGACTGTGGGACCTCACGCTCGGCATGTCGCGATTCCCGCACTTGTACGAAATCAAGGTGCCCAAGACGGCTGACGACCTTGCCCACATTGCGAACGTGTTCAACCCGTATCTCAAGACGAGAGAGTGGAAGACCGTGCAGAACCCGACACCATGACACGCCCGACCCAGCTCATCGACATGCTCTTCGACGTGTGGTCGTCGCTCGACGCTCTATTCGTCGGGCTCAGCGAGGAGCAGTGGAAGACCATGACTGAGCTTCCGGGCTGGACGGTGCAAGACACGCTTTCTCACTTGGTGTCGTCAGAAAGGGGCCTGCACGGCGAGCCGCCGACCACGCACCGTGCCACCGACTTGTCGAACGTGAAGAATCCGATCGGCGAGTTCAACGAGCACGAGATCGATGCTCGCCGCGCACGCACCGGTGCCGAGGTGTTCGCTGAGTGGCGCGACATCGAGGCGAAGCGTCGCCACACCCTCACGACCTCCGACGATGCCTACTTCGCCCGCGAGATGATGACGCCCACCGGGCCTGGCACGTTCGCAGACTTCCTGCACATCCGCGTGATGGACGCCTGGGTGCACGAGCAGGACATCCGACGTGCGCTCAACCTTCCAGGTAACGAGACGTGCGCGGCTGCGGAGCACAGCCTCGGCCGATTCGCTCGTTCGCTGCCGATGGTGGTCGGCAAGCGCGGCAAGGCGCCCGACGGCAGCGTCGTCACAATCGTCGTGACCGGGCCGGTCGTCAAGACGTTCCACATCGCGACGAACAACGGCAAAGCGGCGCACGTGGAGAGTGCCGCGAACCCGCAGTGCACGATCTCGCTCGACAGCAACGTCTACGTGGCCCTCTGTTGTGGTCGACAGTTCTGGCAACCCGGCGATGCCCGCGTGCGAATCAGCGGAGACCTCGAGCTCGGCGGTCGCATCATGAGCGGCTTCAACGTGATGATCTGAGCCGACGAAGTGAGCACACCGTGAAACCATTGCGCAACGCCGACGAGGTGGCAAAGACGCTCGAGCACTGGGCTGCCGTCGACGCCGCGGCCGGCGAGCAGGCGGCACGCCGCCGCG
>DAIPHP010000134.1:1682-2794 GCA_036771295.1 Ilumatobacteraceae bacterium
CTCGGCGACCTGCCGGGTGCCGACTGGGTGGTGTTCGTGCCGGCCGGCGACAGTGTCACCCGCGACGCACTTCACTTCGCGTCGACCGCAGCGCCCGACGTCGACGTGCTGTACGGCGACACCCGACACAACATCAAGCGCAAGGACCGGTTTCCGACGTACCAACGACGACCGTCGTACTCCCCCGAACGCTTGCGCTCGCACAACTACATCGGCGAGGTCATCATTGCCCGGCGTCACCTCGTCGACTCGGCTGGCGGCATCGAGTCGCTCACGAACACCGACGCCCACGACCGCAACCTGCGACTCTGCGAGCGGGCGAGGCGCGTCGTCCGCGTCGCAGAAATCTTCAACGTCACGCCGAGCACGAATTTCCTGCCGGAAGCCAACGTCGAGGCGGTGACCCGACACCTCTCACGACTGGGCATCGACGCGACTACCGAGTACGACGCCGACACCCCGTGCGTTCGGGTGCGACGACGCCTGCGCCGCCGACCGCTGGTGTCGGTGATCATCCCCACGAGAGGCAGCAGTGCCGAGCTGCGCGGGGTGTCGACACCGCTCGTCGTCAACACCGTTCGCACGTTGCTCGAGCGTTCCACGTACCAAGAGTTGGAGATCGTGGTGGTCGCCGACACCCCGACGCCGCCCGAGGTGCGCAGCGAACTGGCCCGAGTCGGCGGCGAGCGGCTGATGGTCGTCGAGTTCGACCAGGCCTTCAACTTCGCGGTCAAGAACAACCTCGGCGTGGCGCACGCGAACGGCGAGTTCGTGTTGCTGCTCAACGACGACACTGAGATCATCACGAGCGACGCGATCGAGACGATGCTCTCGAATTTCGAAGACCCGCAGGTCGGCATCGTCGGCCCGATCCTCTACTTCGAAGACGGCACCATCCAGAGCGCCGGGCACATCTTCAGCCCCGACCCGACCGACATGTACCGCTTGAAGCCGGCCGACACGCGAGGCGCCCACAACTACGTGCGCGTCCAGCGCGAGGCGTCAAGCGTGATTGCCGCCTGCTTGCTCACCTCGCGAAAGGTGTTCGAGGAAGTCGGCGGCCTCAGCACGCAGTTTCCCGGCAACTGGAACGACATCGACTTCGCGCTCAA
>DAIPHP010000135.1:0-2758 GCA_036771295.1 Ilumatobacteraceae bacterium
GATCCGCGCGTGGTTCCGCAGGCGCGAAAGATCCCTGTGTTGCAGTTCGACGAGATGCTCGAGATGGCGGGGGCCGGAAGCAAGGTGCTCGCGCTCCGGTCGGTGGAGTTCGCCCGCAACCACGACGTGCCGATCCAGGTTCGTTCGAGTTTCACGTGGGAAGAAGGCACGTGGGTCGTCGGTCGTCATCACGAAAGGATGAAGAACATGGAAGAACCAGTCATTTCGGGAGTCGTGCAAGACGCGAGCGAGTCGAAGCTCACGATCCTCGGCGTCCCCGATCGCCCCGGAGTGTCGGCCGCGATCTTCGAGGCGCTCGCGGCGGCCAACGTGAACGTCGACATGATCGTGCAGAACACCAGCACCGCGGGCACGACCGACATCTCGTTCACCGTGCCGAAAGCCGACGTGAAGACCGCGGAGCCGATCGTCTCGCGCATCGGCAAAGAACTCAAGGCCGGAGGCGTCAACCACGACGACGACATCGCCAAGATCTCGCTCGTCGGCGCGGGCATGAAGACGAGCCCCGGTGTCGCAGCCAAGATGTTCCGTGTCCTCGCCGACAACGGCGTGAACATCGAGATGATCTCCACCTCGACGATTCGCGTTTCTGTCGTCGTGCGTTCGGCGATGATGCAGAAAGCCGTGCAGGCCTTGCATACCGCATTCGGTCTCGACAGCGGCGACGACTACTCGGCACCGCTTCCCGAACGCAAGTAACCGATGGCCCTGTTGCGCCGCGCCGCCGAACGTCTGCGACGACCGCAGGGCGTGCCGTGGCGCAGTGCCGGGCTCCGCACCGAGTCGCTCACCGCCGACGAAGCCGTACGAAGCACTGGCTGGGTGTTCGACAACAAGACGGGTGACGTGTCGCTCGAGTCCTTCGCGGCGAGCGGCGACGACGAGGTGCGTCGCTACCTGAAGATTCTCGGATTTCCGAAGGGTTCGACGACCGACCTGTCGATGGTGGAGATCGGCAGCGGAATCGGCCGCATGACCGCCGGATTCAGCAAACGTTTCCGTATGGTCTACGCGGCCGACGTCGACGCCGCGTTTCTCGAGCGCTGCCGCGAGACGGTGTTCCACCACGGCGAGCCCAACGCGTTGCGCACGCTGCACGTGGCAGACGGGCGGACTCTCGACTTGCCTGCCTCGTCGGTCGATTTCGCGTTCTCGTACATCACGCTGCAGCACTGCAGCGCAGGTGACGCACTGTCGCTGGTCGCCGAGGCCCTGCGCGTGACGAAACCCGGCGGTGTCATCGCGTTGAATTTTCGCACCTGGACGCCGCTCGACGCGGCGTTGGTGCCGCTCGGGGGAGTCGTCCGCGTGCTGTGGCGGACACCCAAGGCGGCCAAGTACATGGCGCGGGTTCGATCGCTCACCCGACTGGGCTGGCAGGCCAATCGTCTGGCTCCTGACGACGTGCTCGCGTCGATCGGGCTCGACTTGGTCGGTTCGCGGCTGCGCGACGTGACGATCATCCACTCACCGCGCCGCCGCGTGCGCGTGTCGGCCGAAGGCGTGCGCAAACTCGCCGTTCGGCGCGTGCACCCGAGTCACTGGTGGCTGCTCGCGCGGTTAGCCTGAAACGGTGGCGAAAACAAAGAAACCGAACGTCGGCGTGGTCGGCGCGACCGGGATGGTCGGCAACGTCATGCGGACCCTGCTCTTGGAGCGCGATTTTCCGCACGACGAACTGCGCTTTTTTGCCTCGGCGCGCTCGGCTGGCTCGAAGATCGACTTCGGCGGTCGCCAGATTCTCGTCGAGGACGCGGCCACCGCGGACCCTTCGGGTCTCGACGTCGCCATCTTCTCGGCGGGTGCGAGCACTTCGCGCGCGCTCGCCCCGAAGTTCGCCGCTGCCGGCGCGATCGTCGTCGACAACTCGTCGTGCTGGCGAATGGACCCCGAGGTGCCGCTCGTCGTATCGGAAGTGAATCCCGAGGACATCGCACTGGCGAAGAAAGGCATCATCTCGAACCCCAACTGCACCACGATGGCGGCGATGCCGGTGCTCAAGCCGTTGCATGACGCGGCCACCTTGGTGCGCCTGACGGCGAGCACCTACCAAGCGGTGAGCGGCGGCGGAGTGTCCGGGGTTGCCGAGCTCGACGCGCAAGTCACGGCGGCCGACGGTGTCGATCGCCTCACCTACGACGGCGAGGCCGTCACCTTCCCGCCGCCGAGCAAGTTCGCGCGCACGATCGCCTTCAACGTGCTGCCGTTCGCCGGCTCGATGGTCGACGACGGGCAACTCGAGACCGACGAAGAGAAGAAGCTGCGCAACGAGACGCGCAAGATCCTGCACATTCCCGACCTCAAGGTGTCGGGCACCTGCGTGCGCGTGCCGGTGTTCACCGGCCACTCGCTCTCACTGCACGCCGAGTTCGCCGAGCCGATCACTCCAGCCGAGGCCAACGCGATTCTCGGCCGCGCCCCGGGCGTGAGCGTCGTCGACATTCCTACGCCGCTGCTGGCGGCGGGCAAAGATCCGTCGTACGTCGGTCGCATCCGTCAAGACCAATCAGTCGACGGCAACCGCGGCTTGGTGCTCTTCGTGTCGAACGACAACCTGCGAAAGGGTGCGGCGCTCAACGCGCTGCAAATCGCAGAACTCGTCGTCGCCTCGCTGTAGCAATCGACGCCTCGCGAACACTTCGCTCGTCGGCGCGTGAACACGGCGCCGGCGACGCTGCTCTCGTCGGGGAGGGGAGATTTGAACTCCCGGCCTCCACGTCCCGAACGTGGCGCGCTA
>DAIPHP010000136.1:0-2691 GCA_036771295.1 Ilumatobacteraceae bacterium
ACGGGCACTGGTAGCCCAACTTGAAGTCGCTCTTCGTCAGATGGCGTTCGGTCACGATTCCATTCTCCTCTAGGGGTGAGCGCCGTTGGGTGCACGACGCAATCACTATTCACGCATGGGACGACGGGGGCTGTGAGGATGCGGTGAGCGATGACCGGGCATCACACTCCGCCCGCGATGGTGCGTAACACCCATGTGGCACAGTGCCACGGTGCCCGCGAGGGCATGAACTTCATCCAGACGACCTGAGGGGCCCGGCCCGTTGAAGGTCACCAACCGATCTCAAGTCGGTGGTAACGCCGGGATCGATGAGGAGACATCAATGACCACCAATCCACCGCAGTCCCCCGCCGTCGGCGAGGTCGACCCGAACCAGTACCTCTGGCAACTCACTCGGGCGCACGTCGACTGCATCGTGCACCACACGCACTGGATCCCGATCGGGCGCGGCTTCACCCAGCAGTTTCTGGCCGAGTTCTACCCCGGCTGGACGCTGGGCGGCCTGATTCGACTGCTCGACAAAGCCGGCATTCGCATCGCACCTGACGACCTCAACGGCGCGCACGGGGCCCCGCACGGCGGACGCTGTCACTGGCAGGTCGTGGCTTTCTACTTTTCTGACGAGAACCATTTTCACGTGGTGTGGGATCGCTCTCTCCCGTTCGACACCAGATACACGGCGCACGACGTCAAAGGCCCGGCTCGCCGACCGGGCGGCATTGGGCCGTCGGGCGGAACGGTCATCGAAGCGGTCGCCGCCCCGCGACCGGTCGACCTCTCGGGCAAGGTCTTCTTTGACTGAGCATCTCATCGCACATGCTCACGTCGTATCCACCATTGTGCGTTACACCCATGTGGCACCATTGGGACAGATGACCGAGTCGCGAGCCCGTTGGACTGCCGGGCCGCTCACGCGTGCGGCGCTCGCGATTGCCGTCGAGTCGTTCGCGTCCAAGTCACGCAAAGGCGGCGATACGCCGTACCTCTCGCATCTGTTGGCCGTGTCCGCACTGGTCATGGAGCACGGCGGCAGCGAGGTGCAGGCCGCCGCGGGGCTGTTGCACGACACGATCGAGGACATCAAGACCCCGGCACCTGAACTGATCGAAACGCTCGTGCAACACGGCGCAACTGCGGCCGAGGCTGCGGCCGTGGTGACGATCGTCGAAGCCACGACCGACGGCCAACCAGATGATCGCCGAGACGATCTTGACTGGCCCGTTCGAAAGTCGAGATACCTCCAGTCTCTGCGCGCAAAAGGCCCGCACGACCCGGCGTTGCTCGTGTCGCTTGCCGACAAGGTGCACAACAGCGAGGCGACGGTGCAGGTCATCCGCACGGGCAAAACCGCTCATCAGCTGTACGTCACTCCGGTGTTCAACGCCGGAGCCCCCCTGCAAAAGTGGTACTACTCGTCACTGGCTCAGGTCTTTCGAGACAAGCTCGGCGGCAATGCCCAGGCCCTGCCGCTCGTGCGTCGCCTCGAGGCCGCCGTTGACGAGATTTTCGCCGACGTGGATGCCGCAACGCCGTGACCGCAATGAAGTCGTTCTTCGAACAACTCGTGCGAGCTACCGACCAGCAGATCGGACCGCACGTCCCCGCCGACCAACGCGACGAGTGGCCCGAGGCCGAGCTCTATGGAGTCACGTTCGAGAACACCATCGAGTGGTCGTGGAACGGCAACCAAGCGTTCGCCAGGTGGTTCGAAGAAGACGACACGATGGAACTGCTCGTCGTCGTCACGGCGGTCGACCCGTACGTCGACTTCACCGATGCGCTCGATTGCGTCGGCGAATCACTGCCGCCAAACATGGAAGTAGACGTGCCGGAACGCGAAGCCGGCTCACCGGTGGTGATCGCCCTCACGTTCGGCGGATTCGTCGACATTTCCGACGGCGATCTCGCCGCAGAAGTTGAAGAGTTTCTCGATATCGCCCACCTCGTCACGGCCACGGTTTCCGGATGAGTCGAGTTGTTGCATTCCTCGGGTGGTGCTGGGTCATCTTCGTGCTGTCGCTGTTCGCAGTGTTCGTCATCCCGCTCGCCATCTTCATCGCCCCGATCGCCCTCATCGCCGTGATCGCGTTCATCCTGTGGTAGACGACGTCAGGGCGTCACGCGCACGCGAGACCCGTTTTCGCAACCGATTGGCCGGGCTCGTCGAGCGGGGCCATGATTTCGTCACGATGCTCGCCAGCGAGCGACGAGCCGACGGTCG
The DNA here is from genome assembly GCA_036771295.1 of Ilumatobacteraceae bacterium. Taxonomy (GTDB): domain Bacteria; phylum Actinomycetota; class Acidimicrobiia; order Acidimicrobiales; family Ilumatobacteraceae; genus F1-60-MAGs027. Next base: position 2,222 of record DAIPHP010000136.1, read on the forward strand.
TACGGCCCCCGACAACCCGCAGTACGTGCAGTTTGCATGGCGCGACGACCTACGCCTGCAAGTCGAGGCCCAAGGTGACCACTACCGCGAAGAACCGTATAGCGAGACCCAGCACCGACTGCTTCGCAACCTCGGATACTCGGCCCCGTTCGAGCTCGGCGACGACTACTGCAACTGGACGGTCTTCCGCGACGCCGAAGGCTGCGAACCGCGGTCGGTGGCGACGCTCATGATCGAGACACTCTGGCTTGTGCACGGCGTGCATTTTCAAAGCCGCGAGGTGTCGTCGCGACTTGGGTTGTCCTTCTGGACGTTTCAGTTCTGGGTGTCACCGACGAAGCGAGACATCAGAGCCGAAATCGAGCGGCGCTTTCGGCACGCCTAGGCGACGAGCCGACGGGTCAGCGCAGGCGTCTTAACCGACGATGATTGCCGTGACCACGTCGTTCTCGACCGTCACGGTCACTCGC
>DAIPHP010000137.1:0-2561 GCA_036771295.1 Ilumatobacteraceae bacterium
TCACCAAGGTGAGCGAGATGAAGGACCTCAAGTTCGGCGCGCAGGCCGGCACGACCAGCCTCGACTTCATCACCAAGGTGATCCAGCCGAACACCGAGCCGTTCGTCTACGACGACAACGCCGCGGCGAAGGCAGCGCTGGAGGCCAAGCAGGTCGACGCGATCGTGCTCGACCTCCCGACTGCGTTCTACGTGAGCGCCGTGGAGATCGAGGGTTCGAAGGTCATCGGCCAGTTCCCGCTGTCTGACCAGGTCGCCGCCGACAACTTCGGCATGGTGTTCGACCTCAACAATCCGCTCGTCGAGTGCGTGAACGAAGCGCTCTCCCGCATGCGTGATCTCACCTACGAGTTGGTCAGCATCGAGGAGACGTGGCTCTCGGGTTACACCGGCGCACCGGTCATCAGCCTCGACTGACGCAACGCCAGCAGCACGAGCGCCGGCAACGGCGCCGTAGTTCGCTCATCGCGGCGGCCAGCACCCTCGTGGTGCTGGTCGCCGTGGTCATTTTGGTGCCCCGCATGCCGCGGTGGGACCGCGTAAAGAAATCCTTCTTCGACGTCGAGCAGATGCGCGACTCGTTCCCCCGTTTGATGGACGCGTTCTGGCTCGACGTCAAGATCTTCGCCTGGACGACCCCCGCCATCTTCGTGCTCGCGCTCTTGATCGCGCTGGCGCGCAACTCGCGCTCGCCGGCGCTGTTTCCGCTGCGTGCCTTCGCGGCGGCGTACACCGACGTCATGCGCGGCGTGCCGGTGATTCTGTGGATCTATCTCGTCGGCTTCGGCGTGCCCGGCCTCGGGCTCGAGCGACCGTACAACTCGCCGCTCTTGTGGGGTTCGGTGGCGCTCGCCATGACGTACTCGGGGTACGTGGCCGAGGTGTTCCGTGCCGGCATCGACAGCGTGCACGAAAGCCAACGTGCAGCCGCGCGCTCGCTGGGGCTGTCGAGCAGCCAGACGATGCGCTTCGTGGTGTTGCCGCAAGCCGTTCGACGAGTGGTGCCGCCCCTGCTGAACGACCTGGTGTCGCTGCAGAAAGACGTGGCTCTGGTGTCGCTCATCGGGCCGATCGAGATCTTGCGTCAAGCCAACATCGACAAGGCGAAGTTCGCCAACTTCACGCCGTTCATCGTGGCCGCCCTGATTTTCTTGGCGGTGACGATTCCCCTGACGCGACTCACCGACTACCTGTGGCACCGACAGCGTCGGCGCACGAGCGGAAGCCGGGTGGCGGCATGACGAACTCTCCGCGAATCTCGGGCCAAGGTGCGGGTGCTTCGCCGTCGCCGAAGGTGAGCCTGCGCAACGTGACCAAATCGTTCGGCACAAACACCGTGTTGCGCGACCTTTCGCTCGACGTCGCCACCGGCGAAGTGGTGTCGTTCATCGGTGCCAGCGGCAGCGGCAAGACCACCCTGCTGCGCTGCGTGAACTTGCTCGAGCAAATCGACGACGGTGCCGTGTTGCTCGACGGCGACGAGGTGTCTGCCATCGGTCGCGACCCCAACCCCGTTCGACGTCGCATCGGCATGGTGTTCCAGAGTTTCAACTTGTTTCCGCACATGTCGGTGCTGCGCAACATCACGCTGGCGCTCACCGAGGTGCTCGGCGTCGAACGTGACGATGCGGCCACCCGCGCCACCGAATTGCTCACCCGATTCGGGCTGTCCGATAAGTCGGATTCCTTCCCCGATCAGTTGTCCGGCGGGCAGCAACAGCGCGTGGCGATCATTCGCGCGTTGGCCATGCGACCCGAGGTGCTGTTGCTCGACGAGATCACTTCGGCCCTCGACCCGGAGCTGGTCGGCGAGGTGCTCGACGCGGTTCGCGAACTCAAGGGCAGCGGCATCACGATGCTGATCGCCACGCACGAAATGGCGTTCGCCCGCGAGATCTCCGACCGAGTGTGCTTCTTGCACGCCGGCACGGTGGCCGAGATGGGTGCACCGTCGCAGATCTTCAGCGCACCGCGCGACGAACGCACCAAGCAGTTCTTGCGCCGCGTGATGGCCTAGTAATCAACGCCTGGCGCCGGCGTCACTTCGTAGGTGGATTACGAATTACGAACCGGGTCTCCACGTGCGGTCTTCGGGCAGAGCGTCTCCCCCGTCGACCACGATCATCTGCCCCGTGACGTACGAGGCCGACGCACCACACAGAAACTCGATCACCGCCGCCACCTCATCGGGCGTGCCCGATCGGCCGAACGGTGAGGCTGCGCCGGCCTTTGCTTCGCTGGCGGTCTGCGAACCGGTAGCGATCCATCCGGGAGCCACTGCGTTCACCGTGATGTTGCGCGACGCAACTTCGAGCGCGACAGCCCGCGTGAGGCCGACCATGCCCGCCTTTGATGCGTTGTAGCCCACATCGCCGAGGCCCGCCTGCAAGGCGCCTGTCGTGCTCGCCACATTGACGATGCGACCACCATCAGGCATTTCAGAGAGCACTCGACGAGTGACGAGAAAGCAGGTGGTCAGGTTGCGCGCGATCGAGTCGTTCCACTGTTGCAACGTGGTGCCGGAGAGCGGAGCATTGAACAACTCGTTGCCGACCGTCACCA
>DAIPHP010000138.1:0-2548 GCA_036771295.1 Ilumatobacteraceae bacterium
AGCACCTCGTCCATCACGCGCAGACGGCTGGCGAGCAGTTTCGTGACGCCCCACAGCATGGTCGGGTTCGACTGCAGCTCGGCCTTCACCGCCGCGTACGGGATCTGCAACACGCTGGACGGCTCGAGCGCGCGGGCGAGCGCGCTGCGCGCGCCGTCGGCGAGCAAGCCGAGCGCGCCGAACAGATCGCCGCTCTCCATGAGCGCGAGCATGCTCTCGCGAGAGTCGAGCGGGCGGTTGCCGATCGCGATCGCGATTCGTCCGGAGAGCACCACGAACATCGCGTCCGGAACTTCGCCTTCGTTGAACAACACGTCGCCACGTTGCAGCGAACGAACGATTCCGGCCGCAGCGATCTTCTTCAACGATGCGGGTGGTGTCGCCGCGAAGAATGCGTTCTTTGCGAGGAGTTCTTCGTGAGTCATGGGCATCACGGTACTACCCTGAAAGTCGATGCCCACGGGAGAACTTCGCAGACCTGGCGAAGTGATTTGGACGATCGTCGTCGCGGCCGGATCCGGAACGCGATTCGGCGGCCCGAAACAGTTCGAAATGCTCGGCGATCGGCGTGTGATGGATTGGGCGGTCGCGGTGTCGCGCGAGTCGAGCGACGGCGTAGTAGTCGTTCTTCCGCCGGAAGTCGCAGAGAAAGAAGGCGGTACCGCGGGCGGTAACACGCGCAGCGAGTCGGTGCGTCGCGGCCTGGCCGCGGTGCCGAAGAACGCCACCATCATCTGCGTGCACGATGCGGCGCGTCCGTTCGCCAACGAAGACGATTTTGCGCGAGTGATCGAAGCGATCGCCGACGGCGCCGACGGCGCGGTGCCGGCGATTCCCGTCGCTGACACCATCAAAGTGGTAGACGACACCGGCCAAGTGATCCGTACTCCGGCTCGTGGTTCGCTGCGCGCGGTGCAGACGCCGCAGGCATTCCGCGCCGAAATGCTTCGTCGCGCGCACGCGTCGCTGGGCGAGAGCACCGACGACGCGGCACTCGTCGAAGCCGAGGGCGGCAAGGTCGTCGTGGTCGACGGCGACGTGCTCAACCGAAAGATCACCACTCGCGACGACCTCGAATGGGCACGTGCCCAGCAGCGAGGCGAACAATGATGCGCATCGGCCAAGGCTTCGACGTGCATCGCTTCGCCGACGACGAGCGTCCCCTCGTGTTGGCGGGAGTGCGGTTTCCTGGTGAGCGCGGACTGCTCGGGCACAGCGACGCCGACGCGGTCGCCCACGCGGTGAGCGACGCCTTGCTCGGCGCCGCGGGTCTCGGCGACATCGGCCAGCATTTTCCCGACACCGATCCGCAATGGAAGGGCGCCGACTCGATGCTCATCTTGCGCGCCGTGGTGCAAAAGGTGCGCGACGCGGGCTGGAACATCGCCAACGTCGACGTCAACGTCATCTGCGAGCGTCCGAAGATCGCCCCGAATCGTGACGCGATGCAGGCGAATCTGGCCGCCGCACTCGGTGCTCCCGCGAGCGTGAAGGGTCGACGCGCCGAGCAGCTCGGCAGCATCGGGCGAGGCGAGGGCGTGGTGTGCCTCGCCGTCGCGTTGTTGACGTCATGACGAGGGGTCCGCGCCGCGGCCCGCGCCGCAACGATCGAACCGGTCGCAACGAGCGCGGTAGTCGGCACGAACGAGGTAGCCGCCCCGATCGTGGTGGGTCGCGACCGTCGCGACCGCAGAGCAACGACCGTTCGTTGGGTGGCGAGCAGATAGAGGGTCGTCAGGCGGTTCGCGAACTGCTGATTGCCTCGCGCCGCAAGGTTCGCGAGATCTTGGTGGCCGACGACAGCGATCGAAACCCGGTGATTGGTGAGATTCTCGAACTGGCACGCGACCAGCGGGTCGTGGTGCGAACCGTCGACCGAAGCGAGATCGACGAGCAAGCACGCAGCGAGGCACCGCAAGGCGTCATCGCGTTCGCCGAACCGCTCGAAGAAGTGCTGCTCGACGAAGTGCTCGCCGGCGCGACAGAGAAGCTGTTTCTCGTCGCGGTCGACGGCGTCACCGACCCGGGCAACCTCGGCGCGATCCTCCGCTCGTGCGAAGGAGCGGGCGTCGACGCGGTGATCCTTCCGCGCCATCGTGCGGTGCACATCACGCCGAGCGCCGCCAAAGCCGCCGCAGGTGCCGTCGAGTACCTCTCGTTGTGCGTCGTGCCCGGTTTGCCGACAGCAATCCAGCAACTGCGCGACAACGACGTGTGGGTCGTCGGTCTCGACGACGCGGCCGATAAACCAATCTTCGGTCTCGGCGACCTGGCCCGCGAACACGTCTGCCTCGTGCTCGGTGCCGAAGGCCCCGGGCTCTCGCGGTTGGTTCGCGAGCGGTGCGATCTGCTCGTGTCGATTCCGATGCGCGGCGCGTTGTCGTCGCTCAACGTGTCGGCTGCCGCCGCACTCGCGACCTACGAAGTCGTTCGCGCGCGACACGACGATGGTCGCTCGTAGCATTGACTGCCGCGCTCATCGCGCATCGCCGAGGTAGCTCAGTGGCAGAGCAGCCGCCTTGTAAGCGGCAGGTCGTGGGTTCAATCC
>DAIPHP010000139.1:0-2509 GCA_036771295.1 Ilumatobacteraceae bacterium
GCAGCCCGACCCGGAATGGTTCCCGTATCCGGACGGAGACGCTTTCAACGCCTAGCGACGGGTCGCCGTTCTGCAGCAGCGGCACGACAAACGGTCGTGTCCGAGTCGCGCCGATGAGTCGAACAATTCACTGACCGTCTGGGCGATCATTGCCTAACGTTAAAAATTCGTTCATCTGCGTTTGAGACTCTCTGAGTGTCGCCGAACGAGTCGGCGGCACTGCTCGGTGGCAGCATCCACCGCACAAGACGCTTTGAGAGGCAACAAACATCATGAATTTCGACTCTGAAGACATCGGAAGCAACAACTCCGGCAATCGAACGTTCGAGGAGGTGCTCGAGGCCAACCTGTCGCGTCGAAGCGTCGTCGTCGGTGGTCTCGCTGGTGCCGCCCTCACGTTCTTCGCGGGAAGCCTGGCGAAAGCTGGCCCAACGCCCGAATCCATCGACGGCGCAGGCCTGGTGAACGCCAAGGTTCGCAAGCCAAAGATCAATTTCACGTCAATTCCGTTACAGGCCGGCCCGACGCCGACGATCGCCCCTGAGTACCGATACTCGGTGATTCTGCCGTGGCGCGAAAAGCTCGACGGGAGCGGCGAGTCGTTCCCGTACGCGGGCTTCACTGCAGCCCAGCAGGAACAAAGCATCGGCATCGGTCACGACGGAATGTGGTACTTCGGTGACGCCAAGGGAGGAATGCTCTGCATCAACCACGAATACGGGACCAACACCCACGTCTTCGGGAAAGCAGTGCCGACGAGCCTCGAGGAGGTTCGCTTGTCGCAGGCGGCACATGGCGTCTCCGTCGTAGCCATCGAGGCGAAAGGCAAGTCCTGGAGGGTGAAAAAGAGTCCGAACAATCGCCGCATCACGGTCAACACTCCCGTGGAGTTCTCCGGTCCGGCTGCGAAGAGCATGTTGCTCATGAACAACGCCGGCACGCCACCGCTCGGCACCCTGAACAATTGCGCCAATGGCTACACGCCCTGGGGCACCTACCTCACGTGTGAAGAGAACTTCAACGGCTATTTCGGTTCGACGGCATCCAACTGGCGAGCGACGGCCGAACAGGCCCGGTACGGGTTCTCGTCGTCAGGTTTCGGCTACGGCTGGCACACCTTCGACCCACGTTTCAACCTGTCGAACCCCGGGTACTTCAACGAGGAGAACCGATATGGCTGGGTCGTCGAGATCGATCCGAACAACCCGAAGTCCAAGCCGGTCAAGAGAACGGCACTCGGCCGAATCAAGCACGAGGGCGCCGAGGTCGTCATTGGTGCCGGCAACCGCGTGGTCGTCTACATGGGCGACGACGAACGTTTCGACTACATCTACAAGTTCGTCTCGGCAGACGACTACAAGAAGATGATCGCTTCCGGAAAGAGTCCGCTCGACGAAGGAACGCTCTACGTCGCCCGCTTCAACGACAACGGAACGGGAGACTGGCTCGAGCTGAGCCCCAAGAATCCCGCTCTCTCGTCCTGGTCGCTCGACAAGATTCTCGTCTACTCGCGGATGGCAGCCGACCTCGCCGGAGCAACGAAGATGGATCGCCCAGAGTGGATTGCGGTCGGACCAGACGGTGACGTCTACTGCACGTTGACGAACAACACGCAGCGTGGCACTACGGGTCGTCCGGCCGTGAACGCTTCGAATCCGACTGCCAACAATCGATGGGGTCACATCGTGCGTTGGCGCGACACGCGCAAGCATCTCGGCAAGACGTTCACGTGGGATCTCTTCGCGATTGCCGCCAACGTCGCGGACTCGGGTGGGCAAATGTTCGGATCGCCCGACGGCATCTGGGCCGACAAAGACGGTCGAGTGTTCGTTCAGACGGACGGTGAGCAGCCCGGCGGGAACAACGACCAGATGCTCGTGGCCGACGCGTCAACACGCCAATTCAAGCGGATCTTCACGGGTGTGAAGGGCTGCGAGGTCACCGGAGTCGCAGTCACTCCGGCGCGAGACGTGATGTTCGTAAACCTCCAGCACCCGGGCGACGGCGACCCGAAGATCACGAACTTTCCGGCACCGATTACCGGCGCGTCAGGCGAAGTGCCGCGAGATTGCACGATCGTGATCACTCGCAAGAACGGGGATGTAATCGGAAGCTGAGCACCGCGAAGCGGCACTCCTCGAAAGTCGACCACCGCAGCGCTTCCTGCCGGAAGACAACCTGGGAATCCCCTTCACCTTGTTGTCTTCTGGCGGAAGCGCTACTGCGTGCGGTCGTTGCCGCGACGGGTCGCCGTACTGATTCGTCGAGCGACACGCTCGGCGGGGTCGTGTTCCCACAGTTGCACGACGCGGTAGCCCAGCGACCGTAGCTGTCGAGCCTTGCGGTGGTCGCGTCGCCTGTTGCGCGTCACCTTCTCCCGCCACCATGCGGCGTTGCGCTTCGTTCCCCGAAAGCAACGAGGGCAGCCGTGCCAGAAACATCCGTGCACGAACACCGCCACGTTGTGGTCGGGCAACACGAAGTCGGGGGTTCCCGGTAGTGAGCGAAC
>DAIPHP010000140.1:0-2466 GCA_036771295.1 Ilumatobacteraceae bacterium
GCGGCGCGATTGGCCTCGACGGTGTGGCGGGTGGCTGCGGCGCGACCAGCAGCATCGGCACCGTGTTTGTCGCTCTGCGCACCGTGCGGTTCGTGCGCAGTCACGAGACGGAGACTAGTGAGCGACGTTCTTCACCTACGGCGGCGCTGATGTCGAACGGCGACACGACGCTCGGGCATCGGCTTGTCCGCGCGTGCGTCATTCGATCGAATCCACCGCTCGTTGGTGTTGTCACCCGGCCGTCGGGAGTACCCCCACCACCAGCTCTGGCGGCGCTTTGTCACCGTCCACCACACCGCGGTCGCGACCAGCAAGGCAAGGAGAAAGATGACGCCCGCAGTGCGATCCGACTGCCCCGACTGTGCCACCAGGTGCAACGGGCTCGGCACGACATCGAACGTACGGTGACATGTCGCTACTCGCTGTCGTTGTCGGCGGAAAACATTTTCTTTCGTGCGAGCGGCGAGTCGCGCGAGGTCACCGGGCGAAGATCAGTTGCCGCAACAGCGACGAATACTGTTCGTTGGTCACCGCATGCTCACCCATGAGGTCGTTGTACTGCCAATTGATGTTGAAGACCAGGACGGTGATCACCTCACGATTCAACACCGTGCCTGCCGGCAGACGCAGGGCGATGTCGTCGATCAACGTGTTCAACATTCTTCGCTTTTCCTGCACGCTGTCGGCAAGCTTCTTTCGCAGGATCGGGTTAGTGCCGGCGACCGCCAAGACCTGACTTCGAAGCGCGTGATCCTTCTTCGCGCAGTCGTATTGCGGCGGAGGAATGCTCGCGATGACGTCATCGATCGTGAGCGGGCCCGTGCCTCCCACGCGCGCACGCACCACCGCGTACTGCTGCTCGAAGCTTTCTTCGTACAACGCCATGAGCACCTCGGCCAGCAGACCGTCGCGGCTGCCGAAGTAGCGGTACATCGAGGTGATCGAGCATCCGGCACGTGCAGCCACTGTCGCGACGCGCATCCCGAGAATTCCTCGGTTGACGACTTCCTCGTGCGCGGCCGCGAGAATTCGCTTCCGCGACTCGCTAACCGTGTCGTAATCTGCTTTCGTCTCCGGCACGCAGCGAGACTAATCGCGTTGAAGTTCGCTCAACTGGTGACACAATGAACATCGTGATGCGAAAAACTTCTTCGGCGTTCATGGTTCTCGCACTCGTCGCGGTGTCCGCGTGTTCGAGTGAGTCTTTGTCAACTGACACGACCACCTCGACGACTGCTGTCGTCACAACGACGACTCAAGCCGCGGTCAGTGACGCCGTGTTCGTGCCCGAGGGTTACGACACCATCGAAACGAGCGACGGTCGCACGCGGTCGTACCGTGTCGTCGACTTGTCAGGCGACGAACCAGCCCCGTTGCTGTTCGTGTTGCACGGCTTCGGCGGCACCGCCGAAAGCATGCGCGAGTACGCCGGTATCGAAGCTGCCGTCGAAGCTTCTCTCGACGACGGCGCGATCGTCGTGTATCCGAACGGCACCGGCATAGAAGAAGGTCTGCCCCAGTCTTGGAACGCCGGCGGCTGCTGCCCGTTCTCGATTTATGACATGGTCGACGACGTCTCGTTCTTCGACCAGCTGATTTCAAGTCTTGAGTCGCAATACGACGTCGACGAACGACGAGTGTGGGTGGTCGGGCACTCCAACGGCGGGATGATGGCGTACCGATTGGCGTGCCAACTCTCCTCGCGAGTCACGGCAATCGGCGTAGCCGCAGGAGCGCTGATGATCGACTCGTGCTCGCCGAGCGGCGAAGTGGCCGCCATCCACGTGCACGGCGACCTCGACAACGTGGTGCCGCTCGCGGGAGGCGAGACCGCAGGCATCGTGTTCCCCAGCGCGCAGGCCTCGTACTCGACGTTCGCATCGTCTCAGTCGTGCGCAACCAACGGCACGACCGCCGCCTGCCCGAACGGCGCGACGATTTCGCTCGTCACCGACTCGACATGGACGCATGACTGGCAGCGAGAGTGGACTTCGCTCATCGTCGACTTTCTCGCCGCACAATCGCGGGCGTGAGATTGAATCGCTGCGTCTAGCCGCGTCGCAGCAGCTTGCGCAGGCGCGCCGCGATGCGCACCGCTCGCGACGACTCCAACGCTTTCACCCGCTCGCGTGCCGCGTCGCGCTGCTTGATCAGTCGCTCGACCCGCTGCTCCATCGCCCGCACCTTGGCGTTCATCTCAATCATCTGCTTTTGCATCTGGTCTTGGCGGTTGCGAAACACTTCGATGTCGTGCTGCGCGAGCACGAGGTGCTGCTGGGAAGCGGACCGCTCTTCTTCGAAGGCCTTGCGGGCGATGACGAACTCGGCCACCTTCGACTCCGTGTACTGGCTGAAATCTTCCAGCTTCATGCGCAAGCCGTGAGCCTCTTCGAGCAGGTCTGCGATGAGCTGGTCGCGTTCGTCGGCAGTCTCGGTCATGAACACCTACTCACAGCGTAAGTGCTG
>DAIPHP010000141.1:0-2399 GCA_036771295.1 Ilumatobacteraceae bacterium
CCGACCGAGTGGTTCGTTGACGACCGCCTCGCGGCAGCGATCAGGTAGCGGCGCTTTACGACTCGACGGCGGCCGGGTCGATTCGCACGCCCGGGCTCATCGTCGAGGAAATCGTGATGCGCTTCAGGTACTGGCCCTTGGCTGCTGCCGGTTTGGAGCGGACGAGTTCGTCGAGGACTGCTTTGACGTTGGCGACGAGTGCGGGCACTTCAAAGCTCGCCTTGCCGACCGGCACGTGCACGTTGCCGTAGCGATCGGTGCGGTATTCCACCTTGCCGCCTTTGAACTCGCTGACGGCTCGCGCCACGTCGGTCGTGACGGTGCCGGTCTTCGGGTTCGGCATGAGACCGCGTGGTCCGAGCGCGCGTCCGAGTTTTCCGACGAGCGGCATCATGTCCGGCGTCGCGATCGCGATGTCGAAGTTCATGTTGCCCTTCTCGATGTCGGCTGCCAGGTCGTCGGCGCCGACGATGTCCGCACCTGCTTCGCGCGCGGCCTTGGCGTTGTCGCCTTGGGCGAACACCGCGACTCGCACGGCTTTGCCGGTTCCGGACGGCATGGAAACCGTGCCACGAATCGTCTGCTCGCTCTTCTTGGTGTCGAGACCGAGTCGCACGGCGACGTCGACGGTCTCGTCGAACTTGGCTTTCGCCATCGACTTCACTTTCGTCACCGCAGCGGTGAGATCGTGCAGTTCATCGCGGTTCAGCCCAGCAGCGGCCGCGACGTACTTCTTTCCTCGGTGATTTTCCTTGGCCATAAAGCCTCCCTCGTAGTTGATCCCGCCGGACGAGGTCGTTCCGGTCGGGCCGTTTTGTTCGTTGGCAGGCTATCGGTGCGTCGCGCCGTTCAGGGCGTGACGGTGAGACCCATGCTGCGGGCCGTGCCGCGCACCTGCTGCTTTGCCGCTTCGATGTCGTTGGCGTTGAGGTCAGGCATCTTGCGCTTGGCGATTTCCTCAATGTCCTTCTCGGTCACCGAGCCGGCGACTTCTTTGCCGGGGTTCGACGCTGCCTTCTCGATCTTCGCCTTCTCGCGCAGCAACACCGGTGTCGGCGGTGTCTTGAGTTTGAACTCGAACGAGCGGTCGTCGAAGATGGTGATCTCGACCGGGATGACCGTGCCCGCCTGGCTTTCCGTGGCGGCGTTGTACTGCTTCACGAACTCCATGATCTGGATGCCGTGCGGTCCGAGCGCGGTACCGACCGGCGGCGCCGGAGTGGCCTTGCCGGCCGGGAGCTGGATCTTTACGACCGCGGAAACTTCTTTCTTGGCCATGGTGATGTCTCTTTCGTGTGGGTGTTTGCGTGAGTAGTGGTGGGAACTGTGGACGTTGCTAGAGCTTGGCGACCTGACCGAAGTCCATCTCGACCAGCGTGTCGCGACCGAAGATGTTGACCAACACCTTCAGCTTCATGTGGTCGGCATTGATCTCTGCGATCTGACCCTGGAAGTCGGCGAACGGGCCTTCTTTCACGCGTACCGCCTCGCCTACCTCGTAGTCGAGCTTCGGTGCCTTGCGCTTCGGCTGAACTTCGCCCTCTTCTTTGGCGACGAAGAAGTGCTGCACTTCTTTCTTGGAGAGCGGCGTCGGGCGTTGGCCTCGCTGGTTCTGACCGACGAAGCCGGTAATGCCGGGGGTCTGGCGAATGCACAACCACGAGTCGTCGTCAAGCTCGCAACGAACGAGGATGTACCCGGGGAACATCTTCTTCTGCACGGTCTGCTTACGACCGTTCTTGAACTCGACGACGTCTTCCATCGGGATGACGATCTCGTAGACCTTGTGCTCGAGATGCATCGTCTGCACGCGGGCGCGCATCGCCTGCTCTGCCTTCTTCTCGTAGCCCGACTGGCTGTGCACGACGTACCACTTGCCGGGTCGCAGCCACGGACGGTCGACGAATTCTTCTTCGCCGTCTGCCTGGGTGAGATCGAACTCGGCGTCGACGGTTGCTTCGGTGGTGAGGTCGTCAGTGGTCATGTATCAGTCCTTGTAGAGCCAGCCGGAGAGAAGTCCGAACAGGGAGTCCAGACCGAAGACGTACACGGTAACGACCACGACGGCGACCAGCACGATGATCGAGTAGCGGCGAACTTCCGGCCAGGTCGGCCATGACACCTTGCGCATCTCGTCGCGCACCTCGCGCACGTACTGCACGGCGCCGACTCGCTCGCGCGGCTGAGTCGGGGCGACCGGCTGACGAACGGGCGCACCCTGCTCGTTGACGGCACCCATGCGGCGCATGGCGCGCTTCTGCTGTCGGTTGAGATCCATCGACATACGGCTTGGAAAGGCTATCGGGACGTGGCGCGCGACTGACTTGCAGGGCAGGAGGGACTTGAACCCCCGACCGTCGGTTTTGGAGACCGATGCTCTACCAACTGAGCTACTGCCC
>DAIPHP010000142.1:0-2354 GCA_036771295.1 Ilumatobacteraceae bacterium
TGCGGGCGACTGCTCGCGTGAAGGCGAACGTCATCGTCGTCATGTTCGCGCCGAAACAGACGCCGCGCGGATCGGCATCAAGCAACTGCGCGACCACGAGTCGGGCACGCTCGAGCAACGAGTCAGAGGCGTGTGCTGCGGCGAACGCGCCGTGGGTGTTGGCGTTGTCTCCGCTCGACGACCAGTCGCTTGCGGCGCGAATTGCGACGTCGACCATCTGCGTGCCGGCCGGCCCGTCGAAGCGCGCCCACTCGCCGTACGCGCCTGGGAAGCGCGATCGAAGGCCGGGGGCCGCGGTCATCGTGGTGCGCGGATTATTTGGCGCGCTTGGCGGCTTTGGCGAGGCGCTTGCGGGCGCGCCCGACCGGCGCCAGATGGCGATGGTCGAGATCGCTCACCTCGGTGCCGTCGGCGAATCGCACCCAGTAGCGCTGCCATTGGAACCCGTTGGCGAGAATCACGCGACCTTCGCTGCCGACGGCAACGCCAGGCAGCTCCACCGTGGTCGTCACTTTGTCGCCGATGCGCAGATCGAGTTGTCCTTCGTGGGGCTTGGCGAGGGCGTGAGGCTTCCAGAACGGCATGCACTCAGTATGTCACTTGTAGCCTTCTTCACTCATGCAAAGCACGGTCGAACAACTCGAAGGCAACAAAGTCAAGGTCGACGTCTCGGTCGACGAAGCGTCATTCGAACAGGACATCGAGGTGGCCTATCGCAAGCTGGCGCGACAGGTGCGAATCCCCGGGTTCCGTCCCGGCAAGGCTCCGCGCCGCGTCATCGAAGCCCACCTCGGTGGCGAGGGCAAGAAAGCGGCCCGTGCACAAGCGATCGAAGATGCCGTACCGAAATACCTCGCCGAGGTCGTCAAGCAGCACGACATCGACATCATTGCCACGCCGAAAGTCGACCACGTGCACGGTGCAGAAGAAGAGAGCGGCCCGATCTCGTTCCACTGCGAGATCGAAGTTCGTCCGGTCGTCACGCTGGCCGGTTACGCGGGCCTGCGAGTGGAGATTCCGTCGGTCGAAGCGAGCGACACCGAGATCGAAGAAGTCATGACCAACGAGCGCAAGCGACACGGCACGCTCGTCGACGCCGAGCGGGCGATCGCCCAGGGCGACCAGGTCACGCTCGACCTGTCGGCGACTCGAGACGGAGAACCGGTTCCGGGCCTCAACGTCGAGGCGTGGCTCTATGAAGTTGGTCGCGGCTGGGTCGCGAAGGGTTTCGACGACGAGATCGTCGGCATGAAGGCGGGGGATGAAAAGAAGTTCCGCGCGGTGCCCAACGGCAACGAAGACGAAGCCGACTTCACCGTCAAGGTGTCGAAGGTGCAAGAGCTGCAGTTGCCGGAAGCCACCGACCAATGGGTGGCGGACACGTTCGGCGAGTTCGACACCGTCGCCGCGTGGCGGGCCGCGATCGCCGAGCGCATGAGCGCGTCGCGCCTCAACCAAGCGCGCAGTTCGGTGGTCGACCGTGTCACCGACGAGCTGGCGAAACTCGTCGACATCGAGTTGCCCGAAGCGATGGTCGACGGCGACTTGCGCTCGCGCGTGCGCAACACCGTGGAGACGTTCCAGCGACAAGGCATCGCGATCGCGCAGTTCCTGCAGATCACCGGTCAGACCGAGGAACAGTTCATCGAGCAGCTCCGCGAGCAGTCGCGCAAAGCCGTGCGTGTCGATCTCGCTCTGCGCGCGATCGCGACCGATCGAAATCTCGTCGCCAGCGACGACGACGTCGACGTCGAGCTCGAGCGCATCGCGGTGCGCGCCGGCGTGAAGGTGAAGCGAGTCAAGTCGTTGTACGAGAAGAACGATGCGATCGGCGACCTGAAGGCGCAGATTCGGAAGTCACAGGCGCTCGAGTGGCTCGTGCGAGAAGTCACGTACGTCGACGCCGACGGGAAGAACGTCCCGACCGAGACGCTGCTCGACGAGGGTGTGGACATCGATCCCACCGCAGATACGGGCGCAGGCGCCGCGATCGCGAGCGAATCCAACACGAACGAAGAGGTGACCAGTACGGTGGACGACGAGTCCCCCGATGCGTGATCGAGTCATGAACTTCTCGAACTATTACGTCCCCAACGTCACCGAAACGACGAGCCGTGGCGAGCGTGTGTACGACCTGTACAGCCGACTGCTGAAAGAAAACATCATCTTCCTCGGCACACCGATCGACGACACGATCGCGAACCTGGTCTGCGCGCAGCTCATCCACTTGGAGAGCGAGAACCCCGACAAAGACATCAACATCTACATCAACAGCCCGGGCGGCGACATCACGGCGTTGTTCGCCATCTACGACACGATGCAGTTCATCAAGAACGACATCGCCACCATCTGCC
>DAIPHP010000143.1:0-2328 GCA_036771295.1 Ilumatobacteraceae bacterium
AAGTCCACGGTGTTCAGCCTCCCACGACGGTGGTCTGCGCCCAATTCGGCACGCCTTTGTCGCAGTCGTACACGATGTTGCCCGAGGCCGGAATCGACGGCACCGGTGCGTACGGGTTCTTTTCCGTCGGGTCGATCGTCGTGCTCGTCGGCAGCACCGACACCACCACCGGGCCCGGCACCGTTGGAGGAACCGTCTGGTCCGGCGGCAACGTCGTGGTCGTTCGACCCGGCGCAAGCGTGGTCGATGGTGCCGGCGGTGTTCCTGAGATCACTTGGGCGACGCACTCGACACCCGGCAGGTAGAGACGGGCGATCGGTCGCTGCGGGGCGATGAGCGCCTTCCACGCTTCGTCGTCTTTCTTCGTGCCCCAGTCGGTGACGTCGAGACCTTCGTGGATCTTGTCCATGTGCAG
Source organism: Ilumatobacteraceae bacterium (assembly GCA_036771295.1). GTDB lineage: Bacteria > Actinomycetota > Acidimicrobiia > Acidimicrobiales > Ilumatobacteraceae > F1-60-MAGs027. Next base: position 416 of record DAIPHP010000143.1, read on the forward strand.
CTTCCAGATGTGCGCGGGATACGTCGCGCCGGTCACGGTGTTGCGTGCGAACTTCCACGTGCCGACGATTTGGTTGCGAAACTCTGGCACTCCGCGCATCGGCGTGTAGCCGCGCGGGTCACCCACCCACACCACCGTCGAGTACTGCGGCGTGAACCCCACGAACCACGCGTTGGTGTTGTTCGCCTGCGTGCCCGTCTTGCCGCCCGCCGGGCGGTCGTCGGCGAGCGGCGTTCGGCGCGCAGTACCGCTGCGCAGCACGCCGCGCATGATGTCGACGGTCTTGGCCGCCGACGCCGTTGTCAGCGCCTCGGTGCCGTTGACGCTGACCTGACGTTCCCACACGAGGGTGGAGTTGTCGCGCTCGAGAATCTTCTCCAAGAAATACGGCTCGTGGTGCACGCCGAGATTCGCGATGGTCTGGGCGCCGGCCGCCATGTCCACCACGCTCAGCTCGTTGGCTCCGGTGGCGAGCGAGGCGTACGGGTACACGGGATACTTCTCGGGCGTCAGCCACTCGCTGGCAGACATTTGATAGATGCGGTCGACCACGCGGTTGAGACCAACCACTTGCGACAACTTGGCGTAGGCGCAGTTGATCGACAACCACGTCATGCGCCGCAGCGAACCGACCGGCTCGCTGACGCCGTCTTCGATGAGAAACGGTTCGTCGGGGTTCTCCGGGTTCGGCAACGTGCACGGCAGCGTGCCGTCGATGAGGTCGTCGCTCTCGACACCGGCTTCCAGCGCTGCAGCGAGGATGAACATCTTCACGCTCGAACCCGTCTGGCGCCGGCGCATCGCGAGGTTGACTTCGTTCTCCCCCGCCTTGAACGGTTTGCCGCCCACCATCGCACGAATCGCGCCGGTCGCGTTGTCGATGGTGACGAGCGCGGCCTGGGCGTTGACGCTGTTGTCGGGCAGCAACTTCACCGCTTCGTCGGCCGAAGCCTGAGCGTCGCGGTCGAGCGTGGTGTAGATGCGCAGACCGCCGCGGAACAACTTGGCGTACCGCTCTTGGTAGGTCACGCCGAGGATCGTGCTCTGGTTGAGCAGATAGTCCTTCACCAGCTCGGTGAAGTGCGTGCGCTGCACGGGCTCGTCGGGGCGGCTGCGCACGCCGGTGGGCATGTAGTCGGCCGCGCGACGGATGATCTCGTCGTCGGTGAGCGTGATGTAGCCCTCGTCGCGCACGCGTGTGAGCGCGGTGACGAACCGCGACAGCGACAGCGAACGGTTGTTGATCGGGTCGTACGCCGACGGCGCGCGCACGAGGCCCACCAGAAACGCGCCTTCTTCGATCGTGAGGTCGCTCACGTCTTTGCCGAAGTACACCTCGGCGGCTGCCTTGATGCCGTACGCGTTGTAGCCGTAAAAGTTGGTGTTGAACCAGCGCTCGAGAATCTGGTCTTTCGTCAGTTCGCGCTCAAGCAAGATCGCGTAGCGCATCTGCAGCAACTTGTACCTGCCGTCGCGCGGCAGCGTGGCGAGTAATTCGTTCTTCACCACTTGCTGGGTGATGGTGGAGGCTCCGCCCGTGGCACCGTCGTTGACGTTCGCAATCACCTGGCGGCCGACGGCCCGCAGGTCGACGCCGCGGTGCAGGCGGAAATTCTTGTCTTCGATCGCCAGCAGGGCGTCCACCACGTGCGGCGGAATCTCCGAGATCAACGTTTGCTGGCTGTTCTCCGCCTGGAACACGCCGATTTGTCGGCCCTTGGCGTCGAACACCACGCTGCGCTCGGCCAAGCCGGTGAAGCCACCCACTTCGTAGAGCGAGATCGCCGTCTCGTCGTGGGCATTGAGCACGCCCCAGACTCGCGGGGCCATGCCCACCACTAGCGCAGTCACCAGCAGGGCGGAAAGCACCACGGCGACGACGAGTCGCAACGACCACATTGCTAGACGCACGT
>DAIPHP010000144.1:0-2308 GCA_036771295.1 Ilumatobacteraceae bacterium
GGCCTTCAGGCGACCTTCGAGGATATGGTTGCGTTCCTTCGCCTTGTCGAGCCGGACCTGGCTACGACGGGTGATGACCTCGATTTGATGACTGATGTAGCCGACGATCGCATCACGGAGGTTGAGCGTGCGCGGCACACCGTCGACCAGCGCCACCATGTTGACCGGGAACTGACTCTGTAATTGCGTGTTCTTGAAGAGGTTGTTCATCACCACGTTGGCGTTGGCGTCACGCTTGAGGGTGATGATGAGGTTGGTGGTGCCACCGGCGGAGTTGTCGTTGACGTCGGCGATGCCGTCGAGGCCGTCGTTGTCGACCAGTTCCTGGATGCGGGCGGCAATGGCCGAACAGCTCGCTTGGTACGGCAGTTCGGTAACGACGATGCGCATCTGGCCGCGCTGACCCTCTTCGATCGCCACTTTGGCGCGCATCTTGATGCTGCCGCGACCCGTCTTGTAGGCCTCGGTGATGCCGTCGCGTCCGAGGATGAGACCACCGGTCGGGAAGTCGGGCCCTTTCACGATCTTCATTAAGTCTTTGACCGTCGCCTCGGGGTTGTCGATGAGATGCAGCGTGGCATCGACGATTTCACCGAGGTTGTGCGGCGGAATCGAGGTGGCCATGCCGACAGCGATGCCTTGCGAACCGTTCACCAGCAAGTTGGGGAACCGTGCCGGCAACACCGTCGGCTCCTCGGTCGTGCCGTCGTAGTTGGGCATCAAGTCGACAGTGTTCTCCTCGATGTCGGCAAGGAGCTGCATCGCCAACGGATGCAACCGCGCCTCGGTGTAACGACTGGCGGCTGGTCCGAAGTCGGGTGAGCCGTAGTTGCCGTGGAAGTCGATGAGCGGGTGACGCAGCGAGAACGGCTGGGCCATGCGCACCAATGCGTCGTAGATGGCACCGTCGCCGTGCGGGTGGTAGCGGGCCATCGTGTCGCCGGTGACGCGAGCGCACTTGACGTACGGCCGGTCCGGACGAAAACCTTGCTGGTCCATGTCCCAGATGATGCGGCGGTGCACTGGCTTCAGGCCGTCGCGCACGTCGGGCAGGGCCCGCGACATGATCGTCGAAATCGCGTAGTCGAGGAACGAACGCTCCATCTCGTCCTGCAACTGAATCGGTTGCACCGAATCGCCGCTCGACAACGGCAGCTGTGACGAGCCGTTACCGTCGCCGGCCCCGCCCTTCTTGCCGCCTCCCGACTTGGTGGCTGATTTCGCCGGGGTGTCGCTCTTTTTCTTTGCCATCGTCGTGCCTCAGTTGCTTTCGTCTCAGAAGTACAGGTTGCGCACGTCGCGCGCGGTGGTGGTGATGAAGTCTTTGCGCATCTCGACATCGTCGCCCATGAGCACGCTCATGATGTTCTCGGCTTCGGCTGCCTCGTCGACGGTGATTTGCAGCAGTGTGCGGGTTTGCGCGTCCATCGTGGTGCCCTTCAATTCCTGCCAGTCCATCTCGCCGAGACCCTTCAGGCGCTGGAACTCTTTCTTGTGATTGGCGTGCTCTTTCAAGAACGCCGTCTTTGCAGCGTCGTCCTTCAGGTAGACCTTCTCTTTGCCGACCTCGGTGGAATACAGCGGCGGCTGGGCGATGTAAATGAAACCGCTCTCGACCATCGGGCGCATCTGTCGGTAGAAGAACGTGAGCAGGAGCGTGCGGATGTGGCTGCCGTCGACGTCGGCGTCAGCCAAGATGATGACTTTGTGGTACCGCGCCTTCTCCACGTTGAACTCGTCGTTGCCGACGCCGCCACCGATCGCAGTGATGAGCGCCTGGATTTCGTTGTTCTTCAACATCTTGTCGAGTCGCGCACGCTCGACGTTGAGGATCTTGCCGCGGATCGGCAGGATCGCCTGGGTCTGCGGGTCGCGCGCATCGACGGCGGTGCCGCCCGCCGAGTCGCCCTCGACGATGAAGAGTTCGCTCTGTGCCGGGTCGCCGCTCGTGCAGTCCTTCAACTTGTCGGGCATGCCCGCACCCGAGAGCGCCGTCTTGCGGCGGATTGCGTTGCGCGCATTCTTGGCGGCGATGCGCGCCTGCGCGGCGGCGACCGCCTTCTTCACGACGCGGTTGGCCTCGGTCGGGTTCTCCTGGAACCATTCCTCCAACTTCGTGTTCGTCTCTTTCTGCACGAACGAGCGCATCGACACGTTGCCGAGCTTGGCTTTCGTTTGGCCTTCGAACTGCGTCTCGCGCAACTTCACCGACACCACGGCGGTGAGACCTTCACGGATGTCTTCGCCGAGCAGGTTTTCGTCTTTTTCTTTCAGCCCACCCGAGGCGCGCGCGTATTTTTTGACCACC
>DAIPHP010000145.1:0-2303 GCA_036771295.1 Ilumatobacteraceae bacterium
CGAGTCAGTTCGTCACGCCGCCGCGAGTCGTCGAGCAGTCCGCCGTTGCGCTCGGTGAGATAGAACGTGTCCACCACGTTGTCACCGAGCGTCACGACCCGGGCGTGGCGGATGTCGAGCCCCTGATTGGCGAACACTCGGGTGACGTCGCGCAACAGTCCGACTCTGTCGGGTGCGTGCACTTCCACCACCGTCGCGTTCGACGACACTCGGTCGTCGAACCGCACCTGTGGTGGCTGCGGGCCGAGCGCCGACTCTTGGCGGCGGCGTGAGTACGTCACTGCGCGCTCTCGCAGTCGTTCGTCGATATCGAAGCTGCCGTCGAACGCGGCGTTGACGTCACGGATGACGTCGCCCCAACCGTCGCGCGGCGCCGTTCGCAGTCGAAACCGCGAGGCTGCCATGCCTTGCTCGTCGCTGTGCGCCTCGGCGTTGAGGATGTCGAGCCCGTGAGCCGACAGCACTCCCGCGACGGAAGTAAACAAGCCGGGTCGGTCGGGACTCACCACGGTGATGGTGTCGTCGTCGGCTCGAACGTCTCGCTCACCGCCGGCCATCGACGCCAAGGTCGTGGCATCGGGGAACAGCTTCCATGTCGCGACGTCGGCCGCCTCTCCCGACAGTCGCTGCTCGACGCGGCTCACCAAGGTTCGCACCAGTTCTTGCTTCCACCCGCCCCACGCCGTTGGGCCAGTAGCGAGAGCGTCTGCCTCGGTGAGCGCAGCCAGCAGGTGCAGTGTGGCGACGTCGCCTACTTGTTCGGCCACGAACGAGACGGTCGCATCATCGGAGACGTCGCGTCGTGTCGCCACGTCGGGGAGCAACAGGTGGTGCTCGATCAGTTTCATGATCGTTCGAACATCGTCGTCGCTCAAGCCCATTCGCGGGCCGATGTCGGCGAACAGTTGCAGACCCGCTTCGGTGTGATCGCCCGGATACCCCTTGCCGAGGTCATGGAACATCGCCCCGAGCACGAGCAGATCTGGCCGCGCGACGCGACCGGCGAGCGTGGCGGCGTTTGCCGCCGCTTGCCAGAGATGACGGTCGACCGTGAAGCGATGAAACGCGTTGCGTTGCGGCTTGCATCGCACCGCCGCCCACTCTGGTAGCACTCTGCTGATCAAGTCGCGCTGCTCCAAGGCTTCCCATACCGGGATTGCTCGCTCGCCTTCAAGCAACAATGCGACAAGGTCGTCGCTCGCACCGGCGGGCCACGGCGACGGCCATGCACGAGTGAAACGGCCCAACCGGTCGAGCGAGTCGCGTTCGATTCGTGCTCCGCTGCGCGCGGCGGCGGTCGCGACCCGCAGCACCAACGTGGGGTCGTCTGCGGGATCGGCGTCGTCTTCGAGAACGATCTCCCCGTTCAGTAACGCCACCCCGGGTGCGATGGGTGCCTTGTGACGAGAGCGCTGGGCGGGCGGGTCGAGTCGAGCCCACGTTTCGTCGGAGATCCACATCACTTGGCGCCCGACTGATGCGATTGCCGCCATGAGTGCGTCGTCGTGTTCGTAACCCGCCTCGCGGGCGACTGCAGCTTGGTCTTGTAGGTGCAGCACGTCGCCGGGCCGCCTGGTAGTGCGGTGCAGCGCCGAACGGATGCGCATCAGCACGGTGTTGCACTCCCGCAGAACGCGAGAGTCGGCCTCGGCGATGGTGAACCCGACGACCGATGCCCACCAGAGCGCGTGAATGTCGCGCAACCCGCCGAGACCGTCTTTCAGGTCGGGTTCGAGTAGGTAGGCGACTTCGCCGGCGGTGCGATGGCGCTCTTTCACTCGCCCGTGCAGTTCTGCGAGCCACGACCTGCCCTGTCGGCGCAAGTGCGATCGAACCTTGGCGATGACTCGCTCGCCGAACTGCTCGTCACCGGCCACCACCCGCGCGGTCACCAACGCCGTCGCCGTGTCGAGGTCGTCGCGGATCAATGAGTAGGTTTCGCGCGGTGTGCGCACGGCGTGCCCGACTTTGCGGCCGTCGTCCCACAGCGGATACCACAGCGCCTGCGCGAACTCATGGTCGAGTCGCTTTGACTCGTGCACGAGCAACAAATCGAGGTCGCTGAACGGCGCGAGTTCGCGTCGCCCGTAGCCGCCCACGGCAAGCAGGGCTACCCGACCGGGCGGGCGGTGCGCCGCGACGGCTTCGGTAAAGATCCGCCGGACTTCCCGATCGGTGGAATCAGTGAGGCTCTGCCACTCGGTCGCTGTCTCGAGCCCCGCGGTCGGCATCGTCAGTCGATTTCGACGCGGAGACGCTTGTTGCCCTTGCCTTTGCTCTCCGTCTTCACCACCCGAAAGGTA
>DAIPHP010000146.1:0-2246 GCA_036771295.1 Ilumatobacteraceae bacterium
CGCAACAGCCAGGCGTCGGTGCTCGCGCCGACCGGCACCATCGGTTTGATGATGGACTGCGACACCACCGGCATCGAGCCCGACCTCGGTCTCGTGAAGTTCAAGAAGCTGGTCGGCGGCGGCAACATGACCATCGTCAACCAGACGGTGCCGCGTGCGCTGAAGAAGCTCGGCTACGAAAAGCCGGTCGTCGATCGCATCGTCGACTACATCGACAAGAACAAGACGATCGTCGGTTCTCCCGACCTGCGCCCCGAGCACCTCGCGGCGTTCGCCTGCTCGATGGGTGACAACGTCATCCATTACGAGGGTCACGTGCGCATGATGGGTGCGGTGCAGCCGTTCCTCTCGGGCGCGATCTCCAAGACCGTCAACATGCCCGAACAGGCGACGATCGAAGAGATCGAGAAGATCCACATGTTGTCGTGGGAGCTCGGCCTGAAGGCCGTCGCCATCTACCGCGACAACTGCAAGGTGGGCCAGCCGCTCTCCACGATGAAGAAAGACGACGACAAGACCGACGCTGCAACGGCCACCGCCGAGCGCGTCATCGAACGCGTCGTCAACCAGCCGGTTCGCCAGAAGCTGCCGCGCTCGCGTCGTGGTCGTACCTTCGAGTTCCGCGTCGCGGACTGCAAGGGTTTCGCCAACGTCGGCGAGTACGAAGATGGTCGCCCCGGCGAGATCTTCCTCACCGTGTCGAAGCAGGGTTCGACGCTCGCAGGCATCATGGACTCGTTCGCCAAGAGCGTGTCGTACGGCTTGCAGTACGGCGTGCCGTTGCACGCGTTCGTCGAGGCGTTCATCAACACGCGCTTCGAGCCGGCCGGCATGACCGACGACCCGGACATTCGCATGGCGTCGTCGATCATCGACTACCTCTTCCGTCGTCTCGCCGTCGAGTACATGACGCCGGCGGAGCGCGCCGAACTGGGCATCTTCACGCGCGCCGAGCGCATGCAGCCGACCCTTCCCGGTGTGGAAGAGACGGTCGTCGAAACCGCGCAAGGCGTCGACGTGATCGCCGACCCGAAGACCATTCCGTCGGCTGCCGAGCTCGAAGCGAGCATGGCGGCGGGCAGCTTCGGCCACGGTGAGTCGAAGGCGGCCGGCACGGGCGCCATCTGCTCGTCGTGCGGTTCGTCGAACATGCGTCGCGCCGGTGCGTGCTACGTGTGCGGCGACTGCGGCTCCACCAGCGGTTGCTCCTGATCTAGTCGGCTCGTGCTCGGCGCCATCGCGCCGTGCACGGCCGGCTCGTCTGGCAACATAGCCACATGACCGGCGACACCAACCTGCACATCTCGCCGTTCGGTCGCTACGGCCTTGGTCTGTGGCGTTTCACGACGGAGTCGGTCGACGACGCGACCCGGTTGATCTCGACGGCGGTCGACTGCGGTATCTCGTTGCTCGACAACGCCGCGGTGTACGGACGCAACTGGGGCGGCAAGGGTTTCGGTGCGGCCGAAGAACTGCTCGGTTCGGTGCTGCAGCGCACGCCGTCACTGCGAGCCAAGGTGTGCGTGGCGACCAAGGGCGGCATCACGCCCGGGATTCCCTACGACCAGAGCCCGACGACGCTTCGTCGCGAATGCGAAGACTCGCTGCGCCGTCTGCGTGTCGAGCGCATCGATCTGTACCAGATACACCGACCCGACCTGTTCGCGCACCCGCAGGAAACAGCCGAGACGCTCATGGCGTTGCGGCGCGAAGGAAAGATCGATCGCGTCGGTGTCTCGAATTTTTCGCCGTCCCAGCACGAGGCGCTCGCCGCGCACCTGAACGTGCCGATCGAGACCTCGCAGCCGGAGTATTCGGCGGCTGCCCTCGCCCCGCTGCGTGACGGCACGTTCGATTTGTGCATGCGGGAAGGCGTGACGCCGCTGGCGTGGAGCCCGCTCGCCGGCGGTCGGCTGGTGACGGGGGAGAACGTACGCCCAGAACTGATGGCCGTGATCGACGAGATCGCCGCCGCGCGAAGCACCACACGCGAGCAGGTCGCCTACGCGTTCGTGTTGTCGCACCCGAGCAGACCCGTCGTGCTGCTCGGGACGCAGAAGCCCGAACGGCTCGTGGCCGCGACGTCGTCGCCGGTGCAGTCGCTCGAGCGAACGGAGCTGTATCGAATCGTCGCGGCGTCAGAAGGCCGACCCCTGCCGTGACGTCGCGCACTCGGCAGCCGAAGCGGTCGTGACCGAGTACGCCTGGTTCGGCGCGCTCTGCGACGACGACTACGAGTTCCTCGG
>DAIPHP010000147.1:0-2191 GCA_036771295.1 Ilumatobacteraceae bacterium
GCGAGATCGCCGCGTTGCAGGCGCGACTGCAAGCGCTCGCCGAACAGAAGGCGGCCGGCGACAAGGGCGAGAACGAACTGCGCGCGCGTTTGTCGGCACTCGACACCGCGGTCATGTCGGACGAAGCCGACCTCTCTGCGCGGGGCGACAGCACCATCAACGACGAGCTCGTGCGTGTGGAGAACCTGCGGGGTCGAGCCCGCGGTCTCGTACAAGTGCTCGCCGAGCGCCGACGATCGGTCGAACGCGAGCGCGGACAAATGATGGACTCCGGAGTCGTCGCCCAGCTGGAGGGCGAGGCCGCGTCGCTGCGCCACCAGATCGAAGAAGTCGCCCAACAATTGCGCGAGCTCGCCGCCCAGACTCCGGCCGGTCAGGCCGCCGCCGAACTCGCGGCGATGCAAGCAGCGACCGTGCAGGCCCAGCGCGCGCTCGACGAAGCCGTCACCGCGCACGCCGTGGCATCGAGTGCGGCGGCCGCCGGTGCCGCCCGTGTCGAAGCGCTGCAAGCGTCGATCGACGCCCAGGCGCTCAGCGTGCAGACGTTGCGCGAAGCAAAGGGCAGCGTCGGCACGCTGCTTGACCTCATCGACATCGACGACGAGTGGCGAGCAGCCGTGCAGGCCGCGCTCGGCGAGTCGATTGCCGCGGTGGTCATCGACGACACTGCAAACGCTCGCGCGGCGCTCACGCACTTGCGCGCGACGAAGAACCCCGGCGCCGTGCTGGCGCTCGACTCGCTCAAGTCGGCGAACGCGAGCCCCGCCCGCGAGTTGCGCGAGCACGTTCGCGCGCGAAGCGGCGCGCACGAGGCTGCGGTCAACCACCTGCTCGACGTGCTCTTGTCGCGCGTGACGTTCGCGGCGTCGTTCGATCTCGCCGTCGATGCTGCGCTGCGCGACCCGAACGTCGTCACCGTCACTCGCGAAGGTGATCGCCTGTCGGCCACGTCGCTGCGCGTGGGCCTGTCGCAGGTGAGCGCCGAAGCCCTCTCGAACGCAGAGGCCGCGGCCAGGGATGCAGCAGCCCGGTTGGTCGACGCCGAATTGGCCCTGAACACGGCCCGAACTGCGCTGGCGGATGCCCGTGGCAACGAGGCCCGCGCGGCCACCCGCGCCGAAGAAGAGCGCAACACGGCCCAAGAGCACGACATCGAAGTCGCCGGTCTCGAGCAGCGCGAAAACCTGCTGCGCACCCGTCTGACGGAGATCGAAGGCCGTCTCGGTAACGACTCGGAGGCCCGTCGCGACGCTGCCCGCCGCTCGCAGCGCATCGAGCAAGAGATGCAGAAACTCGCCGATGCGATGAAAGAAGTCGAGCGCATCGTCAACGTGCTCAACGCACGCCAGCGCGACTTGCACGAGCTGCGCGCCCGCCAGAGCACCGAGATGCGAGAGATCAGCCGCCGTCTCGACGAATCGCGCAAAGAACGCCAGGCCAACGAGAAGGCCCTCGAGGAGCGCCGCGAGCTCAACCGACGAGTCGAGATCGAGCAAGGCGAAGTGCGAGTACGTCTCGAAGCCGCCATCGACACGTTGCGCCGCGAACTCGAAGTCGAGCCGCAGGTCGCGATCGACACCGTCGCCCCCGAATTGCCCGAGGGTATGACGCCGATCCTCAAGGTGCGCGAACTGGAGCGCGAACTTCGAATCATGGGCCCCATCAACCCGCTGGCCCTCGAGGAGTTCGAGGCGCTCTCGCAGCGCAACACCTTCCTCGAAGAACAGCTGGAAGACGTGAAGAACTCCCGCCGCGAACTGGTGAAGGTGATCAAGCAGGTCGATCTCGAGATCCAGCAGACGTTCGCGTCGGCGTACGCCGACGTGCGCGACAACTTCGCCAAGTTGTTCGCCACGCTCTTCCCGGGCGGCAACGGCCGGTTGGTGCTCACGATGCCCGACGACTTGTTGAACACCGGCATCGAAGTGGAAGCCAAGCCGGGCGGCAAGAACGTGAAGAAGTTGTCGCTCTTGTCGGGCGGCGAGCGAGCGCTCACGGCGTTGGCATTTCTCTTCGCCGTGTTCCGCAGCCGTCCGTCGCCGTTCTACGTGATGGACGAAGTCGAAGCAGCCCTCGACGACGTCAACCTGCATCGCTTCCTCGGGCTCATCCACGAGTTCCGCCAAGAAGCACAGTTGCTCATCGTCAGCCACCAGAAGCGCACGATGGAAGCCGGTGACAGCCTGCTCGG
>DAIPHP010000148.1:0-2170 GCA_036771295.1 Ilumatobacteraceae bacterium
GCCCCCACTACCGTTTCTGCGATGCCTGCTCTCTCGCCGCGCGATGCGCAACTCGTTGCGTCGCTGTGCGCGCATTTTCGCGCGGCTACCCCGGTCGACGAACGCGAACGCGAGTCGATCGCCGAGTTTCTCGACGTCGTGCCGCAGCTGTCCGCACCGTTCAGTGAGCACGCCGATGCGCGACACGTGACGTCGTCGGCCATCGTCGTCGGGCGACGTGGCGTCGTGTTGCACGTGCACAAGCGGCTCGGCTTGTGGCTGCAGCCAGGCGGGCACATCGACGAGGGAGAAGACCCCGCCGATGCGGCAGTGCGCGAGTCGCAGGAAGAGCTCGGTCTCGCAGTCGCGCATCCGCACGACGGCCCGCAGCTCATCCATGTCGACGTGCACCCCGGGCCGCGCGGGCACCGGCACTTCGACCTGCGGTATGTGTTGCTCGCCGGCGACGATGATCCTCATCCGGGCGAAGGCGAAAGCCCCGACGCCCGATGGTTTTCTCCCGACGAAGCGTTCGCCGTTGCCGACGTCGGATTGCGCGGCGGACTCACCGCTGGCATACGAACATATGTTCGCTATCGTGAGTGAGTGTCGTCTGGGTGTGCCGAGCAACGCGCTGATCGTCACGCCGCTGAATACGCCGAGTTGCACTGTCGTTCGCAGTTCTCGTTTCTGCACGGGGCGTCGTCACCCGAGCGGTTGGTGGAAGTCGCCCACGACCTCGGGCTGAGCGCGCTCGCGCTCACCGACCGGCACGGGTTCTACGGCGTCGTTCGGTTCGCGCAAGCGGCCCGCGACACGGGAGTGCGCACGGTGTTCGGTGCCGAACTGTCGCTGGCATTCGGCGATCTTGTAGTCATCGCCGACGGGCCGGCCGGGTACGTCGCGTTGTCGCAGGCGATCACCGACGGCCAACTGCGCGGGTCGAAGTCAAAGCCCGTCTTCGATCTCGAGTCGCTCGCCCAGCGACTGGGCGGGGAGTGCTTCGTGCTCACCGGCACCCACGATGGGCCGCTCGCGCGCCGGCTGCGCGACGACCCGCCGGCGGCTCGCCGCTCGCTCGAGATGCTGGTCGACGCGTTCGGTCGCGACCGCGTGCTCGTCGAAGTGTGGAACCACGGCGACCCGCTCGACGTGTGGCGCAACGACGCGCTCGTCTCGCTCGCCGCCGAGTGCGGTGTCGGTGCCGTCGCCACCAACGACGTGTCGTACGCGACGCCCGGCGACCACGTGCTCGCGTGCGCGCTTGCCGCGGTGCGGCACCGCTGCAGCCTCGACGAACTCGACCCTCGCTTGCCGCCTGCCGCTGGCGCGTGTTTGCGCAGCGCGGCAGAGCAACGTCGAAGGTTCTCTCGGTACCCGGGTGTGGTCGATCGCGCAGTCGACATCGCCCGCACCGCGGCGTTCGACTTGTCGCTCATCGCGCCGCGCCTGCCGCCGTTTCCGTGCCCCGACGGCCTGAGCGAGATCCAGTACCTGCGTCGATTGGTCGAAGCAGGCGGGCGGCGTCGCTACGGCGAGCGTCCGCTCGGCGCGCACGAAGACTTGTCGCTGCGTTCGCGGGCCTGGCGCACCATCGACCACGAACTCGAAGTGATCGAGCATCTCGGGTTTCCCGGGTACTTCCTCGTGGTGTGGGACATCGTGCAGTTCTGCGAACGCAACGACATTCTCTGCCAAGGCCGCGGCAGTGCGGCCAACAGTGCCGTGTGTTTCTCGCTCGGCATCACCAAAGCCGACGCGGTGTCGCTGGGGTTGTTGTTCGAGCGTTTCTTGTCGGCCGAGCGCGACGGGCCGCCCGACATCGACCTCGACATCGAAAGCGATCGTCGCGAAGAGGTCATCCAATACGTGTACGAGCGCTACGGGCGCCTGCGTGCCGCCCAAGTCGCCAACGTGATCACGTACCGTGCTCGTTCGGCGGTGCGCGACATGTCGCGCGCGCTCGGCTATTCGGCGACCGAGCAAGACGCCTTCAGCCGCCGTTTCGACTCGTGGAGCCCGGTCAAACAGCAGAACGAAGTGACGGTGCCGGAGTTGGTGGTGCAGTTGGCGCAACGCGTGCAAGACGCGCCGCGTCACTTGGGCATTCACTCCGGCGGCATGGTGATCTGCGACCGCCCGGTCAGCGAAGTGTGCCCGGTCGAGTGGGCGACGATGCCGGGTCGCAGCG
>DAIPHP010000149.1:0-2152 GCA_036771295.1 Ilumatobacteraceae bacterium
ACTGGTTCCGTCGTGCTGGACGGCAAGCAACTCGTCGGTGCGTCGGCCAAGGAGCTTCGTGCCGTGCGCGGACACCTGATGTCGATGATCTTCCAAGACCCGTTGTCGGCGCTCAACCCGGTGCACAAGATCGGCGCACAGATCGCGGAGATGTTGCAAGCCCACCAGAAGCTGAGCGACAAAGCAGCGAAGGCACGCGCCGTCGACCTGCTCGAGATCGTGGGGATCCCGCAACCCGGCGATCGCGCCATGCAGTACCCGCACGAGTTCTCGGGCGGCATGCGACAGCGCGTCGTGATCGCGATGGCCATCGCCAACAGCCCGAAGATGTTGATCGCCGACGAGCCGACGACCGCCCTCGACGTCACCGTGCAGGCACAGATTCTCGAGGTCATCCAGAAGGTGCAGAAGCAGTTCGGCACCGCAGTGGTTCTGATCACCCACGACCTCGGGGTGGTGGCACGGGTGTGCGAACGGGTCAACGTGATGTACGCCGGTCGCATCGTGGAGAAAGGCGAGATCTCGGAGATCTTCGACCGTCCGACGCACCCGTACACCCGCGGCTTGCTCGCTTCGCTGCCTCAAGCCGGTGTCGACCGCCTGGCGCCGATCGCCGGGTTTCCGCCCAACATGCTGCGCCCGCCGACTGGATGCGCCTTTCGGGCCCGTTGCCCGCACGCCGTCGCTCGCTGCGAGGAGGCGTTGCCAAGTCTCGTGCAGGTCGGCACGTCGTACAGCGCGTGCATCCGAGCCGAGGAGTTGTTGAAGTCGTCATGAGCCACGCCGACGCCATTACGAAACGGATTGCCCAGCGATGACCGAACCGTTGTTGAGCGTGCGAGGACTCGTCAAGGAGTTCCACATGAAGGCCCAGCGCGGGCGTCGTCGTAAGCGCGTGGTGCAGGCCGTGACCGACGTGTCGTTCGACGTCGCGCGTGGCGAGACGCTCGGCCTGGTGGGCGAGAGCGGCTCGGGCAAGACCACCGTCGGACGTTGCGTACTGCGACTGATCGAACCGACGAGCGGTACCGTCACCTTCGACGGTCGCGACCTCGCGCACGTCGACTTCGACGAGATGCGAGCGCTGCGGCGCAAGATGCAGATCGTCTTTCAAGACCCCTACGCCTCGCTCGACCCGAAAATGACCGTCGGCGCGTCGATCGCCGAGCCTCTCGTCGTGCAAGGCGTTGAAGGGAATCATGAAGAGAAAGTGGTGAGCCTGCTCGAACTCGTCGGACTCTCTGCCGACCACGCCCGAAGGTTTCCGCACGAGTTCTCGGGCGGGCAGCGTCAACGCATCGGCGTAGCCAGAGCTCTCGCGCTCGACCCGGCATTGATCGTGCTCGACGAGCCGGTGTCGGCGCTGGACGTGAGCATCCAGGCAGGCGTCGTGAACCTGTTTGCCGACCTGCAGGAACGGCTCGGAATGTCGTACATCTTCATCGCCCACGACCTGTCGGTGGTGCGCCACATCGCCGATCGCGTGGCGGTGATGTACCTCGGCAAGATCATGGAGGTCGGCCCGGCAGAGCAGGTGTACGAGCGACCGACGCACCCGTACACGAAAGCACTGTTGTCTGCCGTGCCCGTGCCGAACCCCCGCGTCGAACGCCAACGGTCACGAATCATGCTGGAGGGCGACGTACCGTCACCGGTGAACCCGCCGAGCGGATGTCGTTTTCGTACGCGCTGCTGGAAGGCCACCGAATTGTGCGCCACCGTTGAGCCGAAGCTCGAGCTGCGTGCCGATGGCCAATTCTCGGCGTGCCATCACCCCGAAGTCTGATACGAGACGTCGGTAGGCTGACGGGGTGCGTAGCGCCATCACGATCATCACCGTCGTCATCAACGTCCTGTCGATGATCGGACTGATCGTCGGGGTGCTCTTGCACAGCGGTCGGGGAGGCGGACTCTCGGACATGTTCGGTGGTGGCGGGGCAGCGGCCCTCGGTTCAGCAGCGGCCGAACGCAACCTGAACCGAATCACCACGGTGCTCGCCCTGGTGTGGCTGCTGACCGTCACGGCGCTCGGCATCCTGCTTTCCGCCTGAACAGCGTCGGTTCGCGCCCGCGATTCGGGCGATAGTTTGGTGGTCTCACACCACGTCGAAGTGGCGAAATTGGCAGACGCACCAGCTTGAGGGGCTGGCGC
>DAIPHP010000150.1:0-2054 GCA_036771295.1 Ilumatobacteraceae bacterium
TTCGTAGGCTCAAGGTCGTGGCGGCACCTCGCGCATCCCTTGCCTCCGTCAACAACGTGCGCGACGCCTTGCAGTCGGCCGGCTACCTCGCCGACGAGGGTCTGGCGACCGCCGTGTTTCTCGCGCTCTCGCTGAAGCGCCCACTCTTGCTGGAGGGCGAGGCCGGCGTCGGCAAGACCGAACTGGCCAAGGTGCTGGCCGCCGTGCGCGGCAGCGAACTGATTCGTCTGCAGTGCTACGAAGGCATCGACGCGAGCCAAGCCGTCTACGACTGGGACTACTCGCGACAGCTACTGCATCTGCGCGCCGCCGAGGCCAGCGGCGAAGCACAGAGCAAAGCCACCGAGAGCCTCGAGAACGAGCTGTACGACGAGCGCTTTCTCATCCGCCGAGCGTTGCTGCGGGCGATCGAGCCGCGCAACGGTGCGGCACCAGTGCTGCTCATCGACGAGATCGACCGCGCCGACGACGAGTTCGAGGCCTACCTGCTGGAAGTGCTGTCTGATTTCCAGATCACGGTGCCCGAAGTCGGCACCTACCGCGCGACGGAGATCCCGGTCGTGGTGCTCACTTCGAACCGCACCCGCGACGTGCACGATGCGCTGAAGCGACGATGCCTCTACCACTGGGTGGAGCACCCCGGCTTCGAACGAGAAGTCGACATCGTTCGCCTGCGCGTGCCGCAGGTGCACGAGCGCCTGGCCCGCCAAGTTGCCGGGGCCGTCGAGCGGCTGCGCACGATGCACCTCTACAAGCCCCCGGGCGTGGCGGAGACCATCGACTGGGCGACGGCGCTCGGCACGCTCGGCGTGACGCAACTCGACGAGTCGGTCGTGCGCTCGACGCTCGGCACGGTGCTGAAATACCGGGAAGACCACGAGCGAGTCAACGAGCAGGGCGTCGCCGACTTGGTGAAGCACGCGTTCGAGCGCGCCACCATCAACTAGTGACTGCCGAACGGATGGCCGTCGCCTTCGGGCGAGTGCTTCGAGGCGCGGGGTTGCGCGTGCCGCTCGACTCCGTCGTCACGTTCGTGCAATGTCTCGACGCCGTCGGCATCACCGACCGCAACCGCGTGTACTGGGCCGCGCACTCCGCGCTCGTGCGCAAGCCGGAAGACCGCGAGGCGTTCAACGTCGCATTCGCCGTGTTTTGGGAACGCCTGTCGGCCGGCGAAGACCTCGAGACCATCGGCGAAGATTCGATGACACTCGCCGTCGACGAAGGCGGGGACTCCGGCGAGGGCACGAGCGACGCCGACGAGCCCAACGTGACGCTGCGATTCTCGGCGGTCGAAACGTTGCGCTCGAAAGACTTCGCCCAATACTCCGACGACGAACTCGGCGAGGCACAGCGACTGATGCACCGCCTGCGCTTTGCCGGCTCGCCCCGGCGTTCGCTGCGCATGACGGCATCTGCGCGTCGCGGGGCGAACGTCGACGTGCGTCGGACGGTGCGTACCTCGTTCGCCCATCTCGGCGAGCCGGTACGACGCGAATGGCGCGAGCCGAGCGAGCGACTGCGTCGCCTCGTGGTGTTGCTCGACGTGTCGGGCTCGATGGAGCCCTACGCGCGGGCCTTCTTGCGCTTCATGCACGCGGCGATGGTCGGCCGACAACGCGTCGAAGCATTCACGTTGGGCACCCGTCTCACACGAATCACCCGCGAGCTCTCGCACCGAGACCCCGACAAGGCGCTCAGCCGCACCTCGCTGCAAGTTGCCGACTGGAGCGGCGGCACCCGCATCGGCGAGTGCCTGCGGTCGTTCAACGATCGTTGGGGGGTGCGCGGCATGGCTCGCGGCGCGATCGTCGTGGTGCTCTCCGACGGCTGGGACCGCGGCAACCCCGAGATGCTCGCCGAGCAGATGCGCCGACTGCAGCGCGTGGCGCACCGCGTGGTGTGGGTGAACCCGCTCAAGGTGACCCCGGGCTATGCGCCGTTGGCGCGCGGCATGGCCGCCGCCCTCCCCCATGTCGATGCATTCGTCGAGGGCCACTCGCTCGAAGCACTCGAGCGACTCACCGAAGTGATTCATGACGACCGTGGGGTGC
>DAIPHP010000151.1:0-2039 GCA_036771295.1 Ilumatobacteraceae bacterium
GCACCGCCAAGTACCGCCCGACCGTGCACTACTCCTACTGCCCCACCGACGCCGCAATCATGAGCGTGCACGAGTTGCGCATGCGCAACTGGAAGATGCAGGCCGGCCAGCGCATCCTCAACAACGAGATCGAGTCGGGCCGCGACGAGCTCGGCGTGCTGTTGATGGGCCACGACTACAAGTCGTGGTGGACGGGATCGCTGCTCAGCATCGACGAAGCCCGCGCCATCTTGCCCAACCAGAGCGCCACCACGCTGCAGGTGGCCTGCTCGGTGGTGGCCGCCACGTGCTGGATGTTCGACAACCCCAACGGCGGCGTGCGCGTACCTGACGACCTGCCCTACGAGGACGTGCTGAAAGTGGCGTACCCGTACCTCGGCACGTTCCACTCCGCGGCCGTCGACTGGGACCCGCTCATGACGCGCAACGACCTGTTCCCCGGGTTCGGCAACGGCCCGACGCGGCTCGACCCGGCCGACCCGTGGCAGTTCGCGAACTTCATCGTGCCCACGCCGCGCGCCGTCTGACACTCGCCGGCGCGCTCCGCGCAGCCCGACGCCGGCGTGTTCCACGGAGCCGCCCGACGATACGCTGACAACGCAATGACTGGCGGCACGATCCTCCTCCTTACATAGCGGCGTCGGCCGCATCTCGCCGACGTCGCGACCACTCCCGAGCCAAACGGCCGGGAGTTTTTCTTTTCCACCAACCACCACGACACGAACACCACACGACACCGATCACCACGAAAGCAACAGACATGGCTCCGACACCCAGCAACCCGAAGAAGATGCCGTTCGAGAAGTACGCCGCCTACGTGCCGCTCGTGCTCACCGACCGCACCTGGCCGAACCGCGTCATCGAGAAAGCCCCGCTGTGGTGCTCGGTCGACTTGCGCGACGGCAATCAGGCGCTCATCGACCCGATGGACCCCGAACGCAAGCTGCGCATGTTCAAGACCTTGGTCAAGATGGGTTTCAAAGAGATCGAGGTCGGGTTCCCGTCGGCGAGCCAGCCCGATTTCGACTTCGTGCGACACATCATCGAGAACGATCTCATCCCCGACGACGTCACCATCCAAGTGCTCGTGCAGTCGCGGCCCGAGCTGATCCGGCGCACCTACGAGTGCCTGCGCGGTGCCAAGCAGGCCATCGTGCACTTCTACAACTCCGTCAACCCGCTGCAGCGTCGCGTGGTCTTCAATCTGCCGAAAGAGGGCATCGTGAAGATCGCCGTCGACGCGGCCGCTCTCTGCCGCTCGCTCGAGCCCGAGTTGCCGGGCACGCGAGTGCGCTACGAGTACTCACCGGAGAGCTTCACGCTCGCCGAGCCGGAGTTCGCCGTCGAGATCTGCGAAGCCGTGATGGACGTCATCGCGCCGACGCCCGACAACCCGCTCATCCTCAACTTGCCGGCCACCGTCGAGTGCTACTCGCCGAACGTGTACGGCGACGTCATCGAGTGGTTCGGGCGCACCATCAAGCATCGCGACAGCATCGTGCTGTCGCTGCACCCGCACAACGACCGCGGATGCGCCGTCGCCGCCGCCGAATTCGGCGTGATGGCCGGGGCCGACCGCGTCGAAGGCACGCTCTTTGGCAACGGGGAGCGCACCGGCAACGTCGACGTGGTCACGCTGGCGATGAACTTGTTCGTCAACGGCGTCGACCCGATGCTCGACGTCAGCGACATCGACGCGCTTCGCCGCGACGCGGAGTACTGCAACCGCCTGCCGGTGCCCGAGCGCCAGCCGTACGCCGGCGACCTCGTCTACACGGCGTTCTCCGGCAGCCACCAGGACGCGATCAAGAAAGGGCTCGAAGCGTTGCCCAAGGAGTACGAGAAGTGGGAAGTGCCGTACTTGCCGCTCGACCCCAAGCACGTCGGACGCACGTACGAGGCGGTCATCCGCGTGAACAGCCAATCCGGCAAGGGCGGTGTGGCGTACGTGATGAAGACCGAGCACGGGTTCGAACTGCCGCGACGTCTGCAGATCGAGTTCTCGCGCACCATCCAGCACATCACCGAAGACTCCGGCA
>DAIPHP010000152.1:0-2030 GCA_036771295.1 Ilumatobacteraceae bacterium
CACCACCACGCTGTGGCTGAAGCTCTCCACGAAGGCGAGGCCGGTGTCGAGCTCCCACACGCTGCCGTCGACCCGGTTGACGGGCTCGTCGGCGACGCCCGAGTCGATTACTCGCGTGCTGAGCTCCACTGGGTGCGTCGCCACGCGCCAAAACTACATCGCCCTACCATCGGTGCGACCGTCATGAGCCAGCACGCCGTCCCGTTCTCGCCGTCCCCCTACATGTCGGCCATTCCGATCGACGACATCTTCCCGAACCTGCGGCGAAGCATTCCGGCAGCGCGTTTCGAGCGTTGTGCCGCGATCGTCGAGCGTTTCTTCACCCGAACGCTGCTGCAAACCGTCGACGGCGAGCCGTTCGTGATCACGGGCGACATTCCCGCGATGTGGCTGCGTGACTCGACGTGGCAAGTCGAACCGTTCTTTCACTCGCGGCTTCCCGAAATCGGGCGGCTGCTGGCGGCGGTGTCGAAAACGCAAACCAAGTTCGTGATACTTGACCGATACGCCAACGCGTTCAATCCCGGGCCGACGGGCAACTGCTGGCACAAAGACTTTCCCGACCAAAGCGACTGGGTGTTCGAGCGCAAGTACGAGCTCGACTCGCTGGCCAGCGTGCTGCGCCTCGCGCGACGTGTGCACGAGGTGTTCGGTATCGCCGAGCATCTCGACACGCAGTATTGGATGGCCGTCGAGATGATCAAGAATCTCGTGCGAACCGAGCAGGTGAGGGGCTTTAGCCAGTACCGGTTTCATCGCGACAACGGAGTGGCCCACGACTCGCTTTCGCACGGCGGTGCCGGAGCTCCGGTCAAGAACACCGGGATGGTGTGGTCGGCATTTCGTCCGAGTGATGACGCGTGCGTTTACGGCTATCACGTTCCGTCGAACTTGTTCATGGCGCACGAGCTTCGACAACTTGCATCAGCCGATGCCGTCGCTCTCGCTGATGAGATCGAAGCCGGTGTTCGCAAACACGGTCTCTTCGACCGCGGCTACGCGTACGAGGTGGACGGTTTCGGCAACGCACTCTTCATCGACGACGCGAACGTGCCGTCGTTGCTTTCGCTTCCGTACCTCGGCGTGTGCTCTGCCGACGACCCTGCGTATCTCGCGACCCGGCAGCGGGTGCTCTCGCCCGACAACCCGTGGTGGTTCGGCGGCAGCGCGTTGCGCGGCGTCGGTTCGCAGCACACACCGCGCAATCACGTGTGGCCGATCGCGGTCGCGATCGAGGCGATGACATCCACGAACGACGCCGATCGGGTGGTTGCGGTGGAGCTTCTTGAACGTACCGACGGGGGAACCGGCTACATGCACGAGTCCGTGCACGTCGACGACCCGTCTCGCTTCACGCGCGAGTGGTTCTCATGGGCCGACATGACGTGGCTCGATCTCGTGCTGCGCGGCTGATCGAACGACGAACCCTCGCCGCCGAATGGCGACTGTTACGCCCGAACCGGCGGTTCTTTCGGCAGCCCCAGCACGCGCTCGCCGAGAATGTTTCGCATCACGTTCGACGTGCCGCCCATGATCGTGTACGCCGGCGCGTAGGCGAGGCCTTGCGTGACGTCGTCCCACAGCGTGGCGTAGGGCCCGAACACGCTCGACACAAAGTCGGCCACGCGCGCTTCGTGCTCGGTGCAGAAGCATTTGGTGGCTGCGGAAAATCCGGCCGGGGCCTGTTTCAGCACTTCGCGAATCACCAGGATGCGCCCGAGCGTGTAACCGATCTCGATGTCGGCGATTTGTTGCCGCACGCGCGCGTCGGACACGTCGGCGCGTTCGCGCGCCATCAGGTACAACGCTCTGTTCGACACGAGGCGGTCGATGCCGCCACGTTCGTGCTCCAGTTGGCGCATCGTCTGTTTGAACGCCGCACCTTCGGCACCCACCAGGTTCTCCACCGGCACGCGCACGTCGGTGTAGAACACCTCGCAGAAGTGGCGGTTGGTGGTCATGTCGGTGATCGGCCGCACTTCGATGCCGGGCGTGTCCATCGGCACGATGATCTCGCTGATGCCGGCGTG
>DAIPHP010000153.1:0-2024 GCA_036771295.1 Ilumatobacteraceae bacterium
CCCACGTCGAGCCCGAGATGGTTCATCATCACCTTCGATGGCAACGGGTTGGGGTTGTCGTCGCCCGTCTCGAACGCGAAACTCTCCACGAGTCGGGCGTTCACCTTGCGAGCGCCAGCAGTGTCACCCGCGTTCCACTTGGCGAACATCTCTTGGTGGTCGACTGCGCTCCAGTGCGTGGCCACACCGATCACCGCGGTGCAACCCACGGCCATGAGCGGCAACGTGAGCCCGTCGTCGCCAGAGATCAATTCGAACGACGACGGCACCATCGTCATGAGTCGCGCACTCTCCCCCGGGTTACCGGCGGCATCTTTCACGCCCGCTACGTTCTTCACTTCGTTGGCCAGTTTCGCCAGCGTTGGCGTGTTGATTTTGCGACCGGTTCGCACGGGGATGTCGTAGATCACCACCGGCAACGACGTCGCTGCGCACATCGCGCGGATGTGAGCCTCGATGCCCGCCTGCGACGGACGGTTGTAATACGGGCACACCGCGAGAATGCCGGCCACGCCGAGTTTCGAGGCTTCTTTCGTCAAGTGCACCGAGTGCGCGGTGTCGTTCGAACCAGTGCCGGCGATCACCGGGATGGTCACGGCCTTCGCCACCGTCTCGAACAACGACAGCTTCTCGTCGTCGGTGAGCACCGGCGACTCGCCGGTGGTGCCGGCGAGCACGAGCCCGTCGTTGCCGTTTTGCTGCAGCCACTTCGCCAGGCGAACGGCCCCGTCAAGGTTGAGCGAACCGTCCTTGGCGAACGGCGTCACCATCGCGGTGATGACCTGACCGAATCGCGGCATGGGCGAAGACTAGTTGTTGCGCGCGACCGCCGCCCCGCGCGAGCGAGGCGGCGACGCGACTAACGGTGGGTTCAGTGAGCCGGCGTGGCGACTTCTTTGCCGAGCTCGAACTGCAGGTATTCCTCGCCGGTGTTCTCCATGTTCTCGAACTGGATGACGCCCATCTCCTCGAAACGGCGGCGCAGCCACTTGTCGTTGCGGTCGAGCAAGCCGAGCTTCTTGCAGTTCGGCACGATCTTGGAGAACAGCAACGACTGGAACATCTTGCGGCCCGGGTCGTTCACCATCAACGGCACGACCACCTTCGGGTCGACACCCATGTGGCGCCACACCTCTTGCTGGAGGAAGCGGTCGCGCATGCGGATGCTCGCCTCGTAGGCGAACTCCTGGCGTTCCTTGATTTCTGCGTCGCTCATGCCGTCGTACACCTCTTTGAGGCTCAGCACGCCGAAGGCCACGTGACGGGCCTCGTCGCTCATCACGTAACGCAGCAACTGCTTGAGCAGCGGCTCGTTGGTCAACTGGTGCAGGTAGCCGAACGCGGCGAGGGCGAGACCCTCGACCATGATCTGCATGCCCAGATAGGTGAAGTCCCAGCGCGAGTCGTTGATGATGTCGTCAAGCAACATCTCGAGGTGCGCGTTGATCGGGTAACCGCCGCCCAACTTTTCGTCGAGGTAGCGGGCGAACACTTCCACGTGGCGCGCTTCGTCGACCACTTGCGTGCTGGCGTACAACTTGGCGTCGTACCACGGCACGGTCTCGGTGATCTTGGCGGTGCAGATGAGCGCACCCTGCTCGCCGTGGAGGAACTGCGAGAGCGACCATTTGCGGCTCTGGATGCCGAACTCGAGCCACTCCTTGTCGCCCCACTTGGCGAGCGGTGTGTCGGCGTACCAGTTGGGGTCGATGCCGTTGCCGATGAGGGCCTGGTCTTCGGCGACGGTCTTCTCGACGTCGACGTTCATGTCCCACGGAAGATCGGTGGTGCCGTTCCACTGGCCGGTCTTGGCCTTCTCGTACAGCTTGCGCAGCTGCGGGCGGGCCAGCGAGTAGTCCCACGTGAAGATCGAGTCGGCGTTGTTCTTCACCACGTGCTCGACCTCGTTCGGGTCGACGAGCGGCGTCGAGAGAATCGCCTCGATGTCGTTGATCGACGCGCGGCCGATGATCGCTTCGTTTTCTTCGTTGGTGATGGTCATTGCATTGCTCCTTGGTTGATGG
>DAIPHP010000154.1:0-1941 GCA_036771295.1 Ilumatobacteraceae bacterium
TGCCCGTGCCGCCCGCAACGCAGAGCGTCTGCGCAAGCTGAACATCGCGGTGCTCAGCACGTGCTTCATGCTCGCCGAGCTGCTGGTGTTCCAAATCGTGCGCACGTTGCTTGATCATCTCGAGATCGTCCGCAACTCCCACTCGGCGTAGCGTTTCGCACATGGCAGCAGCATCTTCATCGCCGGCCTCGGTGCCCGGTGCGTTCGACCTCACCTTCCAGCGCATCGTGCCCGTGACGGCCGCGCAACTTTGGCAAGGGTGGACGCACGCACCCACGCTCATGAAGTGGTTCACGCCCGCACCGTGGAAAACCATCGACGCCGAAATCGACCCGCGACCAGGCGGAATCTTCCGCACAGTCATGCGCGGCCCCGACGGCGAGGCCGGTGACGACGGCGTCGGTTGCGTGCTCGAAGCGGTACCCAACGAGCGATTCGTGTGGACCACCGCGCTCGGCCCCGGTTACACGCCCAACGCGGTGCCCGAAGGCGGGTTTCACTTCACCGGCATTCTCGAGTTTCTTCCGGCCCCGGGCGACGCACCGCAGGGCAGCACGTTGTATCGCGCCACCGGAAGACATGCGACCAAAGCATCGGCCGACCAACACGCGGCGATGGGGTTCGAAGTCGGCTGGGGTCTCGCGCTCGACCAGCTCGTCGCCCTGTTCGCGTAAGTGACTGCGAACCTGCGACCCACGACCGACGGGTTCACCGTGCGGGCCAAGGTGTTCGAGTGGCGCGGGCCTGCGCCGTACCACTTCGTCGCGGTTACCGGCGAGGCAGCCGAAGAAATTCGCGACATCGCCGCATCGGTCACCTACGGGTGGGGGATGATCCCGGTCTCCTGTCGAGTCGGCGACACCACGTTCACCACGTCACTGTGGCCCAAAGACGGCGCCTACTACCTGCCGCTCAAAGACGCCGTTCGGGCGGCACAAAACATTCGCCTCGGCGCCACCATCACCGTGCACATGACGCTGCGCCCGCGATGAAACACCGAATCTTCACCACTCCGCTCGCCGACGTGTACCCGCTCTACGTTGCCAAAGTCGAGCGCAAGGGACGCAGCAAGAGAGAACTGCACCAAGTGATCCACTGGCTCACCGGCCACACGGAGGCTTCGCTCAAGAAGCACCTCGCCAAGAAGACCACGTTCGAAGACTTCTTTGCCTCGGCACGAATGAACCCGAAGTCGAAGCTGATCACCGGTTCGGTGTGCGGGGTGAAGGTGCAAGAAGTCAGCCACCCGCTGATGAGAAAGATCCGCTATCTCGACAAGTTGGTGGACGAGTTGGCCAAGGGAAGACCGCTGGAAAAGGTGCTGCGAAGCTGACGCTGAGCGTCGCCGGCCGGCTGATGCGGCTCAGCGCGGGCGAAACCTGAGCCCGGCCCGCTTCATCTCGCGGCGCAACACCGCCAACGCGTTGCCGCCGATGCCATGAATCGCCTTCACGTCGGCCTCTCGCCACGTGGTGAGGTCGCGCAATCGCAGAATCTTCTCGTTCACCAGCCCGCGTCGCGCCGGTGCGGCCAAGCCGATCGCGCGCCACTCGCCGTCGAGCTTGTCGTACTTCGCGAGATTGACCTTGCCGGTCTTCACCGGGCACTGCGACACGCGGGCAGCGATCAGCTTTTTCAGCAACGCCGATGACAACGGCTTGTCGACCGGCACGTGCAGCGCGCTCTTGGTGGCGGAGAACCCGCGCAGCTCGCGGGGGAACATCTTCAATACGGTGCCGCTGAACGGGTAGTAGCCCACGTGCTGCTTGGCAGCAAGCAGGCCGCACACCACGTTGTCGTTCACCTTGAACGCCGCGATGCCGTAACTGAGCACTTCTTGCGCGTCGGGCACGATGCGCAAAATTCGCTCGCGCATCTCGAGCATGGTGGCCCGGTGCGGCTGCGGTGCCGCGCGATACACGGCCGCCACCGCGCGGGGCA
>DAIPHP010000155.1:0-1923 GCA_036771295.1 Ilumatobacteraceae bacterium
CCCTCGACCTCGGCGCGCTCGTCGCGGGCAGCCGTTACCGCGGTGACTTCGAGGAACGCCTGAAGAAGGTGCTGAAAGAAATCCGCCCGCGCGGCGACATCATCTTGTTCATCGACGAGATCCACACGCTCGTCGGCGCCGGCGCGGCAGAAGGTGCCATCGACGCCGCATCGAGCTTGAAGCCGATGCTTGCGCGTGGTGAACTGCAGACCATCGGCGCCACCACGCTCGATGAATACCGCAAGCACTTCGAGAAAGATGCCGCTCTCGAGCGTCGCTTCCAGCCGGTCAAAGTCGATGAGCCGTCGGTTGCGCACACCATCGAGATCCTGAAGGGCATCCGCGACAAGTACGAGAGCCACCACCGGGTCACCATCACCGACCAGGCGCTCGTCGCCGCGGCGAACATGGCCGACCGCTACATCTCCGACCGTCATCTTCCCGACAAGGCGATCGACTTGATCGACGAGGCTGGCAGCCGCCTGCGCATCAAGCGCATGAAGACGCCGCCCGACCTGAAAGAAATCGAGAACAAAATCAAAGAAGTTCAGACGGCGAAGAAGAAGGCCGTCGATGAACAGCGCTTCGAAGAAGCCGGGCGCCTGCGCGACCAAGAGCGCTCGCTGCTCGAAGAGCGCGCGCAAAAAGAGGCCGACGTGAAAGCCCAAGGCATCAACCTCTACGACGAGGTGAACGAAGAGGCGATCGCCGACGTGCTGAGCGTGTGGACCGGCATCCCCGTCTACAAACTCACCGAAGAAGAGACCGCGAAGCTGCTCAACATGGAAGCCGAGCTGCACAAGCGCATCATCGGACAAGAAGATGCAATCAAGGCGGTCAGCCAGAGCATCCGCCGCACGCGCGCGGGCCGCAAAGACCCGAAGCGGCCGAGTGGTTCGTTCATCTTCCTCGGACCGACTGGCGTCGGCAAGACCGAACTTGCCAAGACTCTCGCCGAATTCCTCTTCGGTGACGAAGACGCGCTGATCTCGCTCGACATGAGCGAATACATGGAGAAGCACACCGTGAGCCGACTCGTCGGCTCGCCCCCGGGCTACGTCGGTTACGACGAGGGCGGCCAGTTGACCGAGGCCGTGCGTCGCAAGCCGTTCTCCGTGGTGTTGTTCGACGAGATCGAAAAGGCCCACGCCGACGTGTTCAACACGCTGTTGCAGATTCTCGAAGAGGGCCGCCTGACGGACGCGCAAGGCCGCACCACCGACTTCCGCAACACCGTGATCATCATGACCTCCAACCTCGGCACGCAAGACCTGCGCAAGGCGAACGTCGGCTTCGGCAAGAACGACGAGGCGATGTCGTACGCCCGCATGCGCGACAAGGTCAACGACGCACTGAAGGTGCACTTCCGCCCCGAGTTCCTGAACCGCGTCGACGAAGTGATCGTGTTCCACGAGCTCACGATGACCGAAGTGATGGCGATGGTCGACCTGATGAGCAAACGTCTCGTCAGCCAGCTCGAAGGCCTCGGTCTCGGACTCGAGCTCACACAGCCGGCGAAAGAACTGCTCGCCCGCAAGGGTTACGACCCGCAGCTTGGTGCACGCCCGTTGCGCCGCGCACTGCAACGCCTGATCGAAGATCCGCTGTCGGAGCAACTGCTGAACAAGCAGTTCGTCGCTGGCGAAATCGTGGTGGTCGGCGTGGAAGACGATCCGGAGAAGCCGGGCGACCAGCGCTTCACGTTCAAGGCCGTCGAGGGTTTCAAGCCGCCGGTCGGCGTCGATCTTGCCGGGGCGGGCGAAGGCGGCAACGCCGCCAGCGAGTGACTCGCTCGCGCGGCTTGCTTCGCCGGGCCGCTCGGCTGGTTCTTCCAGTAGTCGCGCTCGTCTTGTTGACGGCGTGTCGTGTTGATCTTGCGACCACCATCAACGTCGCCGAGAACGGCAGCGGTTCGATCACGGT
>DAIPHP010000156.1:0-1906 GCA_036771295.1 Ilumatobacteraceae bacterium
CGCATCATGCTCGGCACGTACGCGCTGTCGGCCGGCTACTACGACGCCTACTACGGCAAGGCGCTGAAGGTTCGCCGCTTGATCGCCGACGACTTCGCGAAGGCCTATGAGCAGTGCGACGTGATGCTCACCCCGACGTCGCCGACCGTCGCGTTCAAGTTCGGCGACAAGACGAGCAACCCGCTCGCGATGTACCTCTGCGACGTGTTCACGATTCCCACCAACTTGGCCGGTCACGCGGCGATGAGCGTGCCGTTCGGCACCGGCGAGGCCGGCCTGCCGGTCGGCGTGCAGGTGCTGGCTCCGGCGCTCGGCGAAGCGCCGATGTTCCGCGTCGCGGCGGAACTGGAGCGCAACGCATGACCGCGTCGACCGGTGCCGTGAAGAACCCGTCCAGCGTGGTTGCCACCGCCGAGCAGCTCATTGACGGGTGGGAACTCGTCGTCGGTCTCGAGGTGCACGTCGAGCTCGCCACCAAGACCAAGTTGTTCAGTGCGAGCGCCAATCGTTTCGGCGACGAGCCGAACACGCACATCGACCCAGTCACGCTCGGGTTGCCCGGCGCGCTCCCGGTGCTCAACCGTCACGCCGTCGAGCTCGCGATGCGACTCGGCCTCGCGCTCAACTGCCGCGTGCAGCCGTGCACGTTCCACCGCAAGAACTACTTTTATCCCGACCTGCCGAAGGCGTACCAAGTCAGCCAGTACGACCAGCCGCTGAACGTCGACGGCTTCCTCATGTTGCCCGGCGACGTGCGCATCGGCATCGAGCGGGCGCATCTCGAGGAAGACACGGGCAAGTCGACGCACTTCGGCGGGGCAGAAGGTCGAATTCACGGAAGCGACTACTCGTTGATCGACTTCAACCGTGCCGGCGTGCCGCTGGTGGAGATCGTGTCGCGCCCCGACATTCGCACCAGCGAGCAAGCCAAGCAGTACGTCAGCGAGCTTCGCGCGATCCTGCTCGCCGTCGGCGCGAGCGACGCGAAGATGGAAGAAGGCTCCATGCGTTGCGACGTGAACGTGTCGGTGCACAAGCCGGGCACGCCGTTCGGCACGCGATGCGAGATCAAGAACGTCAACTCGATTCGTTCCGTCGGTCGCGCGATCGACTACGAGGCGCGTCGCCAGATCGACATCATCAGCGGCGGCGGCAGCATCAAGCAGCAGACGCTGCACTGGGACGACGCCTCCGGGCGCACCAACGTGCTGCGCACCAAAGAAGACGCCGACGACTACCGCTATTTCTTGGAGCCGGACCTCGTGCCGCTCGTGCCCGATTCCGCGTGGGTCGATCGCGTGCGGGCGTCGTTGCCGCCGCTGCCGGCCGCTCGCCGCGAAGCACTGGCCGCGCTGACCGGCCAGCCGAAAGAAAGCGAAGCCGTCGCCGTGGTCGTCGAGCGCGGACAAGACGAATACATCGCCGCAGTCGCAAAGGTGGGCGGCGATGCCGCCCGTGCTCTCGTCTACGTGCAGCAGGCATTTGCCGAAGAAGCGGCGTCGCCGCGCGTGCCCGCGGGCGACATCGCCGCGCTCACGCTGATGGAAAAGGGCGCCAAGATCACCTCCACGCAAGCCAAGACACTGCTCGCCGAACTGGTCGCCAACGGCGGCGGGGACGTGATCGCGATGGCAAAGTCGAAGGGCTTCGAAGCGATGGACACCGGCGCGCTCGAGGCGCTCGTCGACGCCGCGATCGCCGCCGACCCCGACGCGTGGGCGAAGTTCAAGGCGGGGGAGCAGAAGGCGATGGGTGCGCTCGTCGGCGCAGTGATGAAGTCGTCGAAAGGCAAGGCCGACGGCAAAGCCGTCACTGCGTTGCTGCAGGCAAAAGCGCAAGCCTGACCGCCGCCACTTCGGCATCGCGCGACTTCGTCGTCGCTTCGCGATGACGCCGTCGCGTGGCG
>DAIPHP010000157.1:0-1900 GCA_036771295.1 Ilumatobacteraceae bacterium
TCCCACTGGCCGATGCACGGGCCGCACGCGTTGGCCAGCACCGTGGCGCCGATGGCCTCCAGGTCGGCGAGCAGGCCGTCGCGCTCGATGGTGGCGCGAATCTGCTCCGACCCCGGCGTGATGAGCAGCTCGGTCTTCGCCTTCAACCCGGCGGCCGCTGCTTGGCGGGCCACCGACGCGGCTCGCGTCAAGTCTTCGTAGGAAGAGTTCGTGCACGACCCGATGAGCGCCGCCGAAATCTCCACCGGCCAGCTGTTCTCGCGCGCCGCAGCACCAACCGCCGAACCCACGCGGTGCGCGCGGTCGGGCGAGTGCGGGCCGTTGATCAACGGCGCCAGCGTCGACAAGTCGATCTCCACCAAGCGGTCATAAACGGCACCCTCGTCGGGCCGCAAATGATCACGCACCGCATCGGCCGCCGCCGCAATGTCGGCACGGCCCGTCGCCCGCAAGTACTCGGCCATGTGGGCGTCGTAGCCGAACACGCTGCAGGTGGCGCCGATTTCGGCCCCCATGTTGCAGATGGTCGCCTTGCCCGTCGCGGAGATCGAGTCGGCGCCCGGCCCGAAGTACTCCACGATCGCGCCGGTGCCGCCTTCGACGGTCAGCACGCGCGCGACTTCCAAGATCACGTCTTTGGGGCTCGACCAGCCCGACAGCGAGCCCGTCAAACGAACGCCGATCACTTTCGGCCAGCGCACGTTGAAGGGGAAGCCCGTCATCACGTCGACTGCGTCAGCACCGCCGACGCCGATGGCCACCATGCCCAAGCCGCCCGCGTTGGGGGTGTGGCTGTCGGTGCCGATCATCATGCCGCCGGGGAAGGCGTAGTGCTCGAGCACCACCTGGTGGATGATGCCGCTGCCCGGCCCCCAGAACCCGATGCCGTATTTGGCAGAAACGCTGCGCAAGAAGTCGTACACCTCTTTGTTGGTGTCGATGGCGACGCCCATGTCGATGCGCGCGCCGACCTTGGCCATGATCAGGTGGTCGCAGTGCACGGTCGACGGCACGGCGGTGGTGGGCAGGCCGGCGGTCATGAACTGCAGCAGCGCCATCTGCGCGGTGGCGTCTTGCATCGCCACGCGGTCGGGGTGGAAGTCGGCGTAGCTGCGGCCGCGTTCCACCGCTTGGCCGCGCGGGTCGACCAGGTGGTTGAAGAGAATCTTCTCGGTCAGGCTGAGCGGCCGGCCGAGGCGTTCGCGCGCCACGGCCACGTTGCCGGGCAGCGTCTTGTACACGCCGTTGACGAGTTCGATGGGGGTGTTGGCGCTCACGGCGCCGCTGGCACCGGCCACTGCTACCACTTGTCCCAGTGCATCACGCGGTCGAGCGGCAGGCGGCTGGCGGGTTTGAAGTCGGTGCCCAGCGTGTAGGCGATGGGGAAGAGCCCGCCTTGCGACACCTTGTCGTACGGGATGCCGAGCAGTTCGGCGGCTTTCTTCTCGCCGTCGTTCATGAGGTGGATGGTCGTCCACGCGCTGCCCATGCCGCGCTCGCGCAGGGCGAGCATGAAGCTCCACACCGCGGGCAACAGCGACCCCCAGATCGACGCGGTGGCGAACGACGGCAGGTTGTCGAGGCGGCCTTCGATCGCCGGAATCATCAACAGCGGCGAGCGGTGGAAGTTCTTCGCCAGGTAGGTGGCCGAGTCGACCACTTTGTCCATGCGCTGGGCGCGCGGGTCGCTCGACTCGCGCTCGGGGCGGGGCATCGACGCATACAGCTTGAAGTTCTCCATATAGATGTCGGAGAGGGCCTTTTTCTTGGCGGCGTCTTCGACGATGATGAAGTGCCAGCCCTGGCTGTTGCTGCCCGTCGGGGCCTGCAGGGCGATCTCGAGGCACTCTTCCACCACCTTGCGCTCGACGGGTTTGTCGAAGTCGAGGCGCTTGCGCAC
>DAIPHP010000158.1:0-1891 GCA_036771295.1 Ilumatobacteraceae bacterium
CTTATTGCCCGCCCTTTTGCACGTAACTCTTCACGAAGTCTTCGGCGTTGGTCTCCAGCACTTCGTCGATCTCGTCGAGCAGGCCGTCGAGTTCGCGCTTCAGGCGGTCGGTGCTCTCGGTGTCGTTCTCCGACTCGGTTTCGGCTGGCGCTTCCTTCTCGCGCTGCGGAGCGGTGCGCTGCTTCTTGGTGCGTTCGGCCATAGCAAGCACCATAGCAAGGTGCGGGCTGCGCCCCACAGGCTCAGGTTCGCAGTGTGCGAGCGAGCCGTGGCTCAGGTGGGCGGCGTGTCGCCCAATCGCGCAATCAGGTCCGCCGCGGTCGTACTGGAGGCGAAGAGATCGGCGGTAAGTGCTTTTGTCCCGCGCAACGGCTCCATCATCGGCACGCGTTTCAGCGGGTCGCGCCCGATGTCGAACACGATCGAGTCCCAGTTCGCCGCGACGATCTCCGGCGCGAAGCGGGCCAAGCACGTGCCGCGAAAGTAGGCGCGGGTCGACTCGGGCGGCGTGTCGACGGCCTCGCGAACCGCGTCGTCGTCGACCATCGTGCGCAGACCGCAGCGAGCAGCCAGCGAACGGTCTCGACGCAGGTCGGAGTACTGCAAGTCGATCGCCTTCAATCGCGCGTCGGTGGGCGCCAAGTCGTGGCGTTGCGCGTAGCCGTCGACCAGACGCTTCTTGGCGACCCAATCGACCACGTCGGCGACCTCGTTGGGGTCGTTCTCCAAACCGGTCAAGACGCTCTCCCACTCTTCGAGCACCCGCTTGCCGTCGTCGACAGACACCGAGTCGAGCCCGTGGCGGTCGGCCCACGTGCGGGCACGCTCGAGCAGTTGCCACTGCACGTCGAGGGCGGTCATGCGCTTGCCGCTGCCCAGCGCGATGGTGGCCTTGAGCGACGGGTCGTTGCTCACCTGACGAATCGCCGTCACGGGATGAGCCAGCGTGAGATCGTCACCGATCGCGTCGTCTTCGATCATCGCGAGCACGATCGCGGTGGTGCCGACCTTGAGGAAGGTGGCCACTTCGCTCATGTTCGCATCGCCGACGATGACGTGCAATCGCCGGTACTTCGCCGGGTCGCAGTGCGGTTCGTCGCGCGTGTTGACGATCGGGCGCTTGAGCGTGGTCTCGAGCCCGACTTCTTCTTCGAAAAAGTCGGCGCGCTGGCTCAGCTGGTAGGCGATGTCGCCGGGCATCGAGCCCGGAGATTCGCATCCCACCTTGCCGGCGCCGGCGAACACCTGTCGCGTCACGAAGTGCGGCGTGATCTGCGAGACGAGCCGGCCGAACGGCACGGCACGGTCGACGAGGTAGTTCTCGTGGCAGCCGTAGCTGTTGCCCTTGCCGTCGGAGTTGTTCTTGTAGACCACCACCTCGCCGCCCGCGGGCAGCATCGCGACGGCACGTTCCATGCTGAGGCGCATGATCTCTTCGGCTGCGCGGTCGTAGCGCACGACTTCCGACGGCGTGCGGCACTCGGGTGTGGAGCACTCGGGGTGGGCGTGATCGACGTAGTAGCGGGCGCCGTTGGTGAGCACGGTGTTGACGAGGTGCGTCTCCACTTCGGGGGCGAGAATCTCGCCCAGCAACAGCCCGCGCGCGTCGTTGCCGGGCTGCTCGTCGAAAAAGTCCCACGCGGTGCGCGTGCTGCTGCGACCGAGAAACGCGTTGATCAAGAGCGAACTCGCCGTGACCGCGTTGAGATCGGCGTTGCGCACGACGATGCCGTACTCGGTCTCGATACCGCAGACCTTCGGGATCGACATCGTTACAGGTACTGCCCCGTCGCCGTGCGCTCGATTGCCTTGCCGCCGCCGGCGCCGTCGTCGTGGGTGAGCGTGCGGATGAAGACGATGCGCTCGCCTTTGCGGCCCGACACCTTCGCCC
>DAIPHP010000159.1:0-1831 GCA_036771295.1 Ilumatobacteraceae bacterium
GCCGTGCGACTGCTGGCCGGCGGCCGGCGCGTGGTGTGGGCCGAAGTGCAAGACGAAGTACACAAAGGCGCCCTCTCGTCGGCCGCGTCGCAGGTGCTGCGCAACGCGGCGTTCATGGCCCGCGACAAGCGGATACCACTGGTGTTGTCGATGGCGTCGTCAGGTGCCGACATCAAAGAAGGCGTCTCGGCGCTGCACGGCTGGGGCGAAGCCGCGCGCGCGATCAGTGACTGCTCGGGCGTGGTGCCGACCATCGCCATCGTCGACGGGCCCGCGGTGTCGGGGCCCGCGCTCTTGATCGGCTTGTGCGACGCGGTGATCATGACGAACGAGTCGTACGCGTTCGTGTCGGGCCCGACGATGGTGGCGCAGATGACCGGCGTCGAAGTGAGCAACGAAGAACTCGGCGGCACCGACATCCACTCGCGACAAAGCGGTGTGGCGAGCCTGGTGGCCAGCGACATCGAGCACGCCAAGGCGCTGCTCGACGAACTGCTGCGATACCTGCCCGACCACGTGGACGAGTTGACCGCGATCATCGAGTCGGGCGACCCCGTCGAGCGCGACTGCCCCGAGCTGAACACGCTGCTGCCCGCGTCACCCACCGGCAGCTACGACGTGCGCCACGTGATCGAGTCGATCGTCGACGACGGCGTGCACCTCGAATTGCGAGCCGGCTGGGCCGGCAACGTGGTGACCACGCTCGCCTCCATCGGCGGGCGTGCGGTCGGCATCGTCGCCAACCAACCGCTCGCCCTGGCCGGCACGCTCGACATTCAGGCGTCGCAAAAAGCGGCGAGGTTCGTGGCGTTCTGCGACGCGTTCAACTTGTCGATCGTGACGCTGGTCGACACGCCGGGCTTCTACCCCGGCAAAGACCTCGAGTGGCGCGGAATGATCCGCCACGGCGCGCAACTGGTGTTCGCGTACGGGCGCGCCACCGTGCCGCGCGTGTGCGTGATTCTTCGCAAGAGCTACGGCGGCGCCTACATCGTGATGGACTCAAAGAAGATGGGCAACGACATTTGCATGGCGTGGCCCACCGCCGAACTCGCCGTGATGGGCGCCGGGCAGGCTGCGGCGATTCTGCAGCGTCGCGCCACGCCCGAAGAACGCGCCGCGTTCGAGAAGGACTACGAGGAGCGCCTGCTGAACCCGTACGTTGCCGCCGAACGCGGATACGTGGACGCCGTGATCGCCCCGTCAGAAACTCGACGCGAAGTCGTGGCGGCACTCGACATGTTGGCGAGCAAACGCGAGAAGTTCCCGCGCCGAAAGCACGACAACGGCCCGCTCTGAGCGCGGCGCCGAGCACACCTTGCGCACGGCGTCACAAAAAGGGGCTGTTGTGCGAAGCCGCACAACCGTGAGGCGTGTCCGGCAAGTAGCGTGACAGGGCGGGAGAGGAAGCTCCCGACCACGAATACACCGAAAGGCCTCACGATGGCTGAAACGATCACGATTACCGACGACCGCACGGGCAAGCAAGTAACCGTCCCGATCGAAGGCGGCGTTTTCCCCTCCTCCGCACTGCGCCAGCTCGACCCGAAACTGCGGGTGTACGACCCGGCGTTTCTCTCCACCGCCGCGTGCAAGTCGGCGATCACCTACCTCGACGGCGACGCGGGCATCTTGCGCTACCGCGGCTACCCCATCGAGCAGTTGGCCGAGAAGTCCAACTTTCTCGAGGTCGCCTACCTGCTGCTGAACGGCGAACTTCCCACCGACGCGCAGTACGAGAAGTGGTCGTACGAGGTCACGCACCACACGATGATTCACGAGAACATGCGCAAGCGCTTCGTCGACGGCTTCCACTACGACGCGCACCCGA
>DAIPHP010000160.1:0-1821 GCA_036771295.1 Ilumatobacteraceae bacterium
CTGTGGCAGGCGATCGACCTGTATCTGCGACCAATCTCCGAGGATGACGGTGAAGAGCACGCACGAACCGTGGCGTCGTGAGCTCGGGAACCCCGCGAAGTTTTGCTCCTGACGATGACGACGTCGTCGTCGACTCGCGGGGCCAGCGAGCGCACCGCAAGGCCCTCGAGCAATCGCAGCGGCTGATCCGCCGCTTCTATGCCATCGGCGACTCGGCGTGGTGCCTGGTGGGCAACGGATTGTCGAACCAGTCGTTCGTGCGCGGGCCCGAGGGCATCATCGCCATCGATACGGGCGAGTCGGTCGAAGAAATGCGCGCCGCCCTGGTCGAGCTGCGCAAGGTGGCGTCTGAGCCCGTCGTCGCCGTGCTTTATACGCACTTTCACTATGTGCAGGGCACGCAAGCAGTGGTCGAAGAACGCCAGCGCATGGGTCTGCCCGCGAGCGTGCCCGTGCACGGCCACGAGCGAATCGCTACGAATCTGACGCGTGCGGCTGCGGCGATCGGGCCCACGTACTCGCGTGGTCTCGTCGAACAATTCGGCACGCAACTGCCGGCCGACGGCCCAGACGGGCTCGTCAACGTCGGTCTCGGGCTCGCGTATCGCAACGCCGAGCACGCGCCGTTCACGCTCGGTCATCTTCCGGTGACGAAACCGTTTTCTGCCGCGACGACGCTGAACGTGGCCGGCTTGCGCATCGACGTGCAACCGGCACCGTCGGACGCCGACGATTCGGTGACGTTCTGGTTTCCGTCGCTCAAGCTGGCGGTGCACAACATCGTGTGGCCGGTGTTGTTCAACGTGTTCGCGATTCGCGGCGAAGAGTACCGCGACCCGCGAGTGTTGCTCGCGGGCATCGACCACGTGCTCGGGCTCGGGGCCGAACATTTGGTCGCTGCACACGGGCCGCCCATGGCGGGATCGGGGGAGATTCGCTCGCGGGTCACGAAGTACCGCGACGCCATTCAGTTTCTCTGGGACCAAACGGTTCGGCACACCAATGCCGGTGCGAGCTCGGTGGATCTCGCGCACTTGGTGCGATTGCCGGAGGAGTTCGACGACGACTTCATCACCACGCAGTACTACGGGGTGGTCGAGCACCATGCGCGACAGATTCGCAGCGGTCTCTTTGGTTGGTTCGACGGCGACCCCGTCAACTTGTTTCCGCTCCCGCGCGCCGAACGTGCGGATCGTCTGGTCGCCGCCATGGGCGGGGCTGACGAAGTGCGTGCGACGTGCGAAGTATCGATGGAGAGCGACCCGCGCTGGGCGCTCGAACTGGCCGGGTTGCTCGTGGCCCGAGGCGCCGCCGAAGAACGCGATCGTGCGTTGCTCGCCGGCACACTGCGGGTGATAGCGAGGCGCACGACGGCAGCCAACATTCGCAACTGGTGTCTCACTCGAGCCCGCGAAGCTGACGGCAGCCTCGACACCGGTCGGCTGTACCAGCACCGCTGGTCGCGCCGACAAATCTCCGGGTGGGATCTGCGAACCACGCTCGACGTGCTGCGCGTGACGCTGGTGCCGGAACGTGCTCGGGGCATCGACGCGCAGTTGGAGTTCGTCGTCGGCGAAGAGTCGGCCGTGCTGCATGTGCGCAACTATGTGGCGTGCGTGCTCGACACCGGCACAGACGTTGCCCGGATCACGCTCGACAGACCGACCTGGGTCGAAGTGATGTCCGGCTCGCTCGCATGGGCCGATGCCGTGTCGGCCGGGCGAGTCGCCATCGATGGTTCTGTCGACCATGTCGCCAGCGCCTTGCGCGTGTTCGATCACCCCTCGCTCGGGCGCTGACGCGACGGCGCTTGCTCGACCG
>DAIPHP010000161.1:0-1816 GCA_036771295.1 Ilumatobacteraceae bacterium
TGCGCTACTGGAACGGCACTGCCTGGACCGAGCACGTCGCTCGCGGCGGCCAGCAGTTCACGGATCCACCCGTCGCCTGAATCGCCCATGCGGGCGACGTCACTCGGCCACGCCGGGATACTGATTCGTTGCCCGCAGGCCACGATCGTCTGCGATCCGTGGTTCGTGCCTGCGTTCTTGGGTTCGTGGTTCCCCTTTCCTCGCAACGATCGTCTTGATGCCGAGACCATGGCGGCGGTGTGCGCGCCTGATTATCTCTACGTCTCGCACCTGCACGGCGACCACTTCGACGAGCCGTTCTTGCGCGACAGGATGAGCAAGTCCGCCACAGTGTTGCTGCCTGAGTTCCCCACCGACGAATTGCGCCGGCGACTCACTCGCCTGGGGTTCACGACATTTATCGAGACTCGCGACGGCCAAGAGGTCGAATTGCGAGACGGTCTTCGCGTCGCCATTCACATCGAGTCGTCGATCACTGACGGCCCGGGGGGCGACTCTGCGCTCGTGGTGAGCGACGGTGTCTCGCGACTCGTGAACCAAAACGACTGCCGAACCCACGACCCGAAAGCACTCTCAGCGCACGGGCCAGTCGACCAACACTGGCTGCAATACAGCGGGGCGATTTGGTACCCGATGGTCTACGACCAGCCTGACGACGTACGACGAGCACAAGCAGCCAGCAAGGTAGAAAGCCAGTTCTCTCGGGCGCAGAACTACGTCGAGGCCATCAACGCCACCGTGGTGGTGCCGTCCGCCGGACCACCCTGCTTCTTGGATGACGACTTGTTCGACCTCAACATGATCGACGGTACGGAGATTTCAATATTCCCTGACCAGACCAAGTTCATCGAACGTCTCGCGCGAAGTGACCGAAGAGCCGTGCTGAACCTTCCTGGCACCACCATCGAGTGCGCAAACGGCACAATTCACGTCGATCACCCGAACACCGACGTCGATGCTCCGTTCAGCGACAAGCGCAACTACCTGCGCGACTACCAGAACGACTGGAAACGGTGGCTCGCCGACGAAAGAGCGTCATGGCCGAACAAGTCGTCCGACTTCCAGCCGCGCCTAGCGGCGTGGTGGCAACCTCTCTTGCTTCGGGCACCGAAGCTTCGGGAGGGTGTCGGGGGTTCGTGCCTGTTTCGTCTCGGAGACGAGCACGTGCTCGTCGATTTTCCGGCCGGTACCGTTCGTTCGTACACGGGCGAGCCGTACCAGTTCCGCTTTGATATCGCACCGGAGTTAGTGGAGAAGGTGCTCGCCGAGCGCGCGGTCGACTGGTCGAACTCACTGTTTCTCTCGTGCAGATTCGTCGCATGGCGCGAAGGTGCCTTCAACGAGTACCTCTACAACTTCTTGAAGAGCCTCTCAATCGAACGCATCGATCGCGCAGAGGCAGAGGCCCGGCGTCGACTCGGCGAACCAAGCGAACCGAGCGAAGAAATCTGCATCGGCGACTTCACCCTCGAACGCTTCTGCCCGCACCGCAAGGCTGACTTGTCGGTCTTCGGTCAGTTGGACGGAGATGAAATCGTGTGCACCCTGCATGGCTGGCGCTTCAAGACAGACGACGGTCGATGCGTCACCGCCGACGACCGCCGGCTGAAGATTCGCCGAACCTAATCTTCGTTAGCCGCACCGGGCGACGTTCGGCGCACCAAATAAGCGAACTCGTAGGTGCCCGCAGCGATTTCGTACTGCGGAAGCACGTCGGGCCCGCAACTGGCAGTGCCGAGACCGCGGTGTGCGACGTCAAGATGCACAACCAAGTCAGCGGTCCGAAGCAGCTGCGTGCTGTCGAGCGCAGCTTGTA
>DAIPHP010000162.1:0-1807 GCA_036771295.1 Ilumatobacteraceae bacterium
CGCGCCGACTGCAGCCGCAGACGCCGCGCCAGAGGCGACCGCACCAGCACCCACCGAGGCCTGACGTCGTGCAGGTGCTGTTGCGCCGCGACGTGAAAGGCATCGGTCGGCGCGGTGACATCGTCACCGTGTCGTCCGGGCATGCCCGCAATTATCTGATCCCCAACGGTCTGGCCGTCGAGGCCACCGACGGTGCCGTCGAGCAGGCAGCGACGCTGAAGAAGTCGCGCGACCTGCGCGAGGCGGCCGACCGCGAGTCGGCACGCGCCATCGCCGCGGCGTTCGCCGAGTCGCCGCTCGTCATCACCGCCAAGGCAGGTGCCACCGGCAAGCTGTTCGGGTCAGTGACGGCGGCCGACATTGCCGACGCAGTGCAGCGACAGTTCCACGTGGTGGTCGAGCGCAAACACCTGACGATTGACAAGCCAATCCGCGAAGTCGGTACCCACACGGTGACCGTTGCGCTGTTCGCCGACGTGCGCGGCACGCTGAACGTCGACGTCCGCCAGGCCTGAGACGTCCGCGCACCGGCGCGACCTCAGGCCGTTCGAGGTGCGCACCCCTGCACTATTGTCCACAGCGTTTACACAGGATGACCACAGGCCATCCACCGCATGTCCACGAGCAATTCACAGGGTTGTTCCCCTTGTGATCAACAGGCAACACGAACGAAGGTATGAGGGTGACGATTACTGATCTGCGCCGCGGCGACTCCGAAGGCAGCAAGCCGCGCATTCCGCCGCACAACGTGGATGCAGAAGCGTCGCTGCTCGGCGCCATGATGCTCTCGGAAGAAGCGATCTCGACGGTGCTCGAGCTCGGGCTCACCGACCAAGACTTCTACAAGCCGGCGCATCGCCACATCTTTGACGCCATTCGCTCGCTCACCATCGGCGGCGAGCCGGTCGACCCCGTCACCGTCGGCGAAGAGTTGCGCAAAGCGGCGTTGCTCGACGGCATCGGCGGTCTCGACGCGCTCGTGCGACTGCAGAACGCCACGCCGGCGATCTCGAGCGCCGAGCGCTACGCCAAGATCGTGCGTGACGCGGCGAAGCTGCGGCGCGTGATCACCGCGGCGGCGGCAATCGCGGAAATCGCGTACAGCGAACCGCCCGACGTCGACAAGGCGCTCGACGAAGCGGAGAGCAAGATCTACGACGTCTCCGCCGGAAAACTCAACGAGGGCGCGCAGCAACTGAGCGACCTGCTGTCACAGTCGCTGGAGACCATCGAAGAACGCTGGAACAACCCCGACTCGATGACCGGCGTACCGACCGGTTTCACCAAACTCGACGAGTTGTTGCTCGGTTTGCAGCCGGGCGCGCTGAACGTGATCGGAGCGCGCCCGGGTATGGGAAAGAGCGCGCTCGCGCTGAACATGGCGGTCAACGTGGCGCGCAACACGATGCGACCGGTGATCTTCTTCAGTCTCGAAATGAGCGCGTACGAACTCTCGCAGCGCGTGTTGGCGAGCGAGGCGAGCGTGCCGTCCGAGGTGTTGCGCGGCGCCGCCCCGACCGAGCGCCAGTGGACCGAGATCGGCCGTGCCGTCGGGCGACTTGACATTCCGCTCATCATCGACGACTCGCCTTCGACGTCGGTCGGTTCGATGCGTGCTCGCGCCCGGCGCGTGCGTCTGGCACAAGGCGACTTGGCGCTCATCGTGATCGACTACTTGCAGCTGATGGGCGGCGACGCGAAGGTGGAGAACCGCCAGCTCGAAGTCAGCGAGATCAGCCGCAACCTGAAGTTGATGGCCCGCGAGTTCAACGTGCCGATCGTCGCGCTCAGCCAGTTGAGCCGCAAC
>DAIPHP010000163.1:0-1789 GCA_036771295.1 Ilumatobacteraceae bacterium
GCGCGACGGTTGCAGTCGCGCATCCTCGCGCGACAGTCGGTGCTCGTCGTCGTCGACCTTCCGGCCGTGCCGTCGCTCGGTTCGTCCGACGTGTTCGCCTCCGACCTCGACGTGCACGCCGACACCGTCGCGTGGTCGGGCATCGAGCGCGGTGGTTCGCACATCACGCAACGAACGGTGCACGTGAGAGTGGGCGGTCGGCGTTGTGCGTCACCCCGAGAAGACACGATCACGTTGCCATGCTCGACGCCCCGACTCGCGTCGTAGTCGTCCAGTTTCCGCACTGGTCGTCGTTCGCCGCCACGCTCGGTCGCAGCGCGCGCAGCGCGTTCGAGCCGATCGTGCGCGCGGTGGTGGCGCACGTGCCCCTCGTCGAGGTCACCGCGCCGGGGATGCTCGTGTTCGCCACGCGCGGCCCGTCGCGCTACGTGGGCGGTGACGAGCCGCTCGCTGCGCTGGTGCAGTCCGCCGTGGGTGACGCCGTGCGGGCGACGCTCGCCGCGGCCCGCGGAACGGTGATCGACCACGCCCAGGTCGCCTTCGGGGTCGGCGTCGCCGACGGTCGTCTCGCCGCGGGTATCGCGTCGCGTCATGCGTTGCAGTCGGGCAAGCCGCTCGTCGTGCCGCCCGAGGCGTCGGCGCGTTGGTTGGCCACTTCGCCGGTGCGCGCGTTGGCGGAATGCGTGGAAGTGATCGGCACGGTGATCGGCGCGGCACGAGCCGGGGTGCCTGGCACGCACGACGTGTCTTCGTATCGCGACGTGGTGTCGCTGCTCGAGCGGCTCGGGTTGTACCGCTTCGGTGACGTCGCCGCGTTGAGCGAGCCCGATCTCATCGCGCGATTCGGCGCGTTCGGCCGCGACCTCTCTCGTCTGTCGCGCGGACTCGACCGTCATCCGCCGACTGCGGTTTCGCCGCCGCCCGATCGCGTGTGCACGCTGCACTTCGACGCGCCCGTCGAGTCGCGCGACGCCGTGGTGGCGGCGAGCGAAAGCCTCGCGGCGGGGCTCGTCGGCCATCTCGCGGCGAACGGGCTGGCGATGGTGCGCCTGCACGTGGTGATCGACTCCGATCACGGCGAACGAAGCGAACGCATGTGGTATCGCTCGGAGGGGTTCACTGCGCGCTCCGTCGTCGAAAGCGTGCGTTGGCAAATGGATGCGTGGATCACCCACGACGCACCGACGAGCGGCGTGGTGTCGTTACGTCTTTCACCCGAGCAGATGGTGGTCGATGCGGGCCGACAAGCAGCGTTGTGGGGCGGTGTTCGCGACGGCGATCGCCACGCGCAGCGCGCCGTGCGTCGCGTCGCCGACATGAACGGTGCCGAGTCGGTGACCGTGCCGGCGTGGCGCGGCGACCGCGACCCGGCCAGGTCGTTCGAGTTCGTGCGCAGCGACGCAGTCGACCTCGAGCGTCGCGCAGAAGGCGACGTGGTCGATCTGGCGACGGGGGAGTGGCGCGGTGCGTTGCCGTCGCCTGCTCCGTCGCTCGTCTTCGACGCGTCGTCGAACGCGCCAGAAATCGGCGTGCTCGATGCCCGGGGTGACGCAGTCATGGTCGATGCTCGTCATGCGATGAGCGCCGATCCGTCGGTCGTGCGCATGGGCGAGCAGTGCTACGACGTGGTCGCGTGGGCCGGGCCGTGGCCGGTGGAAGAACGCTGGTGGGATCCGCGTCGTGCCCGGCGCGCGGTGCGGCTGCAGTTGCTGGTGCGCGCCCGCGAACGTGCGCATGAGTTGTCGTCGAGTTCGCGCTCGATTGCGATGGTCGCCGTGCTCGAGCGCCG
>DAIPHP010000164.1:0-1777 GCA_036771295.1 Ilumatobacteraceae bacterium
TGACGGGTCTCACGAAGAGCAAGAAAGTCACGTACCTGCTCGGCACGGGCTCGCTCGGTGCCGGACGAACGGTGACGGTGAAGTCGAGCGACGGCAGCAGCAAGCAGCTCGTCGGGGCGAACGTGATCCTCGCCGCGGGTTCTGTGCCGCGCACGATTCCCGGCTTCGCCGTCGGCGGGCCGATCATGACCTCCGACGAAGTGCTCGCGCTCGACAAGATTCCGTCGAGAATCGCGGTGATCGGCGGCGGGGCGATCGGCTGCGAGTTTGCGTCGTGCTTCGCCGATCTCGGCGCGTCGGTCACGATCCTCGAGGGCCTGCCGAAGGTCCTGCCGGGCCTCGATCCTGACGTCGCCAACGTCGTGGTGAAGTCGTTCAAGAAGAGGAACATCGACATTCGCACGGGCGTGAAGGTGACCGGCCACGCACCCACAAAGTCGGGCGGCACCGTCGTGTCGTTCGGCGACGGTGAGTCGCTCGAAGTCGATGCTGTCGTCGTGTCGGTCGGGCGACGCCCGTACGCCGACGAACTCGGCCTCGCGGGCACCAAAGTGAAGGTCAGCGAGCGGGGCTTCGTCGAGGTCGACGAGTTCTGCCGCACGGGCGAACCGAACGTGTACGCCGTCGGTGACCTGATTGCGACGGCCCAACTCGCGCACGTGGCGTATGCCGAAGCAATCGTCGCGGTCAAGCACCTGCGCGGCGAAAAGGTGTACCCGGTGATGTACGACCGCGTGCCGTGGGCGATCTATTGCCACCCCGAGGTGGCGTGGGCCGGACCGTCGGAAGAAGAAGCTCGCGCGGCGGGGCACGACGTCGTGGTCGCCAAGCACCAATTCCGCGCCAATTCGCGGGCGATGATTCTCGGCGAGCCGGACGGTCTGGTGAAGATCATCGCCAAGAAAGATCGCGACGGCCGCGCCGGTCAAGTGCTCGGCGTGCACATGGTTGGCCCCTGGGTGACCGAACAGTTGTCGGGCGGTTATCTCGCCGTGAACTGGGAAGCGACGGTCGACGAGATCGCAGAGTTCATCCAACCCCACCCGAGCCTCACCGAATTGTTCGGCGAAACGGTGCTCTCGCTCACCGGTCGCAGCATCAACGCATAGAAGAGGAGTCTTTTCACCATGGCTGACGTCACCCTGCCCCAACTCGGAGAAACCGTCACCGAGGGCACGATCACGCGCTGGTTCAAGAAGGTCGGCGACACGGTGAAGGCCGATGAGCCCCTGTTCGAAGTGTCGACCGACAAAGTGGACACCGAAGTTCCCTCGCCGATCGCCGGCACGCTGACGGAGATTCGCGTGCAAGCCGGCGAGACGGTGCCTGTCGGCACCGTGATCGCCGTCGTCGGAGCATCGTCTGGCGCAGCGACGGCACCGGCACCAGCTCCTGCACCAGCACCGGCGCCCACTCCGGCTCCGGCACCTGCACCAGCTCCGGCACCCGCACCCAAGGCGGCGCCTGCGCCAGCCCCGGCGCCCGCACCAAAGCCGGCACCAGCACCTGCGCCCGCCGCAGCACCGAAGGCTGCTCCTGCTCCAGCGCCGAAGTCGTCACCTGCTCCCGCTGCACGGGCCGCCGTGTCGAGCAACTTGTTGCTCTCACCGGTGGTGCGTCGTCTCGTCAACGAACACGGCATCGACGTCGCGGCATTGACAGGCACGGGCCCCGGCGGACGCATCACTCGCGAAGACGTGCTCGACTACATCGACGCACATGGATTGACTCGCGGTTCGACCGCAGCAGCTGCGGCACCCGCACCAGCGCCGGCACC
>DAIPHP010000165.1:0-1764 GCA_036771295.1 Ilumatobacteraceae bacterium
GCTGGTGGCTGATAATGCTACCGCTTTACGGACGCCACGAACCTGTCCACCACGGGCGCCACGAGTTGCCGTTGCGACGAAAGAGCGCGAGAGCCGCCTCGGCGTTTGTGCGTGGATCCAGAAGCTGAGACGGGTCGGTGATTCCAATCGTCGAAAGCCACGTTCTGTGGACTGACCAATAGATCTGAAAGAGTCCCAGACAGCAGTTGTTCTTGCCGCCAACTACTGCATGCACAAAGTTGCTCTCGCGTTGTGCAACGTAGAGAGCGGTCTCCTCCAGTTCATCTGGCCACACCTCGCGAATGATCGAACGAACCTGTTTTCGGGTGTACGACTGACTCGGCGTGGCGAGTGATGGTCGTGTCGAGACACAAACGCGGTCCCCAACGAAGAGTGGCGTGCTCTCGCGGGCTCCGTTGAGCGTCAACAAGTCACTGAGCGGAATACCGAACCGAGCGGCTAGCCGAGTCCACGAATCGTTGGGCTTTGCCGCATGGTGTTGCGTACAACCGGCTGCCGAGGCTGGCGTGGCGGACACGGAAGTCATCGCAACGATGACGATGGCAACGACAACCACCGAAAACGCTTGGCGGAGAGGGAGGGATTTGAACCCTCGGTCCGGTAAACCCAGACAACGCCTTAGCAGGGCGCCCCATTCGGCCACTCTGGCACCTCTCCAAATCGTGCGAACTACGCGAGAAACCGTGATGTGAGTGTACCGAGTCACTCGATTGGCGGAACGAGAGGGATTCGAACCCCCGAGCCTTGTGGGCTGCCTGTTTTCAAGACAGGTGCAATCGTCCGCTCTGCCATCGTTCCAAGTTTCACGCTATCCCCGCGCGCGGGGCGAGAGTTCCGCGGCCTATTTGTCGTCGACTCGCGACCGAATGTCGCGAAGCCAATCGTCAGCGTCGCGCCACCGTTGATCGGCACGGTCACGTACTGATTGCGTGTGGGCACCCGCGGCCGGGTACGAACCGAGAAACTTGACGTCACCCTGCTTGGTGCGCAGGTCGCGCAGCGCATCGGCCATGACTTCGTCAGAAACATGGCCGTCGGCGTAGATGACGAAGCAGTAATCGCCTAGTCCCCCACGCTTCG
The DNA here is from genome assembly GCA_036771295.1 of Ilumatobacteraceae bacterium. Lineage (GTDB taxonomy): Bacteria > Actinomycetota > Acidimicrobiia > Acidimicrobiales > Ilumatobacteraceae > F1-60-MAGs027. Next base: position 1,102 of record DAIPHP010000165.1, read on the forward strand.
TCGGTCGGCTCAGCAATTGCTGCAGGTTGATGCGTCGTGCCGCGAACTCCTGCAATATGCCGATGAGACTGCCTGGCTCATCGGCACGTTGAAACACGACGATGCCGGTCTTGTCATGACCGGTTCGTGCCGGCACGCGGTCTTTGCCGACCAACACAAAGCGCGTCTGGTTGCCGTCATGGTCGGCAATGTCTTGCCGCAAAACGTCGAGACCGTAGAGTTTCGCTGCGTTCGCCGGTGCGATGGCAGCAATACCTGGCGAAGCATCGTTCGCCACCGTCTGCGCCGCCTCGGCGGTGGAGTTCGCCGCACGCACGTCGGCGTCACCCAAGTGGCTGCGAAGAAACGCGTGGCACTGTGCCGTGGCGACGGGAATCGACAGCACGATCTTGACGTCCGAGAGCGTTGTCCCGGGGCGCACCAGCAGGCAGTGCTGGATGTTCATCACTACTTCGCGCTGGATAAGCAACTCGTGATCGAAGACCAGGGCATCTTGGGTGAAGTTGACGGTGCCTTCGATCGAATTCTCGATCGGCACGAAACCCAGATCGGCGTCACCGCTCGACACGGCGTCAAGCACGTCGGGCACCGTACGCATCGGCACACGTTGCATCGCCGCGAGATCCGGCTGAGTCAACAGTGCCTGCTCGGTGAAGGTTCCGG
>DAIPHP010000166.1:0-1730 GCA_036771295.1 Ilumatobacteraceae bacterium
TCGCGACGGCTGGAAGCTGCGCGTGGGAATGAACTTCGCCAACCTGCCGACGGGCCGATAAGCCCGCGCGCCGACAGAATAGACAGCCGTGTCTGGCATCGTCGTAAGCGAACTCGAGTACGGCCCGCCGGGCGCCGACCAACTGTTTTTCGACGTCAGCTTTCGCGTGGCACCGGGCGAGCACGCCGCCATCGTCGGCGCCAACGGCGTGGGCAAGAGCACCATCTTGCGCATTCTCACCGGGCAGATCGAGGCCGACGCCGGCGAGTTCTCCATCAGCGGTTCGATGCTGTACATGACGCAAGACGTGGGCATGTCGCGCCCCGGCGACACGCTGCGCGAGATGCTGATCGAGATCGCGCCGGCCAACCTGCGCGAGGCGGGCCGCGAGCTGGTTCGCGCCGAGCGCGCGATGCACGCCGGCGAAGACGACGGCATGGCGTACGCCACCGCGCTCTCGCACTGGGGCGACCTCGGCGGCTACGAACTCGAGGCCCAGTGGCAGGCCTCCGCGCAGCGCAGCGTGAAGACGCAGGTCGACGACGTGTTCACGCGCCTGGTGTCGGAGCTTTCGGGTGGCGAGCGCAAGCGGCTGGTGCTCGACTTGCTGCTGCACTCGGGCGCCGACGTGCTGCTGCTCGACGAGCCCGACAACTACCTCGACATCCCCACACGGCAATGGCTCGAAGAAGAACTGCGCGCGTGCCCGTCGACCATCTTGATGGTCAGCCACGACCGCACGCTGCTGGAGCGCTGCTCGAACAAGATCATCGCGGTCGAAGGCTCGGGCTGCTGGGTGCACGGCGGCAGTTTCGCCACCTTCCCCGAGGCGCGCGAGAAGCGCCAAGAACTGCTCGGCGACGACCTGAAGCGCTGGCACGAAGAAGAACGACGCCTCTTTCACCACATGAAGATCATGAAGCAGCGCGCCGCGCAGAACTTCAAGAACGCCACCAAGGCGAACGCCGCCGAGACGCGCTGGGAGAAGTTCGTGGCCGCCGGCCCGCCCCCGCCGCCGGTGCCCGACCAGCAGATCTACGTGCGCCTGCGCGGGGCCGACGCCGCGCGGCGCGTGGCGCAACTGAACGGCGTGTCGATGCACGATCTCTTCCGCCCGTTCAGCGACGAGATCTACCACGGCGAGCGCGTGGCGCTGATCGGCCCCAACGGCACCGGCAAGACGCACCTGCTGAAGGTGTTGTCGCAGGAGTTCTCGCCCACCACCGGCGACGTGCGTTTCGGCCCGCGCACGTCGGTGGGCGTGTTCACGCAGATCAACGACCGCCCCGACTTTCTCGGTCGCGAGTGCATCGACATCGTGCACGACCGCATCAGCGACGAAGAGCGCGCGATGAAAACCCTCGCCCGCTACGGCCTGCGCAACCAGGCGCGACAGAAGTTCGAGACGCTCTCGGGCGGCCAGAAGGCCCGCCTCGAGATCTTGCGGTTGGAGATCGAGGGCCACAACGTGCTGCTGCTCGACGAACCCACCGACAACCTCGACATCGAATCGTCGGAGGCGCTGGAGAAAGCCCTCGACGGGTTCGAAGGCACCGTGATTGCCGTCAGCCACGACCGCACGTTCTTGGCGCAGTTCGACCGCTACATCATGATCACCGACGCCGGCGAGGTGTACGCGCTGCCCGACTTCGACGTGGCGCTACGAGGCCTGCAACGCCCCGACCAGCTCGCGACGCTGAAGTTGGCCAAACCGCTGCACGCCTGACGGC
>DAIPHP010000167.1:0-1684 GCA_036771295.1 Ilumatobacteraceae bacterium
CGGTGGCCGAAGACGAGAGGCCGACTGCTTCACCGATCTCGCGCACCGACGGCGGGTAGCCACGCTCGCGCATGCACTTCTCGATGTACACGAGGATCTTGCGCTGGCTTTCGCCGAGTCGGGCGATGGGATTGGTGTTGTCGGTGGTCATGCTTTGAGCGTACGCCTGTTCGCCCCCGAGGTCAAACACATGTTCGGCATTTTCTTGCGGCCCCTGCAAACCCTTGCTGGGCTTGGGTTTGCGCGGGGGTTGTAATACGAACACCCGTTCGCTATGGTGATTCCCGTAGGGAGAACACCTGTTCGCCCCACCGAACACCCCATCACTACGGTCAAACATCCCCCAACACCACCGATCCCGAATACCCACCCCCAACCGAAAGGAATCACCACATGGCCACCATCATTCTCGGCGGACAATTGAGGCCCGCCGCAGTGCGAACTGCAGCCCACAGCCGCCCGGCACATCGTCCGGTCGCCGGAGCCGCTTCCGCTCGACGCGCCGTCATTCGCGACGCGGCCCGCACTCGTGAGGTCCGCCGCGTCTATCGCCGCCGTCGTTTCGGCGTGATGACGTTGGTCGCCGTGGTTGCGGTGGCTGCCACATTCAGCGTGTTTTCGCTGTTCGGCTCGAGCGCATCCGCTGGCGGCACCGTCGGTCAGCAGGCCCCCAAATACGTCGTCGTGCAAGCCGGAGACACCCTCTGGTCGATCGGCGAGCGCATCGCGCCGAATGCTCCGATCACCGAAGTGGTCGACGAGCTCGTCCGGCTGAACGGCACCTCGATTCAGGCGGGTCAACTGATTCGCATCCCGTAACGCCGCACCGGGTGGCGCGCTTGGGCGCTGCCCGGTGATGGCGTGCTCGAAGAGCCGCCAATTCGGGGTAGATCGGCCGCAACTATCGTGGGGGCAACGTGCGGTGCCCCAGCTGCGGTCATGACGACTCGCGAGTGCTTGACTCTCGAGCTGCCGAAGACGGCGCCGCCGTGCGCCGCCGCCGACAATGCCTGTCGTGCGAAGTGCGGTTCACCACGTACGAACGCATCGATGAACTGCCGGTGTACGTGATCAAACGCAGCGGTGACAAAGAGCCGTTCGACCGACTGAAGATCGTGTCGGGCCTCGAGTCGGCCACCAAGGGTCGCCCCGTCACCGCCGACGCGCTCGTCGAACTCGCCGAGCAAGTCGAAGACGCCATGCGTCTCTCGGGCGGCGACGTCACCAGCGCGCAGGTGGGCCAAGCGGTGCTCACGCGGCTTCGCAAACTCGACGAGGTCGCGTACCTGCGATTCGCGAGCGTGTACAAAGGGTTCGACGAAGCGTCAGACTTCAAGCGGGAAATCACCATGCTCGAAAAGCGCACCGCGGCAAAACCGCGAAAGAAAAAGTAGCGCCGTGGCGAGCAACGGATCCGGCGAGAAAGACACCGGCATCGCAGCCGGTGAGCGCGTCGCGATTCGCACCTGCCCGCTGTGCGAGGCCGGCTGCGGATTGGAAATCACCGTGCGCGGCGACACCGTCACCCGCATTCGCGGCGACATGAACGACGTCTTTTCGAAGGGTTACATCTGCCCGAAGGGCTCGACGCTCAAGCAGTTGCACGAAGACCCCGACCGTTTGCGCCAGCCGCTCGTGAAGCGCGACGGCAAGCACGTCGAAGTGTCGTGGGACGAAGCGTGGG
>DAIPHP010000168.1:0-1683 GCA_036771295.1 Ilumatobacteraceae bacterium
GCTTTCGGCTTCACGTCCCTTGACTGGACTATGGTCGGCTTCACCATGTAAGCAACGATTCACGGCGTAACGACGGGGCCGGCCCGAAAGGGCCGGCCCTTTCGTTTTGTATCCACTCCCCTTGCGGTGCGTGGTCACCCCGCGGCAGTTCCTGACTCCCTCATCGCAGCACCGAATACACGCGTGGGTGCTGACGCTTGCATGCCCGACGAGCGGACTACTCGTGCAGCGTTACGCCGTGAAGGCGTCGTAACCGTCGCGCTCGAGACGATCAGCGAGTTCTGGCCCGCCGCTCGCCACGATGCGGCCCTTAGCGAGAATGTGCACGTAGTCGGGTTTCAAGTCGGCAAAGATCCGGCTGTAGTGCGTGATGACGAGCACGCCGAGATGGTCTTCGTTGGTGGCGGCTTCGACTCGCCGGGCACAGTCGCGCAATGCGTCGATGTCGAGGCCGGAGTCCAGTTCGTCGAGCACCGCGATGCGGGGCTTCAGCACGGCGAGTTGCAGCGTCTCGTTGCGCTTCTTCTCGCCGCCCGAGAAGTCGACGTTGACCGAACGATGAATGAGCGACTCGTCGAGACCGATTCGTGAGGCCTCGCTGCTGATGCCCGACGTGAGTGCCCCGCGGTCAATGCCCCGTTCTGTCAGCGCTTCGCCGAGCATCTCGTCGATGCCGACGCCCGGGATCTCCGTCGGGTATTGCATCACGAGATGCACACCCGCGAGTGCTCGTTGCCAGGTGGGAAGCGCGAGCAGGTCGACGCCGTCGAGCATGACGCTGCCCTTGGTGACCGAGTAGCCGGGCTTGCCCATGATGGTGGCCGACAGTGTCGACTTTCCGGCGCCGTTCGGCCCCATCACTGCATGCACCTCGCCCGAACGCACGGTCAACGTGATGCCGTTGAGAATCTGCGCATCACCAGCCTTGGCGTGAAGATCGTTGATCACGAGCGCACTCGAGCCAGTCGCCGCCGACGAGCCGCGTGCCGGGGGCGTCACTTTCGCGGCCATTACTTCGTGGCCTTCGTGACGTCGGCGGAGGCGGGTTGGTCAGACACGAACACGTCAGCGCCGCGCACCTCGGCGACGAATACCGGCACCGGCTGTGTGGCGGGCAACGTGTTGGGTTTGCCCGTCTCGAGGCTGAACGCGCTTCCGTGGCGCACGCACTCGAGCTCGAGGGTGTCGCAGTTGACTTCGCCGTCAGAGAGCGACACGTCGGCGTGGCTGCAGCGGTTGCCGATCGCATAGACGCGGTCACCGATGCGCACCAGCGCCACCACGTGCTTGCCCACCTCGAACTTTGCAGCCGAACCGTCGACGAGATCGTCAAGCGAACAGACGCGTTGCATGGTCATGCACGGGCTCCTGCGGGCGCGATGCCGCTGCGGGCGCCTGCAGTTGTCGACGTGCCAGCCGACAGCTTGGCTCCGACCTTCTGCCGCAACGCGTCGGGTTGCGCCGCCGCGGGCAGACGGTCGATGACGTCGGCGAAGAACCCGAACACCACCAGTCGTTCGGCGACGGCGGGGCGGATGCCTCGGCTCTCCAGATAGAAACGCTGTTCGTCATCGATCGGGCCGACGGTGCTGGCGTGGCTGCACTTCACGTCGTTGGTCTCGATCTCGAGGTTCGGCACGCTCTCGGCCCACGCACCGCTGGAGAGCGTGAGATTGCGGTTGG
>DAIPHP010000169.1:0-1678 GCA_036771295.1 Ilumatobacteraceae bacterium
CCCCCCCCCTTATCACCCTTTTCCCTCCCCCACCCTTTCTCATGTCGGCCCGGGGTGGTGGGGGGGCCACCCCCCCCAACCCCCGCGGACGCTCAACTGCTTAGGGCTTGGCCTTCGGCAGAGCCGCGATTCGCAAAAGAGCACCGTTCATCGCCTTGATCTGCGGGTCGGTGAGCGGAACGAAGATCGCGTCTTCGCTGATTTGCTTCACGTTGCTGGCGAAGAAGTTCACGAACGCGCCGACTGCCGGCACATTCACAAGCGACGAGTTCTTCACGTAGATGAAGAGCGGACGCGACATCGGGTAGGTGTTGTTCTGCACCGTGGCGATCGTCGGAGTCACGCAGCCCGCACCTTTGTCGAGCTGCACAGTCTTCACCTTGTCCGCGTTCTCGATGGCGTACGACAGACCGAAGTAACCGACACCACCGGCATCACCGTTCACGCCTCGGACGGTGACGTTGTCATCCTCTGAGGTCGACACGTCCTTGCGCAGCTGGCTCTTGCCGCGGCGCGACGAGGAGGTCTCCGTCTGCAGAGCGAGGTCGCCGAACGCATCGAACGTACCCGAGTCGGTACCTGCTCCGAACAGCTTCAACGACGTCGAGGGGAACGAGGAGTTGATGTCGGAGAACTTCGTGACTTTGCCTTCACCATCTCGGTGCCACATCTTGGCAACTTCGGTCATTTTCATGCAGCTGATCGGGTTGTTCTTGTTCACGACCAGGGCGAGACCGTCGTTGGCGATCGGAATCTCGGTGTACGTGATGCCGTTGCGCTGACACACCGCGGCTTCCGACGCGTTGATGGCTCGAGACGCGTTGGAGATGTCGGTTTCACCCGCGCAGAACTTCTGGAAGCCGCCACCGGTACCGGCGATACCAACCGCTACCTTGACTCCCTTGCTCTTGTTGATTGAACGTGAAGCGGTCTCGAAGTACTTGGCGGCGACGGTCGCAAGGGGCGCAACCGTGCTTGAGCCGTCAATTCGAATGTTCGCGCTCTTCGCGCTCGACATCTGGTACTGAAGCGGGCCATTCTTGGCGTCGAGCGCCCGCCACTTGAACTGGGCCTTCTTCTTCGGGTCTGCCGCATGCAGCGAGGTGCCGGGGACGATCTCGCAACGGATGAAGGCGGTTCCCACCTTCATCATCGAGTACGCCTCGCGCAACGAGCACTTGTCACCCGCCTTCTTTGCGAACGCCGGCGAACCGACGGCCAGCGTGCTGGCGACGACCGCGGTGGCAACTACGCCACGCACGAGCTTCTGACGGAATGTGGTCATGGAGTGATGATCCTTTGTTGGGTAGTGGGATTACTGACGCAGTGAAACTACGTTCGCCCCACTACGGGCGCAGGACAAGACGAGGAACAGCCACCCAATTCTTGGTGAACGAACGGTGAACTCGCCCGTGAACGTCGCGGGCTCGACGGTTCGCTAGCCCGCCAACGAAGCGAGCTTTTCTTTCACCTTGGCCAGCGACGGATTCGTCATCGCCGTGCCATCTCGGAACACCAGGGTCGGCACCGTCTGGTTGCCGTTGTTGACCTTCTCCACGATCTCAGCGGTGCCGGGCGTTTTCTCGATGTCGACTTCGGCGAACACGATGCCGTCGTCTTGCATCATGCGCTTCAGGCGCTTGCAGTAGCCGCACCACGTGGTGGTGTACATGGTGAC
>DAIPHP010000170.1:0-1664 GCA_036771295.1 Ilumatobacteraceae bacterium
AGAACCGACAAGAGGATCGCGACCGTCAAGCTCTGGAAAACGACCGCGCAGTCGCGGCGCGAACGCAAGAGAACGCCGAGTACCTCGCCCGCGAGTTGGCCGGAGTTCGTTTGGCGCTCTCAAACACCGTCACTTCGGCGGAACTTCGCGAGAGCATCGAGGCGCTCAACGAGCGACTTGATCAGCTGCTTTCGCGTTCAACACTGCCCGAACAGCGCGGGCAGTAGCCGCGCTGAACTCGGCAGGTTTGCCGACGTTCACGAAGTGGTCGCCATTCAGCGGAATCACCGTCGCTCGCGACGCATCAGCGAGTTCGCGCTGTTTGCGCGGTGACACCAACTGATCGTTGGTCGTGAGCACCACGATCGACGGCACGTTCAGCGTTGACACCCACGGACGTGCGTCGAACTTCGCGATTGCCTGACCGGCTTGCGCAATGTGCCAGGGATCGTTCCGTCGCCACTCGGACATCATCCAACCGAGATGCGGTCTCAGCGGGTGCCGACGGGTGATGCGACGTGAGAACAAGAAACGAATCGTGCTCGGGCGAATGAACCGACGTGTCACGGGCCCCAACACGCGCGAGATCCGAAACCGGGCTCGCTCGCTTCGGCGTGCCCGCCATTCCATCGCAGTGGCCTGCAAGACGAGACCGCACACCAGATTCGGGTGGCGTCTCGCTGTCAACATTGCGATTGGACCACCCATCGAGAACCCGACGGCAATCACCGAACGTATGCCCAGGGCCCCGCACACTGCGGCCGCGTCGTCGGCACAATCCTCCAGCGTGAAGTCGACGTCCGGTCGAAGCCCGCGACCGTGACCGCGGTGATCGATACCGACGATGGTCGCGAATTCGGCAAGTTCTGCGTATGCAGTGAAGAAGTTGAGGTCGCACGAGGCCGTCCAGCCGTGCAGCAACAACACGACGGGGGCGTTTGCGTCAGTGTGTTGGTGATAGCGCACGAAGAACTCCCCGCGCCCGGGCACCATGACCGTTCGACCTGGCAACAATTTCGGTGGCTCAATCTCGTGGCGCATCTGCTTAACCCTGTGCAGATCCGACGAATTCGTGCAGCTGGATGCCGGTGTCACGGAGGTCTGAGATGAGCGACTCATTCGGTGATTCGTCGTCTCCGAGCGTGCGGACGCCGCAGGCGAACTCCCCTGCGGTGACTCGCCGCGCACTCATCGCAGCGCCGAGGCCGGCCGCGTGTGCGACACGATCAACGCCCCCGCCCACTTCGATGCGGCGCGCACCGGCGCGCCACCCACGAACTTCGACTCTCAATGCTCCGAGACCGCCCTCCGGATGTGGCGGAGTCAGCATCGGCAGCCTTGCGGGGAGTCGGTCGCGCCGATTGGCAGACATTCTCACCGTCACACGCCGAAGCTCCGGTATCGCATGATGGATGACTGCTGGATCGGTAAGTTCCGCACGGTAACAGTCACGGGGGCCGATCGGGTCTGGAAACCAGCAGAGTTCCCGCCCGCTGCCAGCAGGACGCCGCAACCAGTCACCGTCGTGCCATCCGAGAGATTGTCCGGCAAGAGCTCGATGGTGCTGCTGGGCACAAGCTGGCCCCGCGGTGCAGTGAATGGCCACATGAGCTTCATCGATGGCGTCGAAGTCTCGTGCTGCCGAGCGAACCAGCAGCCACGAC
>DAIPHP010000171.1:0-1638 GCA_036771295.1 Ilumatobacteraceae bacterium
TGAAAACCGAACGTTGCGTCGGTACCGACGACGTCGTTGTCGATGGTCTTGGGCACGCCGACGATCGGCAGACCGTGGTCGTCGGCCAACATCGACGCGACGGTAAGCGAGCCGTTGCCGCCGATCACGACGAGCGCGTCGAGCGCGAGATCCTTGAACACCTTCTTGGTCCGCTCGACGCCGTCGGGATAATCGAACGGGCTGCCGCGGCGAGTGCCGAGAATCGTGCCACCCTTCGGAAGAATGCCGCGCACCTTGCCGATGTCGAGTTCTTCGTAGCGCTGCTCAAGCACTCCGTCCCACGAGTCATAGAAGCCGAGCACGCGATGGCCGCCCACCGACTGGGCCTTGCGCACGATGGCGCGAATCACCGCGTTGAGGCCGGGGCAGTCGCCGCCGCCGGTGAGCACACCGATGTTCACCCTGTCAAGGCTAAGAGCGTCTAGTCGCCGACTCGGCGCGCGTCCTCCACCAAGTTGATTCGATAGATCACTTCGTCGAGCGCGTCGCCGGCGGTGACCGTCGGGTACCGCAACGGGTTGTCGTCGGTGACGCACGACGGCAGCGGGGCGAGCAGCGTCGAGGGTCGGGGGTGGCAGAACTGCACGATGCTGTACCGCTCGCCGTCGTAGCCGGGGTCGGCGACCACACGGTGCCAACCGATCGGCAACACGCCGTTGGTCAGCCGCTCGAGCATGATGCCGGCGTTCAAGATGACGTGCCCTGCGGGCGGCACAGCGTCGATCCAGCGGCCCTGATACTTCACCTGTAGTCCCTTTGCCGTCGCGCGCGGCAGCGCCGTGATCAAGTTGATGTCGCCGTGCTCGGCCGCCCAAACGTGGCCTTCTTCGGGAACTTGCTTCATGCTCGGATAACGAATGGCGCGGTTGAGCGCGCAACCGTCGTCGACCATGCCGTCAAAGAAGTTCTCGGCACAGCCCAGACCGACGGCGATGATTCGCAAGAAGCGAGTTTGCAGGCCGATCATCGCGTCGTGAAACGCGTAGAGCACGTTGCTGATGCCCGGCACTGACGCCTCGGGGAGCACTTGGTCGGGATACGCCTGCGGAAACTTGCGCTTCATCGGATGCCCGGCCGGCAGCTCCTTGCCCCAGTTCAACATCTCTTTCCAGTCGGGCTTGTCGCTGACCTCGGCGGTCTCGACGAGCACACCCGTGTACCCGGTTTGCCCATTGGCGCCGGCGGCGATGTAACGCCGCTTCTCTTCGATCGGCTTGTTGAAGAATTCGTAGAGCATCGAATACGTGGTGTCGAGCATGTCCTCGGACAGGTCGTGGCTTGTGTACACGAAACCAGTGGCGAGACTGCGCATGACTCCGTCAACGACGGCTTTGCGCTGCTTGTCGCTGCCCTTTTCAAAGGCGAGCAGGTCGACATCGAGAATGTCATTGCTCATGCAGTTCACCTTATTGTGCGCAACGGTACGGTGAGTTCCACCGTGAACCAGACCCCGGAGAGCCGCGCAAGCGGTCTTGTGTCGCAGCCGACGACCAGGTATGTCGATGCGGGCGGTCTCGCCATGCACGCCCGCGAATGGTCGTCGCCGAACGCCCGCCCGTCGATCGTGCTCGTGCACGGTCTGGCTTCCAATGCTCGTCTGTGGGACGGCGCCGCCGA
>DAIPHP010000172.1:0-1609 GCA_036771295.1 Ilumatobacteraceae bacterium
CGAGCTTCGGGAACACGACGCTGTAGTTGAACGCGAACGTGCTGACCACCACGTAGACGAAGAACATCGACGACAAGCGGCGGTTCGAGCGAACGTAACGAAACACGTCGCGCACCGGCGACCCGCCGGCTGGCCGCTTGACGGCAGGCACCATCTCGCCTTTTCGCAAGCCGACGATGCCGTAGATCATCGCGGCGTACGAGACACCGTTGAGCACGAACAACCAGCCGGTGCCCAGCGGGCCGACGAGCACGGCGGCGAGCGCCGCGCCGAAGACGCGCGAACCCGTCATCACCGTGGTGTTCATCGACATCGCGTTGCTGAGCTGCGACTCGGGAACCAGTTCGGTGATGAGGCCGCGGCGAGCCGGGTTGTCGATGGCGCCGATCACACCGAGAAACAGCGAGAGCGTCCACACGATGGGCAGCGACACGTTGCCGGTGAGATCCAGCACGCCGAGCACCAGCGCCTGCACCGCGAGCAAAACCTGCGTGCACAGCATGATGGTGCGACGGTCGTAGCGGTCGGCGAACGACCCGGCCCACGTACCGAGAAACAGCATCGGCAAAAACTGAAACGCCACGTTGTAACCGAGGTCGGAGGCCTTGCCCGTCAGGCGGTACACGAGATACGACGTGGCGGTGAGCTGCAACCACGAGCCGATGGTGGAGAGCAGCAGCGCGCTGAAGTAGAGCCGGGCGTTGAAGAACGCGAGCGAACGGAAGATGCCGGTGGCGGGCGCTGGCGTGGAGGTCGCGTCGGGCGTGGGCGTGGCGGCCGCGGCGTCAGTCATCGAGCTTCAACGCGGAGATGAACACGTCACCGGGCACTTCGACGCGGCCGATGGCCTTCATCTTCTTCTTGCCTTCTTTCTGCTTTTCCAGCAGTTTGCGCTTGCGGCTGATGTCGCCGCCGTAGCACTTGGCGAGCACGTCTTTGCGCTTGGCTTTCACCGTCTCGCGCGAGATGACCTTGCCGCCGATGGCCGCCTGGATCGGAATGTCGAACATCTGGCGCGGGATGAGCTCCTTCAATTTCTCGCACATGCGACGGCCGTAGTCGTACGCCTTGTCGCGGTGCACGATGGTGCTGAACGCGTCAGCGGGGATGCCGTTGAGCAGGATGTCGACGCGAACGAGGTCGCTCGTGCGGTAACCGTGCAGTTCGTAGTCGAGGCTGGCGTAGCCCTGCGACTTGCTCTTCAACTGGTCGAAGAAGTCGACGACCACTTCGGCGAGCGGCACGAAGTACTGCATCTCCACGCGCTCGGGCGACAAGTACTCGAGCTTGGTCATCTCGCCGCGACGGGTTTGGCAGAGCTCCATCAACGCGCCGGTGTACGCCTTCGGGGTGATGATGCTGACTTTGAAGAAGGGCTCTTCGATCGAGTCGATGTTGACCGTGGGCGGCATGTCGCTGGGGTTCTCCACGACTTCGATTTCTCCGTCGGTGCGCAACACGCGGTACTGCACCGACGGCGCGGTGGCGATGAGCGCCAGGTTGAACTCGCGCTCGAGACGCTCTTTGACGAGCTCCATGTGCAACAAACCGAGAAAGCCGCAGCGGAACCCGAACCCGAGCGCACCCGACGACTCGGGCATGTACGAAA
>DAIPHP010000173.1:0-1584 GCA_036771295.1 Ilumatobacteraceae bacterium
CTAGGCGTTGAAAGCGTCTCCGTCCGGATACGGGAACCATTCCGGGTCGGGCTGCGCAGTCGGGGCGATCATCACCATCTTCGACCGACGGAACTGGTCGAGCCCTTCCGACCCGAGCTCGCGGCCCGATCCGGTGAACTTACGGCCGCCGAACGGGATGGCGTCGTTGTCGTTGAGCGGCGTGTTCACCCAGACGATGCCGCTCTCGATTTCGTGCACCGCCCGGAACGCCTCGGCGAGGTCTTCGGTGTAGATGTTCGCGCCGAGGCCGAGTTGCGAGTCGTTGGCGAGCGCGATGGCTTCGTCGAGGTCGTTCACGCGACACACGGGTGCGAGCGGCCCGAAGCATTCGCCGTGCATGATGTCATGGTCGGGCTTCACTTCGAGCACCGTCGGTTCATAGAACGCGCCTTCCGTGAGGTGTGCCGGCCGACGCCCGCCAGTGACGACACGAGCACCCTGTTCGACTGCCCGCGCGACGATTCGCTCGACCCGGTCGCGCTCTCGCACCGACGCCATCGGGCCGATGTCCACTGCCTCGAGCCCGCTCCCCACGCGCAGGGCACGGGCTTGCTCGGTGAGGGCCGCCACGAACTGGTCGTAGACGTCGGTGTGCACGTAGAAGCGTTCCGCCGACGTGCACACCTGACCGCAGTTGAGGAACGCCGCGAACGCCGCGCCGCGCGCGACGGCGTCGAGCGGCGCTGACGGCATCACGATGAACGGGTCGTTGCCCGACGCCTCGATCAGCACCGGCTTGAATCGTGCCGACGCTGCCTTCGCAACGGCTTGTGCCGCCGGCACGCTGCCGGTGAACGCAACGGCGTGCGTGTGTTCATGGGCGACGAGCGTTTGACCGACCTCTGCCCCGCCGGTGACCACCTGAACGAGCCCGGCCGGCAAGTGGTCGAACGCCTGCATCACGGTGAGCAGGGTGAGCGGCGTGAGTTCCGACGGCTTCACGATGACGGCGTTGCCCGCCCCGAGCGCGGCCGCCGCCTGCCACCCGAACAGCAACACCGGAAAGTTGAACGGCACGATCGACACGACGGTGCCGAGCGGCTCTTTCAACACCATGTGTATCTGTCCGGCAATCGCCGGCCCGGCGACTCGGCCCTGCTCGTTGCGCGCGATTTCCGCGTAGTAACGGAAAGCCGATGCCGACGCGCCGCCCTCCCAGTTCGACTCACGGAAGGGCTTGCCCATTTCGCGCGTGAGCACCTCGCCCGTCGTGCGAGTCATCGCCAACATGCGGTCAGCAACCTGGTGCATGGCGTTGGCGCGGTCAAGCGCACTCATCGCCCACCACTCACGTTGCGCGCGCGACGCGGCCGCGAGCGCCTTGTCGATCTCGTCTGGGGTGGCGTGTGCGAACTCGCCGGACGGCCGACCCGTCGCGGGGTCGATGACCGGCGTTCGCTTGCCTGAGCCGGCGACGTACTCGTTACCGATCCAGTGACAACCGGAGAGTTCGCGCATCAATTCTTGAACGGGCGTGCGGGCATCTGAAGCGGGCGTGCGGGCGCTGGGCATAAAGAAACAGTAGACCTGCGACGCAAGTCGTCGAGATGAACAGTGCGTCGG
>DAIPHP010000174.1:0-1548 GCA_036771295.1 Ilumatobacteraceae bacterium
TTCAGGTCGCCCATCTCGCGGGCTCGGCCGATGCGCTGGGCCACCTCGATGCGACCGCGGGTGGTGAGGTCGAGGTGCTCGGCGCGCAGGCGCTCGAGGGCGCTCGCAGAGACGCGATGAGTCGGCACGACGTCAGGTTACCGATTCGTTGCGTGGCACTGACGTCCTGTCGAGCTCGTATCCGTAGCCTGAATGAAGTGAACAGCGTCGCATCGCGCACGCCGAAGTCGGGCTCGCACCGTGTGGCGGTCATCGGCGGAGACGGCATCGGACCGGAGGTCACAGCCGAAGCACTGAAGGTGGTGCGCGCGGCAGGCGTGGAGCTCGACACGACGTTCTTCGACCTCGGCGGAGCCCGCTATCTGCGCGACGGCGAAGTATTGAGCGACGAGACGCTGGAAACGTTGCGCGGGTTCGACACGATCCTGCTCGGCGCAGTCGGCACGCCCGGCGTGCCGCCCGGAGTGATCGAGCGCGGACTTTTGTTGAAGATTCGTTTCAGTCTCGACCTGTACATCAACCAGCGTCCCTTCGTTGGTACGGCACCCGGGCATTCGAAGCCACACGACTTCATCGTGATTCGCGAGAACACCGAAGGCCCGTACGTCGGCGAGGGCGGCGCACTTCGAAAGGGAACACCGCACGAAGTGGCGACCCAGGGCAGCGTGAACACTCGGCACGGCGTCGAGCGCTGCATTCGGTACGCGTTCGAGCTGGCGGCCAAGCGCCCGCGCAAGCACGTGACGCTGGTGCACAAGACCAACGTGCTCACGTTTGCCGGTGACCTGTGGCAGCGCACGTTCGACGCGGTGGCTGCCGAGTACCCGAAGATCGCGACCGCCTACAACCATGTCGATGCCGCGTGCATCTACTTCGTGCAAGACCCGCACCGCTACGACGTGATCGTCACCGACAACTTGTTCGGCGACATCCTCACCGACCTCGGCGGCGCGGTGAGCGGTGGCATCGGCCTCGCATCCTCGGCCAACCTCAATCCCGCACGCACCGGCCCGTCGCTCTTCGAGCCCGTGCACGGCTCGGCGCCCGACATCGCGGGCAAGGGCGTCGCGAACCCGATCGCTGCGATTCTCTCTGCCGCCTTGATGCTCGACCACCTCGGCGAGTCGCGTGCCGCCGACGCCATTCGCGCGGCGTGCGCGACCCCGGCGACCGGTTCGACGATCGAGGTCGGCGACGAAATCTGCCGACGCCTGCACAGATAGCGTCAAAAGGACACCGCGAGGAGTCACGATGCCGATCACGCCCACGCCGAAAATCTGGATGAACGGCAACTTGGTGGATTGGGCCGACGCCAAAGTGCACGTGCTCACGCACACCCTGCACTACGGCACCGGCACCTTCGAGGGCATTCGCGCCTACGAAACCGACAAAGGTCCGGCGATCTTCCGCCTCACCGACCACATCAAGCGCCTCTTCAACAGCGCCCAAATTCTCGGCATGCCGATGCCGTACTCGGTGGAAGAACTGGTCGAAGCAACCAAGGCCACCGTGCGGTCCACCGGATTGAACGCCTGCTACGTGCGACCG
>DAIPHP010000175.1:0-1528 GCA_036771295.1 Ilumatobacteraceae bacterium
TGGTCACTGCGGCGCTCGAGCGCATTCCGGTGAAGATCGGCATCCTCAACAACACGTACCTCGGCATGGTGCGCCAGTGGCAAGAGATGTTCTACGGCGAGCGCTACAGCGAGGTGAACCTCTCCGGCACGCTGCCTGACTTCGTGAAGTGGGCCGAGTCGATGGGTTGTGTCGGCATCCGCGTCGAAGACCCGCAAGAGGCAGAAGCGGCGATCGACAAAGCGAACTCGATCAACGACCGACCGGTCGTCGTCGATTTCCGTGTCGCGGAAAACGAGAAGGTGTTCCCGATGGTGCCCGCCGGCCAGAGCAACGACGACATCATCTTGCACGAGTCGCAGATGGCCCGAAGGGAGTTCCTCAAGTGAGCGGCAACAACCCGTACGGCCAGGCGTCGCAGCACCACGTGCTGTCGGTGCTCGTGCAGAACCGCCCCGGTGTGTTGGCCCGCGTGTCGGCGTTGTTCGCGCGCCGCGGCTACAACATCTTTTCGTTGGCGGTCGCGCCGACCGAGCACCCCGATTACAGCCGCATCACGATCGTGGTCGACCTGGAGAGCGCGCCGCTCGAGCAGATGACCAAGCAGCTGTTCAAGCTGGTCGACGTCGTGCGCATCAGCGAGCTCGACCCCAAGCACTCGGTGGAGCGCGAACTGGTGATGGCCACCGTGAAGGCCTCGCCCGAGCAGCGCGGCCAAGTGGTCGAACTCACCAACATTTTCGAAGGCAAGATTCTCGGCGTCGGTAGCGACGCGCTCACCGTGAGCCTCGACGGCAGCCCGTCGAAGATCGACGACTTCATGGCGTTGCTCGACCAGTACGGCATCGTCGAATCGCAGCGCACCGGCTTGGTGGCGCTGCCCAAACTCGACCGCACGAGCAAACCTCGCGCGGTGAAAGCACCAAAGGGAAAGGCAAGCTAATGGCAGCGAACGTTTACTACGACAAGGACGCCGACATCTCGGTCATCCGCGGCAAGAAAGTTGCGGTCATCGGATACGGCAGCCAGGGTCACGCCCACGCGTTGAACTTGAAGGACTCCGGCGTCGACGTGGTCGTCGGATTGCGTGACGGCTCGTCGTCGATCGCCAAGGCGAAAGAAGCCGGTCTCAACGTGAAGTCGCTCGCCGACGCAGCGAAGTGGGCCGACGTCATCATGATGCTGGCGCCCGACACCGAACAGAAGAAGATCTACGACGAGCACGTGAAGCAGCACCTCACCGACGGCAAGGCGCTCGCGTTCGCGCACGGCTTCAACATTCGCTTCGAGCGCATCGCGCCGCCCAAGGGCGTCGACGTCATCATGATCGCGCCGAAGGGCCCCGGTCACCTCGTTCGTCGCACGTACACCGAGGGTGGCGGCGTGCCGGCGCTCATCGCCGTGTCGCAAGACGCGACGGGCAAGGCCAAGCAAGTCGCGCTGTCGTACGCCTCGGCGATCGGCGGCGGGCGAGCGGGCGTCATTGAGACGACCTTCCCCGAAGAGACCGAGACCGACTTGTTCGGCGA
The DNA here is from genome assembly GCA_036771295.1 of Ilumatobacteraceae bacterium. GTDB lineage: Bacteria > Actinomycetota > Acidimicrobiia > Acidimicrobiales > Ilumatobacteraceae > F1-60-MAGs027. The sequence goes on from DAIPHP010000175.1 coordinate 1,509, forward strand.
GCAGGTCGTGTTGTGCGGCG
>DAIPHP010000176.1:0-1477 GCA_036771295.1 Ilumatobacteraceae bacterium
CGGCAGCGCGCAGACGACATTATTCGCAACACCTATCGCACGCTGTTGAGCCGCGGAATGAAGGGCTGCTACGTCTACTTCACTGATGAATCAACGGCGGAGTACTTCAAAGCCCAGCTTCCTACTAGCGGCTAGTCACCAAGTTCGGTGTACTTCTTGGCCGAGCCCCGCACCTTGTCTTCTGGATACTTCTGAGCGTTTGAGTTCAGCTTGTCGCGAACTGCCTGGCCGAGGTCTACTCCGGATCGGTCAGCTATCCGAACCAAGTAGAGCAGAACGTCAGCAAGCTCTTCAGCTAGGCGCTCTCGCCCCCCATCGTTAATCAACTCGGTGACTTTGTCGTCGTCCGTCCACTGAAGAATCTCGGCAACTTCGCCAACTTCACCGATCATCGCCAAGACAAGATTCCGCACCGAATGGAACTGATCCCAATCTCGGTCTTTTGCAAACTGCGCGACTTCGCGCCGCAGCTCGTCGAGATCCACGTCAACTACTTCTTCGCGTCAGCGAAGTTCGGCGCCCTGTTCTCAAAATTCGCGGTAATCGCTTCCACCTGGTTGGGTGAGCCGATCAGTTTGAAGATGATCTCGCGTTCGGCGGCGAAGTGCTCGGCGGCGCCGGCGTTGGAGAGGCGGTTGATCAGTTTCTTCGCGCCACGCACGGCGTCGGGGCTGCGGCCGGCGATTTCGCGGGCCATCGCCATCGCGTCGTCGACGGGCGTGTCAGACAACTTGGTCACCAGGCCGAGCTGGGCACCCTCGCTGGCGGGCAGCACGCGGCCGGTGAAGACCAGTTCTTTCATCACGTCGTCGCGCACCAGACGCGACAACATGAGCGTGCCCGTCATGTCGGGGGTGAGGCCCCAGTGCACCTCGCGCACCGACAACTTGGTGTCGGGGTGGGCGATGCGCACGTCGGCACCCAGCGCCAGCTGCATGCCGCCGCCGAGCGCGTGGCCCTGCAAGGCGGCGATCACCGGCACCGGCACCTCCTGCCACACCCAGCAGATCTGCTGGGCCAGGTGCGTGATGCGCCCCTCGGCCATGGCACCGATGCCCGAATCGCTGGCGGTGTCGGCACCGCGCTCGCTCATCGACTGAAACCCGCCGAAGTCGAGCCCGGCACAAAACGACAGCCCCTCGCCCGACAGCACCACCGCGCGAACGCCTGCGTCGTGCTTCAACTGCTCCCCCGCCTGGGCGATCGCCTGGAACATGGCGTCGTCGAGCGCGTTGCGCTTGTCGGGCCGCGTGAGTTGCACGTGGGCGATGCCGCCGTCTCGGTGGATGCGCACTCGTGCCGCAATGTCTTGTTTCGACGCCATGGTCGGTTCCCTTTCGCTGACGCGGGCCGTGACCTGTCAGACTAGGTGCCATGAAACTCAACCTCAGTGCCGACGAAGTGCTCAAGACCACCCGCAGCGTGCGCAAGCGCCTCGACTTCGACAAACCCGTCGAGCGCAAGGTGGTGGAAGAGT
>DAIPHP010000177.1:0-1463 GCA_036771295.1 Ilumatobacteraceae bacterium
GTCGTAGCAAGCATCGGGAAGACCACCGTGCTCGTCACCGCAAACGCCGCAAAGGGCGTGCGTGACGGCATCGACTTCTTCCCGCTGACCGTCGACGTCGAAGAGCGTGCGTATGCCGCGGGCAAGATCCCGGGCTCGTTCTTCCGCCGCGAAGGTCGTCCGAGCCAGCAGGCGATTCTGACCTGCCGACTCATCGACCGACCGCTGCGACCGGCGTTCCCCGACGGTTACCGCAACGAGACGCAGATCGTCGTCACCGTCGTCGGTGCCGACCAGGTCAACCCGCACGACGTGCTGGCAATCAACGCGTCGTCCGCGGCGCTGATGATCAGCGGCATTCCGTTCGACGGCCCGATCGGCGCGGTGCGCGTGGCGTACTCGCAAGACGGCACGTGGATCGCCCACCCGACCTTCGAAGAAGGCGACAACAGCACGTTCGAACTCGTCGTCGCAGGACGCGAGCTCGACAACGGCGACGTCGCGATCATGATGGTCGAAGCAGGCGGCACCGAGAAGTCGTTCGAGTTCTACTCCAACGGCGCACCGAAGGTCAGCGAGGCAGTGATTGCCGCCGGCCTCGACGCGTCGAAGCAGTGGATCAAAGAGTCGATCAAGTTGCAGCGTCAGCTGACGGCCAGCGTCATCGCGGCGCGCGGCAAGATCGAGCCGCTGGCGTACACGCCGGTGCTCGACTACACCGACGAGCTGTACAAGGCCGTCGAGTCGGTCGCCACCGCCAAGTTGCAGCCGGCCATTCGCATCTCGCTGAAGAAAGATCGCAACGCCGCGATCGACGCAGCGACGAGCGAGACGGTCGCCGCCCTCGCGGGCAGCGCCGACGCGCCGGGCAAGTTCGCCGGCCAGGAGAAGCAGATCAAAGAAGCGGTTCGTTCGCTCACCAAGCACTTGGTGCGCCAGCGCGTCGTTTCGGAGAACGTGCGCATCGACGGTCGAGGCCCGCGCGACTTGCGCCCGGTGTCGGCCGATGTCGGCTTGCTGCCGACCGCGCACGGCACTGGTCTCTTCCAGCGCGGCGAGACGCAAGTGATGAACGTCGTCACCCTGGCCATGCCGCGCATGAACCAGATGATCGACTCGATCACGCCGACCACCGAGAAGCGTTACATGCACGACTACAACATGGCCCCGTGGGCCAACGGAGAAACCGGCCGAGTCGGCAGCCCCAAGCGCCGCGAAATCGGCCACGGTGCGCTCGCTGAGCGTGCGGTGTTCCCGGTGGTTCCGAACCAGGAGCAGTTCGCGTACACGCTTCGACTCGTCAGCGAAGTGCTGTCGTCGAACGGTTCGACGTCGATGGCGTCGGTGTGTGCATCGAGCCTCGCGCTCATGGACGCCGGCGTACCGATCATCGCGCCGGTTGCCGGTATCGCGATGGGTCTCATCTTCGAAGACGGCAAGTACACCGCGCTCACCGACATTCTCGGCGCGGAAGACGCCTTCGG
>DAIPHP010000178.1:0-1436 GCA_036771295.1 Ilumatobacteraceae bacterium
CCACCCCCGCAGGACGACTGGCTCGTCTTGCGCGGCGGTCCACACTCCACCTCTCTGATTCGCAGCTCGGCACTGCGAGCACTCACCAGATTTGACCGACTGCTCGTATCCGTCATCATCGTGCCGCCGCCGTTGCTGGACCACGCCCTACGTAGCCGCCCGCTACTTCGATTTCAGAGAGTGTGCTGGTGCTTGGTCCGAGAGGCCCGCGAGGCCGAACTTTGCATCCTGCCCACGTTTGATCTACCCCACTTTTCGGTGCAGATTGCGTTCGCGGACGACTTGACAATTGGCATGTTCGCTGACACCCTCAACAAACAAATGGAGAATCCGTATGCCGATCGCTGAACCCGATTTTTTCGGGGCACATCTGGACGCCGACGTGCAAGTGGACTTCAATGAAGAGACTGACCGCGAACTTACGGCGAGCTTCCTCGACTTCCGCCCGGGCGTCGTGCCACAACTGGGAGATGTTCTCCAGGCTGGGTGTTGGGGTGCGAGACCGGCGAAGGTGCAAGTGGTCGAGGTGAGTGACTCGGTGATTCGACTGCGAATGCTTGATTAGCGAGCATCCACTGGGGCAACATGCGCCCGCCGAGAATGCACTAGAAGACTGCACCAGCGTGAAGCAGCAGGCACAGTTAGCGTTCTGCATGTGTTTACGGGCATCGTCGAAGAGCTCGGATCCGTCGCGGCGCGCAACGGCTCGCGTCTGCGAATCACCTCGCAACGAGTGCTCGAAGACAGCCCGATCGGCGCCTCAATCGCGGTGAACGGCTGCTGCCTCACCGTGGTGCAGGCCGGCGAAGGTTGGTGGGAAGCCGACGTGAGCGACGAAACGTTCCGTCGCACCACGCTGGGTTCGCTGAAGCCGGGCGACCCAGTGAACCTCGAACGACCGATGGCTGCTGACGGTCGATTCGGCGGCCATGTCGTGCTCGGACATGTCGATCTCGTGGGAGAAGTGGTGTCGCCGGCGCCAGACCTGCGCGTGCGCATCGGCCGCGACCAAATGCATCTCTTGGTGGAAAAGGGATCGATCTCGGTCGACGGCGTCAGCCTCACGGTGTTCGGTCTCGATGCTGACTCGTTTCAGGTGGCGGTCATCCCCCACACGGCAAGCGTCACCACGCTCGGCGCTCGTCGCGCGGGAGACAAGGTGAACATCGAATTGGACGTGCTCGCCAAACACGTCGATCGTCTCGTCAGCGCGCGCGGCGGCAGCCATGCCAAAGGCATCGGTTCGACGCTCCGCAAGATGTTCGGGCGGCGGGCATGAGCAACCTCAACGAACTCCGCAAACAGATCGACGACATCGACGCCGCGATCATCGAGCTGCTCGCCCAACGAATGGAAGTGTGTCGCGAGGTCGCGACTCTGAAGTCGCAGACGAACACCGCGGTCATTCAGCCGCAGCGCGTGCGCGAGGTGCTCAC
>DAIPHP010000179.1:0-1352 GCA_036771295.1 Ilumatobacteraceae bacterium
AGCTCGGCCTCGGTGGGCTCGCGATGCTCGCGCGCTTCGGGCGGCAACAAGTTGCTGATCGCCGACATCATGCGAACGGTGTTCTCGTCGGCGAGCGAATCGGCGAGCTCGAACGTGCTCGGGTCGCCCGCCACGATGCCCTCGCGGCGCAGCGCGACTTCGGGGCCCACGGTGACCGACACCTTCGGCGGGTTCGTGACGTTCCACAGCATCGGCACTTGCGAACTGCGCGGCCACACCTTCTCCGTGCCCCACAGCCCGAGCGGAATCACCGGGGCACCCGTGCGCAACGCGAGCCGCGCCGCACCCCACCGGCCCTTCAACACGGGGTCGAAGAACGCGCGACCGCGCGGAATGGTGCCTTGCGGCATGATCGCCACCATCTCCCCCGCTTCGAGCGCGGCACTCGCGGCTTCGAGCGGCGCGTCGCTGCCCGTACCGCGTTCGACACGAATGCCGCCGAGCGCGGCAGCGAGCTGGCCGATGACCGGCGCGTCGAACACTTCTTTCTTGCCGAGAAAGCGCACGGTGCGGCCGGTCTTGGCGACCGTGAGCGACACGGCGAACACGTCGAAGTAGCTGCGGTGGTTGCCGACGAGAATCGCCGGGCCGTCAGCCGGAATGTTCTGCGTGCCATCGATGGCGAACTTCGCGAACGGGATGAGCTCGGGTCGCGCAAATTGCAGCGCAAGTTTCTGCAACTCGGTGCCGATGACCGGCACCTTCACCACGCCGGGCGACACGTCGAAGTTGACGATCGGCCAGCGGCGCGCGGCGGCCAGCACCTGCAGGCGGGCGTCGGGGTTCACCGCGTGCGGGTAACCGACGGCCTCGAGCAACGGCGAGTCGTACACGCTGTCGCTGTACGCGGATGAAATCTTGATGTCGATGCCGTTTGCCGTGCACCAGTCGCTGACTGCGGCGAGCTTGCCGCCCGACCACACGAAACGCCCGTCGAGGTCTCCGGTGTACAGCCCGCCGGCATCCACCGCGTACCGCGTGCCGATGACGTCGTCGAAACCCAGCGACCGCGCGAACTCGTCGACAAAGTCGTAGGGCGTGGTGGTGGCGAGCACCAACTTGTCGCCGGCTGCGCGGTGCCGCTCGATCATCTGACGGGCGAACGGCTGCACCAGCGCGGTGAGCTCGGGAATCGCCGTTCGCACCGCATCGCGCACGATTCGCTGCGACTTGCCCCGCATCGCCGCCGCACCCTGGCGCGCGAGCAGCATCGACGGCAGCGTCTCGCCCACCGTGTTGAACAGGCGGTACATCAGCGACTCGCCGGGGATCGACTGCGGCACCAAGCCGGCACTGCGCAGCGCCGCGGTGAGCACCGGGCCGCTCGCGCC
>DAIPHP010000180.1:0-1323 GCA_036771295.1 Ilumatobacteraceae bacterium
AACCCGCCGTACTCGCGGTCTCGATACCCCGAGTGCCGCCCGGTCGCACGATACGACTGAGACTGCGACGGTGATGCCGCGACAGGGGACGAGCGTTTCGCTGGTCGTGTGCGACGACGGCCCACGAGGTAGCCAGCCACGAAGACGATGGCAATTGCGACGATGACTTCCATGTCGTGACCATACGTGACGGGTGCCGCGAGGTTGTCAGGCGATGTTTCGGGGCGTTGGTGGTCAATTCTTCAACGGTTCTTACCCGGGCGTTCTACGGTGGTCTCATGGACACCATCTTCGGAATCCCCGCCCATCCATTGTTCGTGCATCTCCCCGTGGTGCTGATCCCGCTTGCGGCGGTCGGCGTGATCATCATGGTCATTCGACCCTCGTGGTGGGAGCGCTACAAGTGGGCGACGCTCACCATCGCTGGCGTCGGCATGGTCGGGGCGATCATCGCCGCCGGCACGGGCGAAGAGCTCGAAGAGGCGGTGGAAGACACCGCACCACGACAGTTGCTGCGCGCACACGTGGAAGCCGGTGAAGTCTCGCGCACGGTTTCCATCGTCTTCTTCGCCGTGCTCGTCGCGGCGATCGTGGTGTTGCCGTGGTGGATGAAGCGTCGCTGGAATGCGACAAGCGCCGGCGTCGTTGGCGCGACTACCGACGGGAGCTCGCCAAAGTGGCTGCGCCGCGTCGTCTCGCTCGTGCTCGTCGCCACCGCGCTCGGCGCGTCGTGGACGGTCTACGACGCCGGGCACACCGGTGCCAAGTCGGTGTGGTCCGACGTGAAGATCGGTGAGCGCGACGGCAAGAAAGACCGTGGCGGCAGCTACGGAGACGACGACTAGCTCGCGCAGCAGATAGCCCGTTCACCGTGAAAGGTGCGGGCCGTCTTTCGAGTCGCACGTTGAATTTGTTGGCCTGCATCGAGCGTCGTGGCATGTCACCTCTGGCGCGAACACCCCGGCGTTACGGTGAGTGCAGCATCCGAAGTTGTCTCACCTGAGACGACGGCAACCGAGCCCACCAGGCCACGGTGCCATCCGAAAGGAGATGCGGCGCCACGAGCGCACAACACTGGTGTTCGTGGCGTCAACAACAACGAGAAAGCGACGCCATGCCAGCACCACATCAAACTGACGAACCACAAGTCATCAAAACGATCACGGCCGAAGAGATTCGAGACGTGCTCGGCTACTGCCACTGGATACCTGCGGGTAAAGGATTGCGGTCGCCGGTCATGGCGAAGTTTCCCGAACACAACCACGCCAGCCTCATCGCCGAGTTACGAGCCGCTCGAGCCCTTCGTCGCAGCGACCACTTCAC
>DAIPHP010000181.1:0-1313 GCA_036771295.1 Ilumatobacteraceae bacterium
TCACCAAGCGCCGGTCCGCGCGAGACGGTGCAGCCATACTCGCCGCAAAACGACCCCGAAACCACGCGCCAATTGGCGGTGGCGGCAACCGCATTGATGTCGCTTGCTGCGGCTGGAGCAGCGGCTGAACGACGCGAGCAACGCCGCGGCAAGCTCGCCGGCGTCGTCACCAAGAAATTGAAAGGCGTGAAGGTTGGCGAAGAGGGCCGTGGCGACCGCAGCCGCTCGTGGCGCGGGCTCGGCACGTCGACGGTTGACCGCTCAATGACGGAAGCCCCGCTGAAAGTCGGGCCATATTCCGCGCTGTTGTCGCGCATCTTCGTTGACGGTGCGTGGTTGCGCGCGATCCTGGGTTCGCGTGCGGTGGCACTGTGGAGCCTGGCTGTCGCCGCCACGGTCGGCTGGATTGTCGACACCCAGGGCTACGTCACCGTGCCGTCGACGTGGATTCTCTGCGTACTCGTCGCCATCGTCGCGCTCGACGCGATGGGCGGCTTGCTTGCATCAGTGCTCATCACGGCTGCCGTGGTCGTGTTCGACCGCGTCACAGATGTCGCTGATCTTCGTGCGCTGCTGGGTGTGTGGGTGTTGCTGGTCTCGGCACCGCTCTTGGCGCACGTGATTCGACCTTTGCGTCGTGCTCGCGATACGGAGAACTTCGCACGCGAGCGCCTCTACGACTACGTGATGATGCCGGTCTTCGTCGCGTTCGCGTCGGGTTCGATGGTGAAGGCGCTCAACGGACTCTCGGGTCTCGACATCGTGTCTCCCGCAGCAGTCACGGCCGTGCGATGGACCGTCTGGGTGGCGATGATCGTGCGTCTCGCCGGCGAAGATCTTGCGCTCAGCTTGTATCCGCACCGCTCAGTTGCTGTGCAACCGGCCAAACTCGTGTCACAAACTCGTCAATGGGGCTTGGTGTCGGTGGCTGTTCGGTTCTCCGTCTTCCTCTTCGTCGCGTATCCGTTCTTCGGCATCAACGTGGCGACACTGGTGGCGGCGGTGTTGACCATCGGCCCTGCCTTGCTCAAGTTGTGGGAAGACGACCTGCCCAACAGCGAGCGATTGTTCTACTGGTTGCCGCGCGGATTCTTGCGGTTCTTCTTGCTGCTTGTCCTCGGCGGATGGCTCGGCGCGCGACTCGTCGGTGACGAAGCGACACCCGACACGGTGCGAGCCATGACGCCGTGGCTGCTGGTGCCCGGTGCCGTGTTTGGCATCGTCGAGTTGTTCGGTCGTGCCGGAAAATCGTGGCGCGACGACAAAGTGAAGCACGTCGGCGGAGCGATCTTCTGGCTGATCGCAGTGCTCGT
>DAIPHP010000182.1:0-1300 GCA_036771295.1 Ilumatobacteraceae bacterium
CACGGCATGCGTTTGATGCCGTTGATGAAGTTGCTGCGCAGGTACGCGGGTTCGCCGGTGATGTGCAGGTAGGGAAGCCGGCGGCGAATCTCGTCGAACATCACTGCGATTTCGCGCCGGGCGAGGTTGGCACCGAGGCAGAAGTGCGGGCCGCCCGCCCCGAAGCCGATTTGGGCAGGCTGAATCTGTCGCGTCACATCGAAGCGGTACGGGTCTTCGAACAGATCCTCGTCGCGGTTTCCGGAGTTGTAGAACATCACCACTTTGGTGCCGGCCGGCATCTTGATGCCGCGCATCTCGGTGTCTTTCGTCGCGGTGCGACGGAAATGAATGACCGGTGAGGCCCAGCGGACGATTTCCTCCACCGCCGTGCGGGTGTGCTTTTCGAAGTCGTTGAACCAGATTCGTTGCTGGTCGGGTCGCCGAGTCAGCTCGAGCATGCCGTGGCTGATGGCGTTGCGGGTGGTCTCGTTTCCGGCAACGACGAGCAAGATGAAGAAACTTCCGAATTCCTGGCTCGACATTCGCTGTCCGTCGACCTCCGCCTGCATCATCACTGACGTGAGGTCGTCGGTCGGGTTCTTGAGGCGCGATTCGCCCAGTTGTTGGGCATACGTGAAGATTTCGAGCGCCACCTTCATCAGGTTCTCCAGCGTTCCGCCGAAGTCGGGGTCACCGGCGCCGAGAATGACGTTGGTCCAGTCAAGAATCTGTTTGGCGTCGCTGCGCGGAATGCCCATCATGTCGCAGATGATCTCGAGCGGGAACGGCGCGGCCAGCTTCTCGACGAAGTCGAACTCGTCGTCACTGTGCTGCTCGAGCACCTCGTCGACGAGCGTTCGCGCCTTCTCTTTCACGTACTCCTCGACTCGCGTGATTTCCTTCGGGGTGAACCCCTTCGAGACGATCGAGCGCAGACGGAAGTGTTTCGGGTCGTCCATGTTGATCATCGAGCCGAAGAACTCGTTCAGTTCCGGCGTCAGCGTCGTGATGTTCGACCCCTGGCCGCTGCACCACAGCTCTGGGTTGCGGCTGACGGCCCAGATGTCTTCGTGCTTGGTGAGGGCGTAATACCCCGGGCCGACCGGAAAGTTGACGAGCGGCATCTCCTTGAAGAATTTGATCGGCGCTTCGCGTCGCATCGACCAAAAGGCAGACTCGCGGTGTTCGCGCGGCTGCACCCAAAAGTCGGGGTCGGAGATGTCGATGGAGTCGACGTCCAAGGGGGTCAACTGCATGTCCGAATGGTACCGTGGCTCGAGTTCGCGGGTCGTCCCGAGTCGCGAATCACGCCCCGTGC
>DAIPHP010000183.1:0-1299 GCA_036771295.1 Ilumatobacteraceae bacterium
CGCAAAGCCCATCGTTCCGAGCCCACCCGAGTTGACCCAGGTGTAGGGCTCTTCAAACCGCCAGTACTGGCTCGCCCACATCTGGTTCTGACCGACACCCGACACCACGATGGTGCCGTCCGGTGCGCCGTCGCGCAGTTTTTCAAGACAGAACTGCGGCTTCAACGCCGCACCTGGCTCGCTCTGGTCGTAGGCCAGCGGGAACTGCTCGCGCCAACCGCTCACCCGGCTGCGCCAGGGTCCCACGTCCGCCTGTTTTTCACCCGACTGCAGCATGTCTTTGATCGCCTTCACGATTTCTTCGATCACGAGGCGGCAGTCGCCGACGATCGGCACGTCGGGGCGACGAACCTTGCCCTGTTCGGCCGGGTCGATGTCGACGTGGATGATCTTGGCGTCCGGCGCGAATGCCGCGACCTTGCCGGTGACGCGGTCGTCGAAGCGCGCGCCGAGCGCGATGAGCAAGTCGCTCTTTTGCATCGCGGTGACGGCCGTCGCGGTGCCGTGCATGCCGGGCATGCCGAGGCACAACGGGTGCGAGTCGGGGAACGCGCCGCGGGCCATCAACGTGGTGACGACCGGAATCTGCGTGAGTTCGGCGAGTTCGCGCAGCGCGTCGGCCGCGCGGGCCTTCAGCACGCCGCCGCCGACGTAGAGCACCGGCTGCTTGGCGGCGAGAATCAGCCGCGCAGCTTCTTTGATCATCTTGGCGTGGCCCTTCACGTTCGGGCGATAGCCGGGCAGGCTGTCGAGCACTTCGTCGTCGCTCGGCCAGTACCACTCCATCGTGTTCTGCAAAACATCCTTGGGTAGGTCGATGAGCGTCGGGCCCGGACGACCGGTGGTGGCGATGTGGAATGCCTGGCGCACGACCATCGGAATGTCTTGTGCATTCATCACCAGCTCGTTGTGCTTGGTGATGCTGCGGGTGATGCCCACCGTGTCGCACTCTTGGAACGCATCGGTGCCGATTGCCGCAGTTGGCACCTGACCGGTGATGCCGACCATCGGGATGGAGTCCATGTACGCATCGCAGAGCGGCGTGACGAGGTTGGTGGCGGCTGGACCGCTCGTGACCATCGCAACGCCCGGTCGGCCGGTGACATGCGCGTAACCCTCGGCCATGTGGCCCGCACCCTGTTCGTGACGAACGAGGATGTGGCGGATCTTCGACTCGAGCAAAGGGTCGTAGGCGGGAAGGATGCAACCGCCTGGCAGACCGAACATGACTTCAACGTATTCGTGCTCGAGCGCCCTGATGAGCGCCTGGGCTACGGAGAGATTCTCTTACATGATTTC
>DAIPHP010000184.1:0-1284 GCA_036771295.1 Ilumatobacteraceae bacterium
CCCCCCCCCCCACGGAGGGGTCAGGTCAGCTGGTCGAGGTCAGTTGCTCGAAGGATCTGGATTTTCCCTTCGACGACGTCGGTCTGCCTCGGCCTGCTTGTCGTCCCCGAAGAAGTCGGCGTCACGAAACGCCCGACCCTGGCGCTTCTGCGCCCGCCAACCAGCTGTCTTCTGCGCCAAGCTGTTGAACGCGAGATTCACGCCTTGCGCGTCCGGCGCGAACCCTTGGGTCGCACCTGCGTGCACACCCATGGATCGCGCGTCGCCGTACGCGTCGAGCGCCGCGGAAAGAAACGCAAAGTTCCATCCAGCCGCCGATTTCTCGCGAATCAACTCGCGTATCCGGGCGAGCGAGAACTCGCTGCTGGCGTTCTCCTCTCCGTCGGTGATCGAGACGAAGAGGATGTCCTCGTCCGGTAGGCCCGCATTGCGACGCTCGGCTTGATTCGCGGCAATACGTGAGATCAGCCGCCCGGTCGCGTCGAGCAGCGGAGTGCCGCCGCGCGGCACAAAGGTAGCCGCACTGAGCGGAACGACCTCGCTAATCGGTGCTCCGGCGACGACCACTTCTTGCGGGTCTTGACTGTCGAACTGCACGAAGGTGACGCGGGCATCGCTGCCGTCGGCTTGCTGTGCGCGCAGGAATTGGTTGTAACCGCCGATCACGTCGCTCGCGATGGACTCCATCGAGCCCGAGCGGTCGATCAAGATGACGATGTGACTCTTGTTTGCTGGCATGATTTTCTGCTTTCTGCGGCCTTGCGGCCGCGGTTGATTGGTGTGGTAACGCTTCCTACGCACGATGTGCGTCAGGTATGACGACAAGACCCGTCAGAGGTACGTGCCGTGCTGGCTGCCCGAATCGGGCGCGCTCACCACGGTGCCCGGTTCGGGAATCACCTCGGCGGGAATCTCGACGAGATCGCGGTCGGCGATTGCCCCGTTGCGACCGGCCCACACGGCGTGACGACGCACCACCTCGTTGAAGAGGTTGCGCATCGCACGGCCGTTGCCGAAGCCGCGTCGACGTTCCATGCCTTCGGTGAACGAAACCACCTTCTCGCGAGCCTCGGACGTGAGTTCGAGTTTGAACTCATCCAAGTACAGGTCGAAGATGCTGGTCAGTTCTTGCGTCGAGTAGTCGGGGAAGTCGATGACGACGTCGAAGCGACTACGAAGCCCGGGGTTGGCGTCGAGGAATCCCTGCATCTCCTTGGGATATCCGGCGACGATCACCACGATGTCTCCGCGGTTGTCTTCCATGAACTTGAGCAGCGTCTCGAT
>DAIPHP010000185.1:0-1252 GCA_036771295.1 Ilumatobacteraceae bacterium
GACTCGATGATCAGCGACTCCGACACGTCGGTGCCGCCTTCTTCGTCGCCGCCCTCGTCGGCGAACGGCGACACCAGCGCGAGCACCGCGACGACGACGCTCAGTAGCCCTTGAATTTCGGCTCCCGCTTCTGCATGAATGCTTCCATCGCTTCGAGCGTGTCTTTCGTGCCGAAGTTGACGGTCTGCGCCGCACCCTCGTCGTCGAGCGCTTCTTCCATCGTCACGTTCATCGCGTTGTTCAGCATCCGCTTGGTGAGAGCGAGCGCGATCGGCGGGCCGGCAGCCAGGCGCTTCGCCCACTCGTCGACGAACGCGTCGAGCTCGCCGTCGGGCAACACGCGGTTGACGAGACCGAGCTCACGCGCGTCGGCAGCTGAGATGATGTCCCCGAAGAGCGCCAGTTCTTTGGCGCGGTGCAGGCCCACCCGCCGCGGAAGAATCCAGCTGCCGCCGAAGTCGAGCGACAGACCACGCTTGGCGAAGATCTCGCTGAATCGGGCGGTCTCGCTCGCGACGACGAGGTCGCAGCCGAGCGCCATGTTGCACCCTGCGCCAACGGCGACGCCGCGCACTTTGGCGATGGTTGGTTGCGGCATGCGATGCAGCGACAACGCCGCGTCGTTGACGTGGCGCATCGCCGCCAGCTGATGCATCGGCTTGCCGCTCGCGCTGCGCGCGGCAAGATCGGCGCCCGAGCAGAACTCGCCGCCGGCCCCGGTGATCACCACGCAGCGAACCTCGGTGTCGGCCGCGAGCGACCGGAAGGTCTCCGCGAGCTGTGCCCACATGTCGCCGGTGACTGCATTCTTGCGCTGCGGGCGGTTGATGGTCACCGTGGCGATCGACTCGCTGCGAGTGACCTCGATATCGGCCATGAAACGACGATACTTGCAGTGTGGGTTTCGATCCTCACCGCAAATACAAGGCTTCGCGCGTCGACTATGTCGTCATTGCAAGCGCATTCGCCGTCATCACGGCGTTGGTGGCGTGGGCCTTCTTCGCGTGACCGAGCGGCGAGCCAAGAAACCCAAGCGAAAGACGCGCCGAGGCGGCGCGCGCGCACCCTCGATCTGGGACGGTCTCTACGGCACGGTCGAGGTTCGACGCGTGCAGCCCTACGAAGCGCGAAAAGAGTACGTGTGCCCCGGCTGCAACCGAACGATCCGCGTCGGCGTCGGGCACCTCGTGTGCGTGCCGCACGACGCACCCGACTTGCGCCGCCACTGGCACAAAGGCTGCTGGGATCGTCG
>DAIPHP010000186.1:0-1228 GCA_036771295.1 Ilumatobacteraceae bacterium
CGGCGTTGCGGTACGAGCCGGCGAGCGCCTCGATGCAGTGGATGTAGGCGTCCATCCCCGTGTAGAAGTACTGGTTGCGCGGCACGGTGGCGGTGAGATCGGGGTCGAGCACCATCTGGTCGTACACGGTGTAGTCGCTGTTCATTCCGAGCTTCAGACCGGTCTTGGTGTTCGTCATCACGCAGGTGCGCGTCGCTTCTGCCCCCGTGCCGGAGATGGTCGGTACCGCGATCTTGTGCACGGCGGGTACTTTCACCAAGTCCCAACCCTGATAATCGGCGGCTTTGCCTTGATTGGTGAGCAGGTTGGCGATTGCCTTCGCGGTGTCCATCGTCGTTCCGCCGCCGAAACCGACGATGGTGGCGGGAAGTCCCCCGACCGCGCGACGAACGTCGTCGGTGATCGCGTCGATGCCGTCGGTGGTGGGCTCGTCGACGACATCGACGAATCGCACGACGTCAGACGCGCGAGCCTTCAGGCGCGCAACGATGTCGGGGCGGGATCGGAAGAAACCGTCGATCATGTAGACGACCTTGGCCTCGCCACCGACAGCGTTACGGCGGGCATCGACGAAGTCGGGCAGGCGGTCGAGCGATCCGCGGCCGACGGTGAAGCCGTTCACGTTGCGCACCACTTTGATGCCGGTGTCGAGAATTGAGGTGCTCATGGCGTGGTGCTGCGGCGCGGACCTTGACACCTGATGTTCACATTCTACGAGCAACCTCGCGCACCGTCGCCATGTTGCCGGATGAGCCGCCTGCGCAAACTGTTGTCTGGTTCAGGCAATGGCGAGAACTACTGTGAACCTCGTGTCTGAACTCACCGGGCCGTTCGATACGTCGAAGTTGCCCCGGATCGCGCCCGGATCGGTCACGGTCACCATCGCTCGCACGGTGAAAGCGGGTCGGTCCGCCGAGTTCAATTCGTGGTCCGAGGAGATGGTGAAAACGGTGCAGTCGGCGCCCGGTTGTCTCGGTGCGACGATGTTGCACCCCGGCAAGGAGTCGGACGAATATCACATCGTGTTTCGCTTCATCGACGCGCTGCATCTTCGCCAATGGGAGCGTTCTCCCGAACGAAACGCGCTGCTCGCCAAGTCGGACGATCTCATCAAGTCGGAACGAGTCACCGTGACCGCCGGTGACGATGAGTTCTTCACGGCCCAGGCCCAAGTGGCACCGCACCGCACCAAGTTCGGCAGCTTTCTCTCTGAAGTGGCGTGGGTGTA
>DAIPHP010000187.1:0-1225 GCA_036771295.1 Ilumatobacteraceae bacterium
CTGCTGTCGCTTGACGACGGCTTCCGACTCGCGGGCCGCCGCCTTGAAGATTCCTTTGCTCATCAGCGACAGCTCGGTGTCGCGTCGACGGTTGTAGATCTCCGCTCGGCGAGTGTGAATCGTCGGGTCGTCGGGCGCCGCCCACGCCGCGAAGTCGGCAAGGTGGCACGCCAGGCGAATGTCGCCGTCTTCGGCCAAGCCCTTTGCTCGCGCGATCAGCACGTCGGCACCGCCGGCGAGCGACGCGATCTCCGCGCCGAGCACCGAGTCCGGCGCCGGCTTCAGTCGCGATGCTGCACCGTCCCACCATCCGCCGTACAGCCGCCAGATGTTTCGCACCACGAACTCGGGCTCGTCGTAGAACGGCCGCAGGTACGGCTTGGCGAGCACGTCGGCCGGCACTTTCACCGTGTGCACGATGGTGTCGAGCGTCTCGCCGGCGTTCATCATCTCCAGCACTTGCCGCACGAGTGATTCGAGCGCGCTGGCAACGTCGCCGAGCACGCTCGCGATTCGCGCCTTGCCCGCGATCGGCAGGCCGTGCGCGGGCACCAACAACTCCGGCCCTTGCGCGATCATCGCGCGCAGCGCCTGCGCCCACTCCAGCGCGTATCGCTGCACCTTTTGCGGGTTGCCTGCGTTGGGGAAGTTCCAGATGATGAAGTCGCCGGTGAACATCCACTTCTTCGCCGGCACCCACGCCCACAAGTGGTCGTCGGTCTCGCCGCGGGCGTGGTGCAGCTCGGCGGTCACGTCGCCGATGCGCAGGTCGAGCCGGTCGTCGAACGTTTCGTCGGGCCGAAGCGTGCCCTCGGGCAAGAACCGCGAAGGGTCGTGGAACGATCCCATCGACGCGTTCATCGGTGCGCGCATCTCCGACTTGATGCCGCCGAATTGCCGCCGGTTGATGAGCACGTTCCATTCCGACGTGTCTTCGTAGCGCTGCATGCGCGCCAGCACCTGCGAGTGGCCCACCACGCGCGGTCGCGGGGCACCGCGCGACGAAGCGTCGTCGGCGAATGCGAAGCTGCCGCCCACGTGGTCGGCGTGCCCGTGGGTGTACACGAGGTGCGAAACGGGGGAGTTCGACCACTTTCGGATCGACTCGACCACTTGTTTGCCGCTGCCCGCACCCGACGCGTCGAAGCACGCGAGCGAGTCGCCGCCGTTCACCACCACGCTGTGGCTGAAGCTCTCCACGAAGGCGAGGCCGGTGTCGAGCTCC
>DAIPHP010000188.1:0-1205 GCA_036771295.1 Ilumatobacteraceae bacterium
GAGGCGAGGTCGCTGCCGGCGTTGGGCTCGCTCATGCCGATGCACCACGTGGTGTCGCCGCGCAACATGTCGGGCAAGAAACGTTCTTGCTGTTCGCGCGAGCCGTAGCCGAACAGGGCCGGGCCCATTTGCCGGTCGGCGAACCACATGCCCGCTATCGGCGCGCCGGCGGCGATCATTTCTTCGCCGACGATCAGGCGGTCGATGGCCGGGCGCCCGCCGCCGCCGTATTCGCGCGGCCAGGTCATGCCGATGAAGCCTTCGCGGCCCAGTTCGCGCGAAAACTCCTTCGAGTAACCGTTCATCCAGCTGTCGTTTGACCGCCCGTAACGTGCGACGGCGTCAGCGGCGAGTTCGCGGGCTCGTTTGCGCAGCAGCACCTGTTCGCTGCTCCACGCGAAGTCCATTCACAAGTAGGGTACTTGCGTGCCAAACAAGATAAAAGTCACTACTCCTGTCGTCGACCTTGACGGCGACGAAATGACCCGCATCATCTGGGCGTTCATCAAGGACCGCCTGATCTTCCCGTATCTCGACCTTGAGCTCGACTACTACGACCTCGGCATCGAGTACCGCGACAAGACGAGCGACCAGGTCACCATCGACTCGGCGAACGCCATTTTGAAGCACGGCGTGGGCGTCAAGTGCGCCACCATCACGCCCGACGAGGCCCGCGTGAAGGAATTCAACTTGAAGCAGATGTGGAAGTCGCCCAACGGCACGATCCGCAACATTCTCGACGGCGTCGTGTTCCGCGAGCCGATCATCATCAAGAACGTGCCGCGCCTGGTGCCGCACTGGAACAAGCCGATCGTCATCGGCCGTCACGCGCACGGCGACCAGTACCGCGCCACCGATTACAAGGTGCCCGGCCCCGGCACCGTGACCATGACGTACGTTCCGCAAGACGGCAGCAAGCCCGTGGAGATGGAAGTCGCGAAGTTCAAGGGTCGCGGCGTGATCATGGGCATGTACAACTACGACGAGAGCATCCGCAATTTCGCTCGCGCGTCGTTCAACTACGGCCTGCAGCGCAACTACCCGGTGTACCTGAGCACGAAGAACACGATCTTGAAGGCCTACGACGGCCAGTTCAAGGACATCTTCGCCGAGGTGTTCGAGAAAGAGTTCAAGGCCGAGTTCGACAAGGCCGGTCTCACCTACGAGCACCGCTTGATCGACGACATGGTCGCCTGCATGCTGCG
>DAIPHP010000189.1:0-1188 GCA_036771295.1 Ilumatobacteraceae bacterium
GCACACACCCGAGTATGAACACTTCAACGGTCAGTCCGGTCGCCTTGGCGACCTGCGTCGAGCACAGCCTCAACTTGTCACTGTCGGGTTTCGACCTCAAGCGGGCCCGTCTCTACGGCATCAACGTGGTCGACGCTGACGGCGTCGACGAAAAGACCGACGGCGCCTTGCGCATCTCGTTTCTCGCCGAGCACGGCGACGTGTACGAGTTGCTCGAGTCGCGCGGCAGCGCGATAGCGCGCATGTTCGACGCCGCCGCGGTGCTCACCTGCGGGTGGGCCGCGCCCGTCGACGACGATGCCGACGACGACCTGCCTCCGAGCGTGCACCCCCGCCGACGCCGCGTGCGTTTGGTGGTGGTGGTCGGCGACAGCGGCGTCGGTTCGGTGTTGCGCTTCGCCGACACGCCCGAAGAAATCGTCACCGACCCGGGCAACGCGAAGGGTTCGCTCGCCGACGCCGTCGAGCGGCTGTGGCGCGATGCAATCGAAGTCTCGACCGACACGTCGTCAGATGAAGACTCGAGTGACCCGGCATGACGCGCGAGTGTCGCGACGACGCGTCGCGTGAACCCTCAGGCGGCGACGGAACGCCGAGTGACTTGCTGGCAGGCGTCGAGCAGCATCGGCACGAACTGCTCGCGCGCCGCGAACACCGCGTCGTGACCGGCATCCACTCGGTGCGTCACGGTCGGCAGCGCGAGCGACGCAGCGAGCTCTTCTTGGCGGTGCGGTGCCACGACCTTGTCATTGGTGGTCACGATCATCGCCCCCGGTACCTGCAGCTCGTGCAGCCACGGCCGCGAGTCGAAGTCGCCGATCGCGCTGCCCGCCTCGAGAATGTGACGCCAATCGTGGCTTGCGATCTGCCGCGCCGCCCAGTCGGCAAGTTTGTGCGTCTTGCGCTGCAGGTAGATCTGTTCGGTCACCCACGACCGGGCTTGAGCGGTGGTCAGGCGCGACAGTCGTGCCAGACCGGTGAGCCCGAGGAAGTTGAGGCGCTCGTCGCGTGATGATGCGAAGTATCCGGCAGTGGCCGCGAGCACGAGCCCGCGCACTCGCTGCTCGTGACGAGCAGCGACGAGCTGCGCGATCGCGCCACCCATCGAGTAACCGACGGGGATGAACGTGCCGACGCCGAACACGTCGGCGATTGCCGCGACGTCGTCGGCGCAGTCTTCGAGACGGA
>DAIPHP010000190.1:0-1184 GCA_036771295.1 Ilumatobacteraceae bacterium
CGGGGTTGCGCTTGTAGCCGTCGAAGAAGTGCTCGAGGTCGACCATCACCATGCGACCGTGGCTGCCGAGGTATTTCACCGAGTCGGCGACCATCGCGACGCCCTCGTCGAGCGTGGTCTGCAACGCGGTTTCGACGTGGTAGTCCCAGCTCTTGGCCACGATGCACACCGCGCTGGTCTCGGCGTTGATCAGGTTGCGCAACGTGGCGTCGTCGTCGACTTTGCCGGCCGGGCGACGGGTGCTGCCGAACGCCACGAGACGCGACGTGGAGAGTTTCAGTTCGCGCTTGGCGCGGGCGAAGAACTCCTCGTCTTTCGGGTTCGCGCCGGGCCAACCGCCCTCGATGTAGTGCACGCCGAGATGATCGAGTTGCTCGGCGATACGCAACTTGTCGACCACGCTCGCCGACACGCCCTCGACCTGCATGCCGTCGCGCAGCGTGGTGTCGAACACCTCCACGTGGTTGGCGGGAAGCACGAGACGGGCGGTCATGCGGTTACGACGTTTCCTTTATGCGAGCTCGCACCAGTGGGCGTACTTCTTTTCTTGCCCGCGCACTGCGCGGCGGTACGCCTGACCGATGGCCATCGTCATCGGGCCGGGGCACGGGATCTTTCGGTCATCCACTTCGCGCACCGATCCGACTTCTGCGGCCGTGCCGCAGACGAAGATCTCTTCGGCGATGTACAAGTCGCTGCGGGCGATGTTGTCGACGCGCACGTCGAAGCCGAGGTCGCGGGCGATGGTCATCACGCTGTTTTGGGTGATGCCCTCGAGCGCGCCGGCCGACAACGGCGGCGTGAGGATCTTGCCCTGTCGCACGACGAAGATGTTCTCGCCGGTGCACTCGGCGACGAGACCGCTCGGCGCGAGCATGATTGCCTCGTCGTAACCGGCCTTCAGCGCCTCCACCTTGGCCAGCGACGAGTTCACGTAGTTGCCGACGGTCTTCGCGGCGGGCGGCATGATGTTGTGGTCGTGGCGAGTCCACGACGAAATCTTGGCGCGTACGCCCTTTTCGAGCGCGTCGTCGCCGAGGAAGGCGCCCCACGGCCAGCACACGATGGCGACGTCGACCTTGCACGGCAGCGTGTTGAGACCCATCTCGCCGTAGCCGTAGTACGCGAGCGGTCGCACGTAGCAGGCGTTCAATCCGGTGGACCGCACGGTGGCCTTGGTTGCT
>DAIPHP010000191.1:0-1178 GCA_036771295.1 Ilumatobacteraceae bacterium
CGAGAACTCTCAGGCTACCGACGCCCGGTGCAGTGTTCGTGCGCTAGTTCACGAACACGATCTGTCGGCGGTCGTCGTCAGCTGATCGCTTGCGAGGAGCCCACCAACAAGTACGCGCATCCCACCGATGAATCTTTGAACGTCACCACGAGGTTCGAGCCGCTGGTAGTGAACGTCGCGCTCGCAGTTTCGTCGCGGCCCCGACAGAGGTTCTTTACTTTGATGTCGCTCTGCTTGGCTCCCGAGACCGTCCACGTGACCTGGTCGACTTTTTCGTCGCGACTTGCAGAGTACGTGCCGGCAACCTTCTTGCTTAGCGCCAAAAGCCCCCCGACGCGATGGTCGAAGTTGCCGAACGCCAGCAATGAGGTGCCGTTCGCGAGGTCGAGACGTTCGGGATCGTTCGGCATCCATGACAGTGTCGATGCCGCGCTCCACGATGCTCCGTCGTTCGACGACGTTCGAATCTCGACCGTCTTCACCGAACCTTTGTCGGTCGGAAACCAAAGCTCCAGCTGACCCGCGGCATTGCGATACATCTCCGGGTTCGTCTGGATGTCGTGGTCGAAGGCGAACGTGCCGCTCGCGTCAATGCTCCAATTCACGCCGTCAGCAGAAGTGAGTTTGCATGCCTGCCGCTTGAACGGTGCCGATTTGCCAGAGGCAAGGTCGTGGGCGTATGCGACAAAACCACTCGCGACGCTGACTACTTGCGGGTCACCAAGGAAGCCTGCGGCCGAGCCGTCTGCGTTCTTGCACGACGACGTGGGCACGAGTGAGCCCTGCCCCTCGGTGAAGTCAGAGCCAGATGCCGAAGTGAAGCGAGTCAGACGATCAACACCGCCACTTCCGGGCCTCCATCCCCACGCCTCGTATCCGCCGCTCGCAGCAGTTCGGACCGTCACCGGCGAGCCGACGTCGATTCGAATGCCGCTCTCGAGCGTCCACGTCGCCCCGTTGTCGGAGGAAACGTACGAGTGAATCTTGTTGTCAAAACCGCTGAGCGGGATTTGCGGCTCGTTGCCGTTCTTGAAGAACAGCCGCACCTTGCCGTCGGACAACTGCAGCAACGCTGGGTCGCTCACGTTGCCGAGCCCGCTCTGGTTAGATCCCACCGACCACATGAGACCCCACGTCAGCGGCGTCAGCGTGGAGGAGCCCGACGTACCGCCGCTCGT
>DAIPHP010000192.1:0-1175 GCA_036771295.1 Ilumatobacteraceae bacterium
CGACCGCTGTAGAGCACCATCCGTTTGGTGGTGACTTTGTCGATCGATTTGTTCACTGCGAGCCATCATAGAACGCACCGGTTCTGGCGCCCGATTCGACCTTCGTTCCCTCGGGCAAGAACGCGTAGGGCCCGACCTCGCAACCCTCGCCGACGACCGAGTCACGCGCCGTCGTTTGTTCCACGGTGCTGTTGGCGCCCACTTCGGTGTTCACGAGGCGAGCCGACGGGCCGATCACGCAGCCGTCGCCGATGCTGGTCGCGCCTTGCAAGATCACGCCGGGAAACAGCGTGACGTCGCGGCCGATTTGCACGGTCACGTCGATGAAGGTTTGTCGGGGGTCGAGCATCGTGACGCCGGCGAGCAGCCACGCGCGATTCGTGCGGGCGCGCAGCTCTCGTTCGGCGAGCGCCAGCTGCCAGCGGTCGTTCACGCCGGTCACTTCGACGGTGTCGGCCTGGAATGCGCCGACGCGATGACCCACCGACGTGAGCACTTCGACCACGTCGGTGAGGTAGTACTCCGACTGGGCGTTGTTGTTCTTGATGCGTCGCAGTGCCGGGCCCAGCAAGCCGCGCTTGAAGGCGTAGATGCTGGTGTTCACCTCGCAAATCGCTCGTTCGGCAGGGGAGGCGTCGCGTTCTTCGACCACCCGCAGTACCGAGTCGTCTTTGCCGCGCACGATTCGGCCGTAACCGTAGGGCTCTTCGAGCACGGCAGTGAGCAAGGTGGCGGCGTTCGACGACTTCTCGTGCTCGCGGACCAACTTGGCGATGGTCTCGGCCCGCAAGAGCGGGGTATCGCCCGGCATCACGATCACCGTCGACTCGTCGTCGACGTCGCCGTGGGTCACGCCGTCGCGTTCGTCGAGCGCGGCGAGCCCGACCGTCGCGGCGTCGGCGGTGCCTCGTTGGCGTGTTTGTTCGGTGAAGTCGACGTGCGCCCAGTCGGGGGCGGCCAGCCGCACTTCGTCGGTCACGCGGCTGGCGCCGTGGCCGACCACCACCATGGTTCGCGCCGGGTCGACGGCTTCGAGCGCGTGGATGACGTGCAGCACCATCGGCCGACCGCACATCACGTGCAGCGGCTTGGGTCGTTGCGACTTCATGCGTGTGCCGTGGCCGGCGGCCAGGATGATGGCGGCGGTGCTCATGTGCGTTGCGCCGAGTCTGCCA
>DAIPHP010000193.1:0-1166 GCA_036771295.1 Ilumatobacteraceae bacterium
GGGTAGCCTCGCTTCGTGACGCCAGCAACGGACCTCATCTACGCCTACCGCATCATGCGGTTGCCGTTGCTCGATGCCGGCGGCTCTCCGATCGGCAAGATTGACGACATCGTCGTCGTACCCGGTCGCGGCACGGAGGCTCCGCGCGTTCTCGGCTTCGTCGCCAGCAGCCAGCGACGACGCATCTTCATCACCGCCGCCAGGGTGGCGTCGCTCGACAACACGGGCGTGCGACTGAAGAGCTACGACATCGATCTGAACCCGTTTCGTCTTCGGGCAGGCGAGCGGCTGCTGGCCGCCGACGTGTTCGACAAGAAACACGCCGACGAAACCGTCGTCGACGTGGCACTTCACCATCACGGCGGACACAACCCGGTGTGGAGCGTGTCGAAGGTGCGGTTGGCAAAACGCGGAGCACTGCTGTCGCGCCCGACGTTTCGACTGGTCGACTGGTCTGAACTTGCGGCACTGTTCGCGCCAGAGACGCCGGTCGCGGCCGAGGCAGCACGGCTTCGAAACATGCACCCGAGCGACGTCGCGACGTTCATCGCGTCTCTCCCGATCGAACAGCGTCGCACTATCGCCGCGGCGATGGACGACGAGCGTCTCGCTGACGTGCTCGAGGAGCTTCCCGAAGACGAACAGTTGCGATTGATCGAAGGTTTGGACCTCGACCGACTCAACAGCGTGTTCGACGAGATGGAGTTCGACGATCTCGCGGACCTGCTCGGCAAGATGGGCAGCGAACAGCGCACCCAGGTGCTCGAGTCGATGGACGAAGACGACGCCGACACGATGCGGCAACTGCTCTCATGGCCGGAAGGCACCGCCGGCGCGCTCATGACGCCCGAAGTGATCGTGCTGTCTCCGGAAGCCACGGTTGCCGAAGCACTCGCCCACGTGCGCGACCCCGAACGTCATGCCTCGATTGCCGCACAGGTGTTCGTCACGCACGGCCCGCACGAGCCCCCGACCGGCGGATACATGGGTGTCGTGCACTTTCAGCGCCTGTTGCGCGAGCCGCCGCAGACCAAACTCAAGGATTGCGTGCAACACGAGCCGACGATTCCACCGACGATGTCCGAGCGAGAAGTGATGCTGCGTCTGGCCACCTACAACCTGCTGTCGGTCGCCGTCGTCGACGCCGGGAACCACTTGTTGGGGGC
>DAIPHP010000194.1:0-1152 GCA_036771295.1 Ilumatobacteraceae bacterium
CCGACGAGCTTCACGGGGATGCCGAGTTCGGTCTCGATCGCGAACACGATGCCGCCCTTTGCCGACCCGTCGAGTTTCGTGAGCACCACGCCGGTGACCTGCGTGGCCTCGGCGAACTGTCGAGCCTGCACGAGACCGTTCTGGCCGGTGGTCGCGTCGATCACCAACAACACTTCAGTGACCGCTCCGGCCGCTTTCTCCGCGACGCGCCGAACCTTGCGCAACTCGTCCATCAGATTGGTGTTGGTTTGCAACCGCCCGGCGGTGTCTGCCAACACCAAGTCGATGCTGCGGGCGGCCGCGCTCTGCACGCCGTCGAACACCACCGACGAGGGGTCGGCTCCCTCTGCCCCGCGCACGATTGCCGCACCCGTGCGTGAGGCCCACGTCTCGAGTTGTTCCCCGGCGGCGGCACGGAAGGTGTCGCCGGCCGCCATCAGCACGCTGCGGCCTTGGGACATCTGCTGTGCGGCGATCTTGGCGAGGCTCGTGGTCTTTCCGGCGCCGTTGACGCCGACCATCAGCCAGATGTTCGGCGTGCCGCGGGACGTGTCGAACGTGAGCGAACGGTCGGCGCCGACGAGACGCGACGTCATGTCCGCACGAAGAGCACTGATGAGCGCGGACGGATCGGTGATGTCTCGGCGCTTCACTCGATCGCGCAACGAGTCGAGCAGCGCGGTGGCGACCTTCACGCCGAGGTCGGCTCGCAGCATTGCTTCTTCGAGGTCGTCCCACGTCGACTGGTCGATCGTGCTGCGTCGCAACACGCCCGAGGTGGCGCCGGCAAACACGCCGCGGGCACGTGCCAGCCGGTCGCGAAACGACGGTGGCGCCGGCGGCTCGGCGACAGGTGCCGGCGGCGCAGCGCTTACGGACGCGACGGGGGCAGCGGGCGTGGCATGCGCAACCGACTCGAGCGGCGCAGGCGGCGCTGGTGGCTCGTCAACACGCGAACGCCGCACGAGGACGATCGCACCGCCGGCGACGAGCACCGCCGCCGCGACGGCGACGTAGATCCAGAGTTCGTTCACGCCGACTTGGCGGCGACTCGCTCCACCACCACGCGCGACGAGCCGCCCGGCTGCATGGTGACGCCGAGCAGGCTGTCACCGGCTTCCATCGTGCGCTTCTGGTGGCTGACGATGAGCA
>DAIPHP010000195.1:0-1121 GCA_036771295.1 Ilumatobacteraceae bacterium
GTACGTTCCACCAGCCGCGGGCGACCACCGGCAACGCTTCAGCCGAGAACTCCCAGCCACCGATCGGCCACCAGAACATCTCAGTGTTCGTGAACGCGCCGTCAAAGACGAGATGCAAGAACGTGCCGATGGGCAGACCGAGCAACACTTTGCGTGACGGCTTGCGGCCGATCGTCACGAGCATCACGATCGCCAGCAAGGCGATGCTCGTGACCACCGAGTGCATCACTCGCCATCCGGTCGGCCAATCGATGATGTCGGGCAATACCGCGCCAACGGCGAGCAGGCGATAGTCGAAGCGCGGGTCTTTGAACACCCACGCAATGGTGAGAATCGCGGTGGCGAGAAACCAGAAGAACATGGGCCGGCTCAGACCACGAGCAGGCAACCACAGTACGGGCAGCGTGCTTCTGACGTGTCGGCCACTTTCTTGATCTCCGCCTGTTCTTTCGGCGAGATCGAAGTGTGGCATCCCGCGCACGAACCTTTGGCGAGTTCGGCGACCGCGGCGCTCGACATGCGCTTGCGAATCTGCTCGTAGAGCGCGAGCGACTCTGCATCGCTACTGCCCGCCAAGCGTGTGCGCTCGTCGCGCGCCGCCGCGAGGTCGGCGTCGACGGCTGCGAGAGCCGCGGTGAGCCGCGCCGCGGCGTCGGTCGCGTCAGACTCGCGCTGCGGCAGTGCGCCGCGGGCGTCAGCGAGCGACTTGTCGAGAGTCTCGTTTTCGTCGAGCAAGGCGAGCTCGGCATCGTCGAGCGACGAGTGTTCCGCGTTGATCGTGGCGATCTCGTGCTGCAGCGCTTCGACTTCGCGCATCACGACGACCGACTTCAACTGGTGTTCGTACTTTGCTTTCTTGGCATCGAGTTCTTTGCCGCGCTTCTCGAGGCGCTCGATCTCGACGGCGATCTCACCACGACGTTTCTCCAGTCGCTTTATCTCTGCCTGCACGGCAGCGAGCGCCTTTTGTGCCGTCGCGGCAGCCGCGTGTTCCGGCAGCTGGGCTTTTCGGTGCTCGAGCTGCGCGATGCGAGAGTCCGTCGATTGCACCGGCAGCAGCGAGCGAAAGTCCACGGTGTTCAGCCTCCCACGACGGTGGTCTGCGCCCAATTCGGCACGCC
>DAIPHP010000196.1:0-1111 GCA_036771295.1 Ilumatobacteraceae bacterium
GGGGTTCATGATGCGCGTGTAGATGTTGCCGATCTCGGCCAGCGCGAACAGGTTCGCCGCGTGGTTGCTGTCGCGGAATTCGTAACTCGTCGTCTGATAGATCGGCACGGCGCGCGAGCCGGTTGCGGAGTCGGGCTCTTGCCCGGCGTGAATCTGGCGGGTCTCAAAACCCCAAGAGTTGTTAGTCATGGCGGGTCAGGCTACATCCAATTGTTGACCTGTCAAGTCGGGTTTTGCCCGGGTGGCTGACGCTCGCCCGTCTGCCGGGCAACCACGGTCAGCCAGGTAGCGCGGCGAGTTTTTCCTTCACCTTGGCCAGCGACGGGTTGGTCATCGCAGTTCCGTCAGAGAACACCAGCGTCGGCACCGTCTGGTTGCCGTTGTTGACCTTCTCCACGATCTCGGCCGTGCCCGGCACCTGCTCGATGTCGACTTCGTCGAACACGATGCCGTCGTCTTGCATCATTCGCTTCAGGCGCTTGCAGTAGCCGCACCACGTCGTGGTGTACATGACCACGCGCGCCGCACCCGTCGCCGACGAACCGGAAGGTGACTCAGCCACCCGACACCTCGGCGACTTTCTTCTTTCCCTTCGAGATCCACGGCATCATCGCACGCAGTTGTGCACCGACTTTTTCGATCGGATGATTCTTGCCCGCGTTGCGCAGCTCGCTGAATCGCTTGCGACCCGAGTCGCTCTCGGCAATCCACTCTTCGGCGAACTTGCCAGTCTGAATCTCTTCGAGGATCTTCTTCATGCGCTTCTTCGTGTCGGCATCGATGATGCGCGGCCCGCGCGACAAGTCGCCGTATTCGGCAGTATCACTGATGCTGTAGCGCATGCCGGCGATGCCTTCTTCGTACATGAGGTCGACGATGAGCTTCACTTCGTGCAGGCACTCGAAGTACGCCATCTCCGGCTGATAACCAGCCTCGACGAGCGTCTCGTAGCCAGCCTGCACCAGCGCGGTGAGTCCGCCGCACAGCACGACTTGCTCGCCGAACAAGTCGGTCTCGGTCTCCTCGGGGAACGTGGTTTCGATGACACCTGCTCGCCCGCCGCCGATCGCCGACGCGTACGACAACGCGATCTGCTTGGCTTTGCCCGTCG
>DAIPHP010000197.1:0-1095 GCA_036771295.1 Ilumatobacteraceae bacterium
GCTTCGACAAGGGCTACATCTCGCCGTACTTCGTCACCGACACCGACCGCATGGAAGCGGTGATCGAAGACCCGTACATTCTCTTCCTCGGCACCAAGATCTCAGCGGTTCGCGACATGCTGCCGGTGCTCGAGAAGGTCATGCAGGGCGGCAAGCAGCTCGTCATCATCGCCGAAGACGTGGAGGGCGAGGCCCTCGCCACGCTCGTGGTCAACAAGATTCGCGGCACGTTCAAGAGCGTCGCGGTGAAGGCGCCCGGTTTCGGCGATCGTCGCAAGGCGATGCTGCAAGACATGGCGATTCTCACCAAAGGACAAGTCATCAGCGAGGAAGTCGGTCTCAAACTGGAGAACGTCACGCTCGACCTGCTCGGACGCGCGAAGAAAGTGGTCGTCACCAAGGACGAGACCACCATCATCGAGGGCGCCGGAGACGAGGCCGACATCAACGGTCGCATCAACCAGATCAAGACCGAGATCGACAACACCGACAGTGACTACGACCGCGAGAAGCTGCAAGAGCGACTCGCCAAGTTGTCGGGCGGCGTCGCCGTGCTGAAGGTCGGCGCAGCGACTGAAGTCGAACTCAAGGAAAAGAAGCACCGCATCGAAGACGCGGTCAGCACCACCAAAGCCGCGATCGAAGAGGGCGTCGTGCCCGGCGGCGGTGTCGCGTTGCTGCGCTCGCAGGCCGCGGTGCTGAAGGCCGTCGAGTCGTTGGCAGGCGACGAAGCCACTGGCGCACGCATGGTGGCCAAGTCGCTCGAAGCCCCGCTCAAGCAGATCGCCGAAAACGCCGGCCTTGAGGGCGGCGTGGTCGTCGAGCGCGTGAAGGGCTTGAAGGGCTCCGAAGGCCTCAACGCCGCGACCGGAGAGTACGAAGACCTGGTGAAGATCGGTGTCATCGACGCAGCAAAAGTGACTCGTTCTGCGCTGCAGAACGCCGCGTCGATTGCCGCGCTCTTCCTCACCACCGAGGCGGTCATCGCCGACAAGCCCGAGGAGCCGGCCGCGGGTGGTCACGACCACGACCACGGCATGGACGACTACTGACCGAACTGCTCTACCTGCGCGACGCGTACCTCGCGTCGTTCGA
>DAIPHP010000198.1:0-1034 GCA_036771295.1 Ilumatobacteraceae bacterium
CGCTGCCCTCGTAGCTCAGCGGATAGAGCACTGGCCTCCGGCGCCAGGTGTCGCAGGTTCGAGTCCTGCCGAGGGCGCCAATCGCGCGACTACGGGCAGGCCGCGACGGCTTCGCAAATGGCTGCAAAGCCCGCGTCGGCGTCGATCGTCTCGAGCACCGTGGCGTTCGCAGCCGGGCGATCGATCAAGTGACGGTCGTCGATCACGGTCATGCCGCGGGTGTGGTTCCCGTGGACATCGACCCCGACGTACCTCTGCGACGTGGTGAACAGATGCGGGTGCGTGAGCACGAGCACCGAACACACGTCGTGCATCGCCGCACCGACGAAGCCATGGTGACGGTTCACGTACGTGCCGCTGAAGAATCGCAGCAGTCCGGCGAGCAGCGGGCCCAACGTGCGATGCGACTTCTCGACCATCGCGATTCGCGCGGGAGAAGCCTGAAACTCGTGCGTGAGGTGCAGACCAGCCATCGTGATCGGCGCGCCACAGTCGAACACGGTCGCCGCAGCCTCGGGATCGAGCCAAATGTTGAACTCCGCCGTCGGCGTACGGTTGCCGATTCGCCCGCCGCCCATCAGCGAGATTCCAGCGACGCGACCGGCGAGATCCGGGGCCCGCGTGAGGGCGAGGGCGATGTTCGTCAGCGGACCAGTGGGCACCAACCATGCTCCCTCGTTGGCCCGAACGGTGTCGATGATGAAGTCGATCGCGCTCGTCGAGTCGGCAGGGCGCGAGGGTTCGGGAAGCTCGGCGCCGTCCATCCCGCTCTTGCCGTGCACGTAGTCGGCGAACACCGGTGGCTGCACGAGCGGGCGATTCGCACCCGAGTGCAGCGGCGCGTTCGAACCGCACAAGTCGAGGATGATTCGTGCGTTGCGCGTGGTCAATTCGAGCGCCGCGTTGCCGGCCACGGTGGTGACTCCCAGCAGGTTCGTGAATTTCGCGGCAACGATCAACGCGAACGCGTCGTCATGCCCAGGGTCGCAATCAAGAATGATCTTCGGGCGTGGCGACATCGGGCTCGAGCCTAA
>DAIPHP010000199.1:0-1017 GCA_036771295.1 Ilumatobacteraceae bacterium
TCTCGCCGCGAGGAGATTCGATCGCGACGTACACCTCGCCCTCGGGCACTTTGAAGCCCTCGGTGAAGATCTTGAAGTGGTGGATGAGCGCTTCCATCGACTCGTCGATGCGGCCGCGCGGCGGCGGCGTGACCTTCTTGTTCTGGATGCGGAAATCGCCGCTCGGCATCTTCTCGAGGATCTGGCGCACGATCCGCATCGACTCGCGGATCTCGTTGAACCGGATCGCGTAACGGTCGTACGCGTCCCCGTGCGCGCCGACGACGACGTCGAAATCGACTTCTCGGTACTTGAGGTAGGGCATGTCGCGGCGCAAGTCCCACGCGATGCCCGTGGAGCGCAAGATCGGGCCGGTCGCGGCGAGGGCGATCGCTTCGCTCTGGGTGATGACGCCGACGCCTTGCAGGCGCTCGCGCCAGATGGGCTGGCCGTTCATCAAGATTTCGTATTCCGCGAGCCGGTCGGGCAGCATGTCGAGCAGACGCAGCACGTCGTCACGCCAACCCGCGGGCAGGTCGGCGGCAAGACCGCCGGGGCGGATGAAGTTGTGGTTCATGCGCAATCCGGTGACCTTCTGGAAGAACCGCAGCACTTCTTCGCGTTCGCGCCAGCCGTAGAGCATCATCGACACCGCGCCGATGTCCATGCCGTTGGTGGCAAGGAAGAGCAAGTGGCTGCTCATGCGGTTGAGTTCCGACAGCAACATGCGCATCCACTGCGCACGCTCCGGGATGTCGCCGTCGATGCCGAGCAGTTTCTCGGTGGCCATCGAGAACACGAGCTCGTTGTTGAGCGGCGAGAGGTAGTCCATTCGAGTCACGTTGGTGCCGCCCTGCAAGAACGTGAGCGACTCGCCCGTCTTTTCCATGCCCGTGTGCAGGTACCCGATGATCGGCTTGCAGCGCAACACCGTCTCGCCCTGCAGCTCGAGCATGAGTCTCAGCACGCCGTGCGTGCTCGGGTGCTGCGGGCCCATGTTGATGATCATCGACTGGTCTTCGCCGACGTCGCCCTGCA
>DAIPHP010000200.1:0-1011 GCA_036771295.1 Ilumatobacteraceae bacterium
TGCCGACACAACCCATCGACTCGGCCCACTTCACGAAGTCAGGCAGCGTGCCGGAAAGGTTTACTTCGCTGTAGCGCTCTCCGTAGAACATTTCCTGCCACTGGCGCACCATGCCGAGGTACGAGTTGTTGAGAATGCCGATCTTCACCGGAATCTTCTCCAGCGACGCGGTGACGAGTTCCTGCGCGGTCATCTGGAAGCAACCGTCGCCGTCGACTGCCCACACGGTCTTGTCGGGGCGACCGACTTTCGCACCGATCGCAGCCGGCACGGCAAAGCCCATCGTGCCGAGACCGCCCGAGTTCACCCACGTGTACGGCTCTTCGAATCGCCAGTATTGGCTTGCCCACATCTGGTGCTGACCCACGCCCGACACCACGATGGTGCCTTCAGGTGCGCCGTCACGCAGTTTCTCCAAGCAGAACTGCGGCTTCAACGCCGCACCTGGCAGGCTCTGGTCGTACGCCAGCGGGAACTGTTCGCGCCATCCGCTCACACGGCTGCGCCACGGACCGACATCGGCCTGCTTCTCGCCCGACTGCAGCATGTCTTTGATCGCCTTCACGATTTCTTCGATCACCAAGCGACAGTCACCGACGATTGGTACGTCTGGGCGGCGAACCTTGCCCTGTTCGGCCGGGTCGATGTCGACGTGAATGATCTTGGCGTCGGGTGCGAATGCGGCCACCTTGCCAGTGACGCGGTCGTCGAAGCGTGAACCGAGCGCAATGAGCAAGTCGCTCTTTTGCATTGCGGTGACTGCGGTGGCCGTGCCGTGCATGCCCGGCATGCCGAGACACAACGGATGCGAGTCGGGAAATGCGCCGCGCGCCATCAACGTGGTGACCACTGGAATCTGCGTCAGCTCGGCGAGTTCACGCAACGCGTCCGCCGCACGAGCCTTCAGTACACCGCCACCCACATAGAGCACCGGTTGCTTGGCGGCGAGAATCAATCGCGCCGCTTCTTTGATCATCTTGGCGTGGCCCTTCACGTTCGGGCGATAGCCGG